>NZ_CP071454.1:1397500-1697500 GCF_017352135.1 Rhizobium lentis
CATCGCCAAGGGCGTCGTTCCCGGCGCGAAGATCCGCCAGGGCCAGGTGATCGGCTGGGTCGGCACAACAGGCGAATCCACCGGGCCGCATCTACATTACGAGTTGATCGTCAACGGCACCAAGGTCGATCCGCTGCGCATCCGACTCCCGGGCGGCAAGTCGCTGCAAGGCGAAACGCTGGCGAAATTCGAAGATGAGCGCAAGCGTATCGATACGCTGCTCAACAATCCGCCGGCGCAGGACCAGATGGCGAGCAAGTAAAATCCATTTCGCCGATCGGCTGAGATGCTTTTGGTAGCGGCCGACCAAACGAAAATGGCGGCCGAAGCCGCCATTTCCGGCGACGTTGCTTACGCCGCTTCGCTCACCGTCTGCCGCGTCCTGAACTGCAGCCGGTCCGAACCGTTCGTCACCTTGACGGTCGATCCGTCGGGCACCTGGCCCGACAGGATCTGCTCGGCCAACGGGTCCTGCACGAACTTCTGGATAACCCGCTTCAGCGGCCTTGCGCCGTAAATCGGATCGTAACCCTTGTTCGCCAGCCAGTGACGAGCGTCCTCGTCAAGGTCGATGACGATCTTGCGTTCGGACAGCAATGCCACCAGCCGCTTCAGCTGAATGTCGACGATCGCACCCATCTCCTCGCGTTTCAGGCGGTGGAAGAGAATGATCTCATCGATGCGGTTCAGGAATTCGGGCCGGAAATGCCCACGCACGACATCCATCACCTGCTCGCGAACCGTATCGCTATCGTCGCCGTCCCGGAGCTGCGTCAGATATTCGGCTCCGAGGTTCGAGGTCATGATGATCATCGTATTGCGGAAATCGACTGTCCGGCCCTGGCCGTCTGTCAGCCGTCCGTCGTCAAGCACCTGCAGCAGGATGTTGAAGACGTCGGGATGTGCCTTCTCGATCTCGTCGAACAGCACGACCTGATACGGCCGGCGGCGCACGGCTTCCGTCAGCGCTCCACCTTCATCATAACCGACATAGCCGGGAGGCGCGCCGATCAGCCGGGCAACGGAGTGTTTCTCCATATATTCCGACATGTCCATGCGCACCATCGCCGTTTCGTCATCGAAGAGGAAGCGGGCGAGCGCCTTGGTAAGCTCGGTCTTGCCGACGCCGGTAGGGCCAAGGAAGATGAACGAGCCGATCGGCCGGTTCGGGTCCTGCAGTCCGGCGCGCGCGCGCCGCACCGCGCGCGACACGGCCTGAACCGCATCGCCCTGACCGATCACCGATTTCGCCAGCTCGTCTTCCATGCGAAGCAGCTTGTCGCGTTCGCCCTCCAGCATTTTGTCGACCGGGATGCCGGTCCAGCGGGAAACGACATGGGCGATATTGTCGGGGCTTACCACCTCCTGCACCATCGCGCCGCGCTCGCCATCCTGCTTCTCGGCTTCGACGAGCTGCTTTTCGAGATCCGGAATCACCCCGTAGGTCAGTTCGCCGGCGCGCTGGAATTCACCCTTGCGCTGGGCGATCGCCAGTTCGTTTCTCGCGTCATCGAGCTGCTTCTTGAGATCGGCGGCAAGGCCGAGCTTCTGCTTTTCCGCCTGCCAGCGGGCCGTCAGCGCATCGGCTTCCTCTTCCAGCGCGGTGAGCTCGGTCTCCAGCCGCTTCAATCGATCGGCGGAAGCAACGTCGGTTTCCTTCTTCAGCGCCTCGCGCTCGATCTTCATCTGAATGATCCGGCGGTCGAGTTCGTCGAGCTCTTCCGGTTTGGAATCCACCTGCATGCGCAGCCGCGCTGCCGCCTCGTCCATCAGATCGATCGCCTTGTCGGGCAGGAAACGATCTGTGATATAGCGGTTGGAAAGCGTCGCGGCCGCAACCAGCGCCGCGTCGGCAATGCGCACCTTGTGATGCTGCTCGTATTTTTCTTTCAGGCCGCGCAGGATCGAAATCGTGTCCTCGACCGTCGGTTCGTCGACGACAACAGGCTGGAAGCGGCGGGCAAGAGCCGGATCCTTCTCGACATGTTTGCGATATTCGTCGAGCGTGGTCGCGCCGACGCAATGCAGCTCGCCGCGGGCAAGCGCGGGCTTCAAAAGGTTGGAAGCATCCATCGCCCCATCGGCTTTGCCGGCGCCGACCAGCGTGTGCATCTCGTCAATGAACAGGATGATCTCGCCGTTTTCCGCCTGGACTTCATTGAGGACGGCCTTCAGCCGTTCTTCGAATTCGCCGCGGTATTTCGCACCCGCGATCAACGCGCCCATGTCGAGCGCCATCAGCTTCTTGTCCTTGAGCGATTCCGGCACGTCGCCGTTGACGATGCGCAGGGCCAGACCTTCGACGATCGCCGTCTTGCCGACGCCCGGCTCGCCGATCAGCACCGGGTTGTTCTTGGTGCGGCGCGACAGCACCTGGATCGTGCGGCGGATCTCGTCGTCACGCCCGATCACCGGATCGAGTTTGCCCTCGCGGGCTTCGCCGGTCAGATCGCGTGCGAATTTCTTGAGCGAATCGAAGCCCTGCTCGGCACTGGCGGAATCTGCCGTCCGCCCTTTTCGGATGTCGTTGATGACCTGGTTGAGGCCCTGGGCAGTCACGCCTGCATTCTTCAGCGCCGAATGGGTCGACGCCGAGGATTCGATCGCCAGCGCCTGCAGCAGACGTTCCACCGTGACGAAACTGTCGCCCGCCTTCTTGGCCGCCTCTTCCGCCGTCGAAAGCACCTTGGCGAGCGGCTGCGCCAGGTAGATGTTGCCGTTGCCGCCTGAAATTTTCGGCAGCTTGGCAAGAGCCGCGTCATTGGCGAGGCGAACCGCCTTGGGATCGCCGCCCGCACGCTCAATCAGCGACGCCGCCATGCCCTGATCGTCATCGAGCAGGACTTTGAGCACATGTTCGGGCGAAAATTGCTGATGACCCTGCGCCAGCGCATAGGTCTGGGCCGACTGGATAAAACCGCGCACCCGCTCTGAATATTTCTCGATATTCATATTCTACCTCCATTGATCGCCCTGCCCTTTCGAGGCGCAGACCGATGATTGAGATCAACCCCCTGAAAAGGCAGGCCGTGCTTGCCCGTTGCGATTGGGGCGAAGCAGTTCGAGGAGAATATGGTAGCCTGTTCTTCGAGTTTAAAGAGCCGGCAAAAATGAAAATCCCCGGCACCAGTCCGGGGATTTCAAGCAATTCGAGTAGATGGCAGAAGGCCCGCTTCCTCTTAAAGAAGAAGCGCCGGCTCACTCTGATGCCGCGTCCGCCAACACAGGTGCCTCGGCGGTGCCACCTTCACCTTCGGAGGCTGCATCGCCTTCAGCGCCACGACGCGGGCGACGGGGACGATTGCCGGCGCTGCGGCGGCGGGGCTGGCGTTCGCGCGGCTGACCGGTGGAACCTTCTTCGTCCATGGCAACCTCGGCTGGAATGCCTTCGATCTCCGGCTGAGGACCGGTTCCGTCGATCACCTCGGGCTGCAGTGCTGGAGCAGGTGCGGCAACCGGTGCTGCCGGCCGCGGCTGCGGCTGATGCTGCCTGTTCTGCGGAGGTTGAACGATGGCGACATCATCGCCGTCATTGTCAGTGTTGTCGATATCGTCGCTGTCGCGATCGGCGCCGTCTCGCTCATTGTATTCGCCGCGGTCGTCGCGCTGGAAGCGCTCCTGCATCTGAGCCTGGGCGCTTGCGATGATACGATTATAATGTTCGGCGTGCTGAAGATAGTTCTCGGCCATGACGCGGTCGCCGGAGCTCTGGGCGTCCCGGGCAAGCTGCGCATATTTTTCTGCGATATGCTGCGCGGTACCGCGAATCTTCACATCGGGTCCGGAGCTGTCATAGGTCCGGGTCAGCGGATTGCCGCCCTTGCGGTTGAAATTGTTGTTATTGTTATTTCCACCGCCGCCATTGTTATTGTTGTTACCACGCCCTCGACCGCGCTTGTTCTGCTGTCCTGGCCTCATAGATCGTTCACCTGAATTCTCTGTTTGTGATGGATACATGGCACCAACCGCCATGACCGGAAAACCGCGTCAGGACCTTTGTGCCGCGAGCATACTGCGCCTTCGCGCCGACCTGCCGCTTGGTTCTCAAGTCAGATTGACTGATTCACGCATTGGGTCGTGTTCAACCGCTGAAACTCTCGTTTAAAAGAGCGGACCCCCGAGGCAAACCAAGTACCGAACGAATCTCGTTCATTCCTATCTGCCCAACACGTGACCGCAACCTATATTGCTTCCTCAGGAAATCCAAGCCTTTTCTTCGCAATAGCAATAATGTCCTGTCCGATGCCGCAATTATCGCCCATCACGCGAGCGCGAACACGAGCACCCTGTCGTTCTGACCATAATCTTTCACGGATTTGAGGCACTTGAAGCCTTCCGCTTCGAAGATCGCCGTCACATCGTTTCGCTGATCGTAGCCGATTTCCAGTCCGACGATCGCGTCGGGCTTCATGAACCTGGCCGCATCCTTAGCTATGGCTTTGTAGGCGTCAAGCCCATCGGAGCCGCCATCCAGAGCCGCAACCGGATCAAATTTCGTCACTTCGGGAGCGAGATCGTGAACGACATTGGATGCAATATAGGGCGGATTTGAGACAATCGCGTGAAACGAACCTTGGATGTTTTCAAACCAGCTCGACTGTATGGCCTGAAAACGATCCTGCAATCCGTTTCTCTCTGCGTTCGACCTTGCCGTCAGCAGTGCATCCGCCGATATGTCGCTACCGACTCCCGATGCCTCAGGACACTCGCTCAAGAGTGCAAGGCATATCGCCCCCGTCCCGGTTCCCATGTCTAGAATATGGAGATGGCCCTGAACCTTTGCAAGGTCCCTGAGATAGATCAGCGCCGTGTCGACCAGGATTTCCGTATCCGGCCGCGGTTCCAGCGTTTCCGCCGAAAGCCGAAGCGGCAGGCCGTAAAATTCCCGCTCGCCGAGGATGCGATGCACCGGCTCATGGCCGAGCCGCCGTTCGATCGCCGCGAAAATCCCCTCAATCTGCTCAGGCGAAAGCCTCTCGGCCGATCGCGTCAGCAGCTCTGTCGACGACAGCTTCAGAAGGCCCGCGATAAGCAGCCGTGCATCGGTCGCCGGATCGATGATGCCTGCTTCGGAGAAGCGACGCCGCGCTTCGGCAAGCATATCGGCGACCGTGGCGCTCATTGCTGTTCGCCGAGCTGGGCCAACTGGCTCGCCTGGTAATCGGCCATCAGCGCATCGACCACCTCCTCGATCTCGCCTTCCATCATCCGGTCGAGCTTGTAGAGCGTCAGATTGATCCGATGGTCCGTGACACGGCCCTGAGGGAAATTATAGGTGCGAATGCGTTCGGAGCGATCCCCGGAGCCGACCTGGCTCTTGCGGTCGGCTGAACGTTCGTTGTCGGCTCGCTGCCGCTCGGCGTCGTACAATCGGGATCGCAGCACCTGCATCGCCTTGGCGCGATTCTGGTGTTGCGATTTTTCCGAACTGGTGACGACGATGCCGCTCGGCAGATGGGTGATGCGCACCGCCGAATCGGTCGTGTTGACATGCTGACCGCCGGCGCCCGAAGAGCGCATGGTGTCGATGCGGATATCTTCCGGCCGGATCTCGATGTCGATCTCCTCGGCCTCCGGCAGAACGGCCACCGTCGCGGCCGAGGTATGGATGCGCCCACCCGCCTCGGTTTCCGGCACGCGCTGCACGCGGTGCACGCCGGATTCGAATTTCAGCTTGGCAAAGACGCCCCGGCCGGTGATCGTCGCGATGATTTCCTTGTAGCCGCCCGCCTCGCCCTCGCTTGCCGAGAGAACTTCAACCTTCCAGCCCTTTTCCGCCGCAAAACGCTCGTACATGCGAAACAGATCGCCCGCAAAAAGCGCAGCTTCCGAGCCGCCGGTGCCGGCCCGGATTTCAAGAATCGCGCTTTTTTCGTCGGCTGCATCCTTCGGCAGAAGCAGGATCTGCATTTCCTGCTCCAGCGCCTCGATCCGGGCTTTCACGTCGGGCAGTTCGAGTTCGGCGAGATCGCGCATCTCGCGATCGACCGATTTGTCCTCGAGCAGGGTTTCGAGATCGGCAAGTTCGTCGATGGATTTCTGATAGGCGCGGATTTTCGTCACGACAGGCTGCAGCTCGGAATATTCAGAAGCGAGCTTCACATAGACGTCGGCGGCAGGACCTGCCGACATGCGCGCCTCGATCTCGCCGAAACGGCGTTCCAGCTCGCGCATCTTTTCAACGGGAAGCTTCGCCACCCTTCACTCCGATTCTTCTTCTATCTGTCTAAAGGGGAATATTGTGGCTGTCGGCGAAGCGGGCAAGCACCTCGCGCATCGGTTCCGTGCTGCGATGATCATCCAGTACTTCGTCCATCGCCTTCGCAAGCGCCCCGACATCAAGCCCCAGCAGCATCGCCTTCACCGGCCCGATCGAGGCCGGCGACATCGAGATCGAGCGAAAGCCGATGCCGAGCAGCGCCATTGCCGAAAGCGGCTTGCCGGCAAGCTCGCCGCAGAGCGTCACGGGCGTCTTGTTCCGATCCGCCCCTCGCACGATATCCCGCAGGATGCGCAAAAACGGCTTGCCAAGCGGATCGAAGCGATCCGACACCCGCGCATTGCCGCGATCGACTGCCATCGCAAACTGGAAGAGGTCGTTGGAACCGACCGACACGAAATCGACCGCCTCCATCAGTTCGTCGAGTTGCCAAAGCAATGCAGGCACCTCCAGCATCGCTCCGAATTGCAGCTTGCGCGGCAGCCCATGACCGAAGCGCGAGAGATGCTGGACTTCCTTCTGCAAGAGCTCGCGCACTATCTTCAGCTCGGAAACCTCGGTCACCATCGGCACCATCAGCTTCAGCTCGGTGTCGGCAGACGCCTTCAGCAGAGCGCGCAGCTGGGTGCGCAATAGTCCTGGCCGGTCGAGCGACAGCCGGATGGCGCGCCAGCCGAGCGCGGGGTTTTCCTCCTCGTGACCACGAAAATAGGGCACGACCTTGTCGCCGCCGATATCGAGCGTGCGGAAGGTAACGGCGCGACCTGCCGCCTGTTTGATCACATTGCGGTAGAACTGCTCCTGTTCCTCCGCCTTCGGCATGGTGGAGGCGATCATGAATTGCAGCTCGGTGCGGAAGAGACCGATGCCCTCCGCACCCGATTCCGAAAGCTGCGGCAGATCGACCAGTAGGCCGGCATTCATCATCAGGGAGATCCGCTGGCCATCCTTGGTGACCGGCTCGATGGCGCGCAACGCCCGGAACTGCTCCTGCCGCCGGGCGCGGAAGCGGACCTTTTCCTCATAGGAGCGCCGATGATCGGCCATCGGCCGCAGATGAACATGCCCCTCATCGGCATCGATGATCACGGCATCGCCATTCTCGGCAAGTGCCACGACGCCCGCCGCCTGGCCGATGACGGGAATGCCCATGGCGCGGGCGACGATCACCACATGGCTCGTCACCGCCCCCTCTTCCAGCACCAATCCGCGCACGTTGGCGCGCGGGTAATCGAGCAGCTCGGCCGCCCCCATGGCCCGCGCCAGGATGATCGCGTCGCTGGGGAAACCTTCAGCGGTCGTGCGGCCGGTGTAACCCGTCAACTGCCTGAGCAACCGGTTCGCCAGATCCTCGAAATCATGCATGCGTTCGCGCAGATAGGGGTCTGTCAACCGCATCATCCGCGCCTTGGTGTCGCTCTGCACCTTCTCCACTGCAGCTTCCGCCGTCAGGCCGTTGCGGATCGCCTCCTCGAGCTTGCGCACCCAGCCCTGGTCGTGCGCGAACATGCGATAGGTTTCGAGCACCTCGCGATGCTCTCCTTCCATCGAGACGTCCCGACGCGACAGCATGTCGTCGATCGAGATACGGAGCGAACCCATCGCCTCCGCCAACCGGCGGATTTCCTTCTCTGCATCCTCGTTCAGCAGATTGGTGACGACGATGCGCGGCTCGTGCAAGACGACATAGCCGAGGCCGATGCCGTCATTATAGGTATCGCCGTCGATCGTCACCGATCGCGTCAGGTCGAGCTCGAGGCCGGGCTTGGTGATCTTCTTGAGCTCGCCGGTGGCGATCATCTCGGCAAGCACCATCGCCGTCGTTTCGAGCGCCTCGACCTCCTCATCGCGATAGTTGCGACTCGCTTTGTTCTGCACGACGAGAACACCGAGCGAGCGACCCGTTCTCAAGATCGGCACGCCGAGGAAGGAATGGTAGATTTCTTCGCCCGTCTCCGGCAGGTAGCGGAACGCCGGATGCGATTGCGCGTCGGAAAGGTTCAGCGGCTGCGCCGAGGCGGCGATCGTGCCGACGAGGCCCTGCCCCATCTTCAGCTGCGCCAGGTGTACGGCTTCGCTTTTGAGACCTTCGGTCGCGTAGAGTTCGAGCACGCCGTCAGCGCGCAGCACGTAGACCGAGCAAACCTCAGCCACCATATTGCTGGCGATCTGGCGGACGATCCGGTCAAGACGATCCTGCGGCTCCAGCGGCTCTGCCATCAACTCGCGCAGCCGCCTGAGCAGCACGCGCGGACCGCCGGAAAGGTCTCTCATGACGTCTCAAGCTCCCGAAACAACGCACTCAGTTCCGGCGGGCCCGCCTTCGTCTCTTCAACCTGAAGGGGCAGGCCGCCCGCTGGGAATCAATTCTTATCCAGACCGTAGCAGGAATGCAAAGTCCTGACAGCGAGTTCTGCATAGGGACCATCGATCAGGATGGAAATCTTGATCTCCGAGGTGGTGATCGCCTTGATGTTGATGCCTTTTTCAGCAAGTGCACGAAACGCGGTGGCAGCGACGCCCGCATGGCTGCGCATGCCGATGCCGATGACCGATACCTTCACCAGCCCCGATTCGTTCTGCACGACATCGTAGCCGATCTTCTCCTTATGGTCGCCGAGTACCTTGATCGCCTTCTCGACATCGCCGGATGGCACAGTGAAGGTCATGTCGGTCTTCGATCCGTCCTCGGAGATATTCTGGACGATCATGTCGACGTTGATATGGGATTCGGCAAGCGGCCCGAAGATCGCGGCGGAGACGCCGGGCCTGTCGGCAAGACGGCGGAGCGAGATCTGAGCCTCATCCTTGGCATAGGCGATGCCGGTGACTACTTCCTGTTCCACGATTTCATCCTCGTCACAAATCAGCGTTCCGGGCGGGTTCAACAGATCGCCCATGCCCGGAGCATCGGGATCTTCGAAAGACGAGCGTACGAAGGTACGCACCTTGTGCACCATGGCAAGCTCGACTGAGCGCACCTGCAGGACCTTGGCGCCGAGCGAGGCCATCTCGAGCATTTCCTCGAAGGCGATCTTCTTCAGCCGACGCGCCTGCGGCACGATACGCGGATCGGTCGTATAGACGCCGTCGACATCGGTATAGATATCGCAGCGATCCGCTTTGACAGCTGCGGCAATGGCGACGGCCGACGTATCCGACCCGCCGCGTCCGAGGGTAGCGAGGCGGTTGTCAGGCCCCAACCCCTGGAAACCGGCGATGACGGCGACCTGTCCCTCGCCCATCCGCTTGATGATGTCCGAGCCGTCGATTTCCAGGATCCGGGCCGCACCGTGCGCGTTGTCCGTGCGGATCGGAATCTGCCATCCCTGCCAGGAGCGGGCATTGATATCCATCGCCTGCAATGCGATCGCCAGCAACCCCGAAGTCACCTGCTCGCCGGAGGCAACGACCGCATCATATTCACGCGCATCGTAAAACGGAGAATTGGCGCCGATGACCTTCGGCATGCCCTGCACCCAGCCGACGAGTTCATTGGTCTTGCCGGACATGGCCGAGACGACGACCGCCACCTCGTGGCCGGCATCGACTTCGCGTTTGACGTGGCGGGCAACGTTCTTGATGCGGTCCAGGTCAGCGACGGACGTGCCGCCGAATTTCATTACGATGCGTGCCATATGCCTCTACCACGACTGGCGCCGGAGAGCGGAAAACCGGACCCGGCATCACGAAAGCTCTGGGGCGGACCGCTTGGCGAAAGAGCCGGATTACCGATTTCTGGAACCGCTCTAAAAGCCCAGGCCTCAAAGGCCCCAAGTTGCGGCGTCTCTTAGCGAGTTTGGCGGGGGGAGGCAAGCGCGCGCGATAAAGCAATTGCCAAGCGGCTCCGCGTTTCATCGGGCTCCGCTCCGCGCCCCTTGACTTATGCCACCGATCGTCCGACTTCAAATGTCACGAACAAGGAGTGGACGATGACCGAAACCGCCAGAAGCACGATCGACCAGGGCGAAGTGGACCGCTTCTCGGCGATGGCGGCGGAATGGTGGAGCCCGACCGGCAAATTCAGGCCGCTGCACAAATTCAATCCCGTCCGCCTTGCTTATATAAGGGACAAGGCCTGCGAGAATTTCGGCCGCAATCCGAAAAGCGCTCGCCCGCTCGAGGGCCTGCGCGTGCTCGATATCGGCTGCGGTGGCGGCCTTCTGTCCGAGCCTGTCGCCCGCATGGGCGCTTCCGTCGTCGGCGCGGACCCTTCCGAGAAGAATATCGGCATCGCCTCGACCCATGCGAAGGCCTCCGGCGTTCCGGTCGATTACCGCGCCGTCACCGCCGAGGAACTCGCGGAGGCCGGTGAGACTTTCGATATCGTCTTGAACATGGAAGTGGTCGAGCATGTCGCCGACGTCGAATTCTTCATGACGACCTGCGCGAAAATGGTCCGCCCCGGCGGCCTGATCATTGTTGCGACCATCAACCGCACGATGAAGGCGGCAGCGCTCGCCATCTTCGCCGCCGAGAATATCTTACGCTGGCTGCCGCGCGGCACCCATCAGTATGAAAAGCTGGTGCGCCCGGCAGAACTGGAAAAACCGCTTGCGGCGAGCGGCCTCGACGTTATCGACCGCACCGGCGTATTTTTCAATCCGCTGTCAAACCAGTGGAACCTGTCTAAAGACATGGACGTAAATTATATGCTGCTGGCGAAGCGGCCGGCATAGCCGGCTACACTTCGGCAGGCCCGAGCGGCGGTCCGGGCTGCGGGAAGCCGGAGGCTTGGGAACGGTCAGTTCACATCTTCCGGCAAAACAGGAATGGCGGCGATCTCGATGCCTTCTTCCACCAGCGCCTGCGCCTCGTCGACCGTCGCCTGGCCGATGATGCCGCGGGCGTCCGCCTCGCCATAGTGGATCTTCCGGGCTTCCTCGGGAAACTTGGTGCCGACGTCCTCGGAATTGGCCCTGACCGTGGCGACGGCCTCCTTCAGCTTTTGCAGGGCCTCCCGGCGCATGGCGTCCATCGCCAGCGTCTGCCTTTCGTCCTTCTTGCGCGCCGTCGACACCGAGGGCGCCATCAGAAGTTTCGATATGGCAACGGAATGGCAGACCGGGCAGGTGAGGAAACCGGTCGCGACCTGACGGTCGAAATCGGCTGCTTCCGAAAACCAGCCTTCAAATTCATGGGCATTGTCACAGGTGAGGGAATAGCGGATCAAGCGGCGACGCCTCCTGCGACTGCCCCCGCAATCCTCTCGACGGAAAACTCCCGGCCGTTTCTCAAGTTCGGAATCTTGTCATGAGCCGTCTTGACCGCGCCGGGATCGATCTCGGCTAGGATGACCGCTTCGCCGGTAGCGCCGGCCGATGCCAGCACCGTGCCCCAGGGATCGATGATCATCGAATGGCCGAAGGTCTCGCGCCCGTCCTCGTGCCGACCGGCCTGCGCGGCGGCGATGACGAAAACGCCGTTCTCGATCGCGCGTGCGCGCAACAGGATCTCCCAATGCGCCTCGCCGGTCTGCCTGGTGAAGGCGGCTGGAACCGTCATCACCTCGGCGCCTGCTACCGCCTGGGCGCGGAATAGCGCCGGAAAGCGAACGTCATAGCAGATGGCAAAACCCATCTCCGCGAAGGGCAGTGACAGAACGCGCGCCTCCGATCCGGCTGTATAGGCGGCACTTTCCCGCCAGCTCTCGCCATTATCGAGATCGACGTCGAACATGTGGATCTTGTCGTAGCGATTGAGAATTCGGCCATCCGGTCCGAACAGGAAACCCCGATTGGCGAGCTTGCCGTCGGCAAGGGCGATTGCCGTGGAGCCGACATGCAGGTAGATGCCGAGTTCCCTGGCAAGATCAGCGCCGGTCTCGACGATGACGTCATTCGTCTCGTCGGCCAGCACCGCACGTGCGGCAGCGCGGTCGCGCTGCAGCATGCCGGTCATCTCAGGCGTTTGCACATAAATCGCCCCGCCAGCCGCTGCCTCGCGCACCAGTCCGGCCATGGCGGCGGCGTTTTTCACTGGATCGACCCCTGAGCACATTTGAACGGCGGCGGCTTTGAAGCTCATAGAATCTTCCTCAGGCGGCGAGCATCGGATCGAGCTTGCCCGCCCGGTCGAGCGCGAACAGATCGTCGCAGCCACCAACGTGATCGGCTCCGATGAAGATCTGCGGGAAAGTCGTGCGCCCGTTCGACTTGCCGATCATCTCCTGGCGGAGATCTGGCGAATAGGTCGCGTCGTGCTCGACATATTCGACCCCTTTTTGTTCCAGAAGCGATTTGGCGCGGGTGCAATAGCCGCAGAATTGCCGTGTATAGATCGTGACGGGTACCATGTTATCTCCAGACAGATTCCGGGTATTTCTGTCATATAGGTTCGGAGAGAGCCCTTGCAAAGGTCAAAACCGTGATCTCGGCCGCACCCGCCTTGCGCAGCGTCCGGCTTGCGGCAGCGACTGTCGCCCCTGTCGTATAGACGTCGTCGACGAGAACGATGCGCTTGCCGAAAATATCGTTTTCACGATCCTTTGCGATCGCGAAGGCTCCTCTGACATTGTCCTCGCGCGCTTTGGCGCCGAGGCCGACCTGCTGGCTGGTGCGCTTGACGCGCAGAAGCGTGGTGGCAAGCAGCGGCTTGCCGGAAAGTTTCGCCATGTGGCGGGCAAGCTCGGCCGCCTGATTGAACTTGCGCGCCAGTATGCGGGTGCGGTGCAGCGGCACTGGGATCAGCCCGTCGCAGCTTTCGACCGCACCGTCAGAGGCACGCAGCATCCAGGCCGCCATCATCGGCGCCAGATCGGTGCGATCGCGATATTTCAGTCCATGCACGAGATCGCGAACCGCGTGATCATGGGTCGCCGCCGACCGCAACCGGTCGAAAGGCGGCGGATTGGCGATCGCCTCGGCGCTGACGATCCCGGCGCCGAGGTCGTGCGAAAAGGGAATGCCGAGCACCTCGCAATAGGGCCGTTCGATGAAGCGGATGCCGGACCAGCATTTCGCGCACAGTCCGCGGTGGCCACCTGTGGAAATACCGCAGACGGAACAGGCGGGCGGATAGAAAAAATCAGCAAGCGCCGAAAATGGTCGCAGGAACTGCGTCCGTAAAGACTTTGACGGACTTTCGGAATCGGTCGGCCCCATACGGGCGAGACTAGCGCATATGCCTGAAAAGGAAAATCGCCTTGCCGCCTAGACGACCGGGGACTAAGGACACTGCCATGGAAACGATCTTCGACAGAGACCTGATCGCCGCACGTCGCCATCGCGCGCTTGTCAACAACGACCAGAAAGCCGCCTTCCTGCTGGACATCGCCGCCGAGGAAATGGCCGAGAGGCTTGCCGTCGTCGAGCGGCACTTCGAAACCGCTGTAGAGTTGCACGGCACGACCGGCGCGGCGGCCCGCATGGCGATGGCAACGGGCAAGATCGGCACGATGATCCGAGTCGAGAGCGAGAAGGCTTATGCGGGCGGAGGCGAAACCCTTATCGAAGCGCCGCTCGAGGACGTGCCGCTTGCGCCGCAGTCGGCCAATCTCATTCTTGCGCCGCTCAGCCTGCATCTGACCAACGATACACCGGGTGTCTTCATCCAGATTCGCCGTGCCCTGAAACCGGACGGCCTGTTCCTGGCGGCCATCCCCGGCGCCGGCACGCTGCAGGAATTGCGCGACGTGCTCCTGGCCGCCGAGGTCGAATTGACGGGCGGGGCCAGCCCACGCGTCATCCCCTTCGCCGATGTGCGCGATGTCGGCGGCCTTCTGCAGCGCGCCGGCTTCACCCTGCCGGTGATCGACGCGGAGACCTATACGGTGCGATACGCTTCGCTCTTTCCGCTGATGCGCGATCTCAGGGCGATGGGCATGAGCAATCCGCTCGCAGCCCGCAGCCGCATGCCGCTGACGCGGGCCTTCTTCCTGCGCGCAGCAGAGATCTACGCCGAGCGCTATTCCGATCCCGACGGACGCATTCGCGCGACATTCTCGATCATCTATGTCTCTGGATGGGTTGCCCACGAGAGCCAGCAGAAGCCGCTCCAGCCGGGTTCGGCCAAAGCGCGCCTTGCCGACGCGCTGAAAGTGGACGAGCACAAGCTCAGGCAGTAATCGTCGGCTGCTTCTTCAATTGACGGTCATCGTGTTGGTGACCACGCTGAAGACATTCTGCAGGCTGCCGGTAAAGATGCCGAGACCGGAGACGAGCGCTGTGCAGATGACGGCGGCGATCAGGCCGTATTCAACCGCCGTCGCACCTGTGCCGTCTGCAAGAAATGCTTTCAAAAGACGCATTACCCCAACCTTCTGCGTGAACCGGATGCAACGATCAATTCTACGGCCACCTGGCGGTGTCCGTCATTCCAAGCAACCGGCTTCAGCAACCGGCGCCAACACCGTAGCCCTGGACGACGCAGACCGAGCCGGGCGTATCCTGAAGCACGCTGCGACGAATCGTATAGTGCTTGCCGCTTTCGTTCTTCGGGATCGATCCGGTTGTGATCGTATCGAAATCGACCGGCGCGCTCGCAAAGACGCTTTTCTTCGAGGAATCCGCCAGCATCGGCGTCAGAATCAGCGTCAGCGCGACCACCGCCGTGCCAAAAAGAAGGGCGATATTGAGCGCGCCCGTCCTGCGCGAGGCAGACGAAGCCCGTTCCTTTTCCCGGACAGCTTTCCAGAAATCATCGTCCATGACGTCAAGCCTTTTAAATACGCACGCCAGATGCTTGATTGAGGCCGATCTTTGGCAGAAGGTGTTAAACGATCCATTAATATCCACAGCCGAAAACGGCACGGCGAGACAATAATCAGAGAATGCTAAAGTAAATCCTGCAGCATCGGGATGAGCGGCTCGTCGGCCGGCGGCATCGGGTAATCCCGGAGCGCCTGCGCCCGCACCCATTTCAAAGCCTGCCCCTCGCGGCCATGGGCAATCCCCTCATAGCGCCGGCAGATATAAAGCGGCATCAACAGGTGGAACGTTTCGTAGGAATGGCTGGCGAAAGTGAGCGGTGCCAGGCAGGCGATCTTGGTCTTGATGCCGAGCTCTTCCTCGAGTTCGCGCACCAGCGTCTCCTCCGGCGTCTCGCCGGGCTCGACTTTGCCGCCGGGAAACTCCCAGAGCCCGGCCAGCGACTTTCCCTCGGGGCGCTGTGCCAACAGGATACGGCCATCGGCATCGATCAAGGCGCAGGCGGCGACCAGCAATAATTTCCGGCCTGCCTCGCTCATCGCGGCTCCCGCTGCCAATAGCAATAGTGATAGGCGTCGCGAAAACCAAGGCGTTCATAGAGTGCGATGGCCGGGCGATTGGAAAGCTTGACCTGCAGCCAGGCCGAGCGGGCGCTGCGCATGCGCGCCCAGCGTAGCGCCGACGTCAGGATTTCAGTGCCGAGCCCTTCGCGTCGCCGCGTTTCGCAGACCGAAAGCGACATGATGCCGGCAAGATCGTTGTCCTGGACGCAGAGCACGGTCGCGAGCGGCCCTTTTGCCGCATTTTCGATCAAGAAGAGGCCCGACGGCGGTTTGATCGCCGAAATGATCTCGGCAAGCGCCGGTTTCAAGATCGCCGGCGCCTTCTCGACCGCCAGATTGGCATCGACGAAACGGCCGACATCATGGGTCGGCAGATGATCGAGAGTATCCGGCAGCTCAGCCTCGGCGAGATCGCATGTCATCACCACCGTCTCGTCGAACCGTGTCCAGTTCTGGGTGCGCAGAAGCTCGATCAGCACCGGCGAGGCGAGCGGCGTCTGCCGGACGACGGCGGCGCGGCCATAGGCTTCGAACTTCCGGCTCGCCTTTTCCAGACGAATCTCGACGTCGCGATGATCCGAGGGATCGAGCGGCACGATGGAATTCAGCCGGTTCGACGGGTAGCCCGCCGTCAATCGCACCTGCCAGCTACCGTCGTACTGCACCGATGCCGCCGGCCAGGCGCGAAAGCCGACAGCCTCCAGCCTGCGGACCAGCGGCAAATTCTGCGAGGAAATAGATGCCTGCATCAATGAACGATCAGCTCCGATAGTCGCCATTGATCGCAACATATTCCTTGGTGAGGTCGCAGGTCCAGACGGTTGCCGAACCGGTGCCGAGGCCGATATCGACCTTGACGGGGATATCTTGCGCCTTCATCACATTCGAGGCGGCTTCCTCGGAGTAGCCGGGATCACGCTCGCCGTTGACGGCGACCCTGACATCGCCGAACCAGATGGCGAGCCGGTCGCGATCTGCCATCTCGCCGGATTTGCCGACGGCCATGACGATGCGGCCCCAATTGGCGTCTTCGCCGGCGGCAGCCGTCTTGACCAGCGGCGAATTGGCGATCGACAGCGCGATGCGCTTGGCCGCGGCATCGCTTTCAGCGCCTGTCACGGTGATTTCCAGCATCTTGGTGGCACCCTCACCGTCACGCACCACCTGCAGCGACAGATCCTTCAGCACCTCGTTGAGGGCCGCCCGGAAGGCGGCCAGGCGCGGATCATCGGCGCGGTCGATGTGCGGCTGGCTGTCCTCGGCCGCCGCACCCGTTGCAAACAGCATCAGCGTGTCGGAGGTGGACGTGTCGCTGTCGACGGTCATCGAATTGAAGGTCGGCCCGACACCATCGGAGAGCAGCGCCTGCAGCGCTCCGGACGCGATGTCGGCGTCGGTGACGATGAAGGAGAGCATCGTCGCCATGTCGGGCGCGATCATGCCGGCGCCCTTGGCAATGCCGTTGATCGTCACCGCAATGCCGCCGATCTCGGCGCTGCGGGTCGACACCTTGGGATAGGTGTCGGTCGTCATGATCGCCTTGGCGGCCTCGAACCAGAAATCGCCGGTGGCCTCGGCCTGCATCCTGTCAAGGACACCGGCGAACTTGGTAGCATCGAGCGGTTCGCCGATGACGCCGGTCGATGCCAGATAGATCTCGTTCTCGCCGCAGCCGACGGCCGCCGCGGCCGACTTCGCAGTCAACTCGGTCGCCTGGCGGCCCTTCATGCCGGTAAAGGCATTGGCATTCCCGGAATTGACGACGACGGCCCGGGCGCTGCCATGGGGAAGATTGGCCCGGCAGAAATCCACGGGCGCCGACGGGCATTTGGAGCGGGTAAAGACCCCGGCGACGGCGGCCGGCTTGTCGAAGACCATCATCAGCACGTCGGTGCGGTTCTTGTACTTGATGCCGGCAGACGCCGTCGCCATGCGTACGCCTCGCAGCGAGGGCATGGCGACGAAGGATTTCGGAGCGAGCGGAGAAACGGAACCGGACATGATGAAACCTGCCAATGAGCATTTCCAGGCGGCATCAGAGCCGGATCGCCGTCTGGAAATGCGACAACATAGTGAAGGGCCCGGAAGAACCGGGCCCGATGCGAACATTACTGCTGCGGCGCCGGCGCGGCAGGCTCGCTGCCCGGCTCCGGCTGCTTGTTGGCTTCGTCGTAACCCTTGCGCAGCGCCTCGTCCGAGATCTCGATCTTGGCAGACGTCTTGGCCTGGTTGAGGAGAGCAAGATACTTGTCGCGCATGACGAGCTGACGAACCTGGTCCTGCACCTGGTCGAAGGGCGGCGGCGGAGCGTCACGCTTGTCCTCCACCTTGATGACGTGATAGCCGAAATCGGTCTTGACGGGCGTCTTGGAATAGGTGCCCTTGTCGAGCGCGAAGGCCGCGTCCTCGAATTCCTTGACCATGCGACCGCGCGAGAAATAGCCGAGGTCGCCGCCTTCCGATTTGTTCGGATCGGTGGATTTTTCCTTGGCGAGCTCGGCGAAATCCTTGCCGGCGTCGAGCTGCTTGATGATGTCCTTGGCTTCCTCTTCGGTCTTGACGAGAATGTGACGGGCGTGGACTTCCTCCTGCTTCGGGAGGGCTGCGACTTCCTTGTCGTAGCGAGCCTTGACCTCGTCCGGCGTCACGGTGTCGACGACATGCTTCTTGAAATAGGCGTTGTGCAGCTCGCGATCGGAGAGATACTGCATGCGCTTCTTGAATTCGTCGGTCTGATCGAGCTTCTCAGCCGCGGCATTGGCGGCAAGAAGCTTCACGTCGATGGCGGCGGAGAGAGCTGCGACCTTCTTCTTGTCGTCGGGGAGCTGCGCCAGCTGCGGATCGAGATTGGCGACGGCGAGATCGAGTTCCGACTGGTGGATCTCCAGATTGCCGACCTTGGCGACGACGGCGTCCTCTGCATGAGCCGGAACCTGGAATGCAACGAAAGTTGCAAAGGCCAGCAGGGCGAATTTATTGGTGCTCAACATCAAATAACCCTTCACAGTTATATCGCCGGCTTCAGCATTGCCTATTCCAGCTCAAAATAGCCATCAACACCGGATTGTGGCCTTTCTGCATCCGCCAAATCCGTTGACATCATTCGACCCCCCTCTTATCTGTCACGCAACCTCGCGTCCAGAACAGTTTCCGGGCGTTTCAAGGCATGCGCCTGATTTTCGGCCGGGCCGCGGACAAGAAACGTCGCGGATGAATATTGAGAAAGGACCAGTCACATGGTCAGCTTTGGCGGTATAGCCCGCAAGTTATTTGGATCGTCCAATGATCGCCGCGTGCGGTCCTACCAGCCGAACGTCGCCGCAATCAACTCCATCGAAGAGAAGACGAAGGCGCTGACGGACGAGCAGCTCGCGGCAAAAACGGCGGAATTCCGCGCGCTTCTCGCCGAAGGCAAGACGCTCGACGACATTCTGATCCCCGCCTTTGCGGTCGTGCGCGAGGCTTCGCGCCGCGTTCTCGGCCTGCGACCTTTTGACGTACAGCTGATCGGCGGCATGATCCTGCATTCGAATGCGATCGCCGAGATGAAGACCGGCGAAGGCAAGACCTTGGTCGCCACCCTGCCGGTCTACCTTAACGCGCTTTCCGGCAAGGGCGTGCACGTCGTCACCGTCAACGATTATCTCGCCCAGCGCGACGCCGCGACCATGGGTCGTGTCTACGGCTTTCTCGGCATGACCACGGGGGTCATCGTCCACGGCCTCTCCGACGAGGAGCGTCGCGCGGCCTACGCCTGCGACATCACCTATGCCACCAACAACGAGCTCGGCTTCGATTATCTGCGCGATAACATGAAGTACGAGAAGAACCAGATGGTCCAGCGCGGCCACAATTTCGCGATCGTCGACGAAGTGGATTCGATCCTCGTCGACGAGGCGCGCACGCCGCTGATCATCTCCGGTCCGCTCGACGACCGCTCCGAACTCTACAATACGATCGACGCATTCATTCCAGTGCTGGCGCCAAGCGATTACGAAATCGACGAAAAACAGCGCTCCGCTAACTTCTCCGAAGAAGGCACCGAGAAGCTGGAAAACCTGCTCCGCCAGGCCGGTCTGCTGAAGGGTAACGCGCTTTACGACATCGAGAACGTCGCGATCGTTCACCACATCAACAACGCACTGAAGGCCCACAAGCTCTTCCAGCGCGACAAGGACTATATCGTCCGCAACGGCGAAGTCGTCATTATTGACGAATTCACCGGCCGCATGATGCCGGGTCGACGTTATTCGGAAGGCCAGCACCAGGCGCTCGAAGCCAAGGAAAAGGTGCAGATCCAGCCGGAGAACCAGACGCTGGCTTCGATCACCTTCCAGAACTACTTCCGCATGTACGACAAGCTCGCCGGCATGACCGGCACGGCGCAGACGGAAGCGGAAGAATTCGGCAATATCTACAATCTCGACGTCATCGAGGTTCCGACCAACCTGCCGATCAAACGCATCGACGAGGACGACGAGGTCTACCGGACCTTCGACGAGAAGTTCAAGGCTATCATCGAGGAAATCCTCGCCGCACATAAGCGCGGTCAGCCGGTGCTTGTCGGCACCACTTCGATCGAGAAGTCGGAACTGCTCGCCGAGCGCCTGCGCAAGCAGGGCTTCAACGACTTTCAGGTGCTGAACGCCCGCTACCACGAGCAGGAAGCCTATATCGTCGCCCAGGCAGGCGTGCCGGGCGCCGTCACGATCGCCACCAACATGGCCGGCCGCGGCACCGACATTCAACTCGGCGGCAATCTGGACATGCGCATCGAACGTGAACTCGGCGAAGTCGAAGCTGGCCCGGAACGCGACGCCAGGGTCCAGGCGATCGTCGAGGAGATCAAAGGCCTCAAGGAAAAGGCGCTCGCCGCCGGCGGTCTCTACGTGATCGCCACCGAACGCCACGAGAGCCGACGCATCGACAACCAGCTGCGCGGCCGCTCCGGCCGTCAGGGCGACCCCGGCCGCTCGAAATTCTATCTTTCGCTTCAGGACGACCTGATGCGCATCTTCGGCTCCGACCGCATGGACAGCATGCTGACCAAGCTCGGCCTCAAGGAGGGCGAGGCGATCGTCCATCCCTGGATCAACAAGGCGCTCGAGCGCGCGCAGAAGAAGGTTGAAGCCCGCAACTTCGATATCCGCAAGAACCTCTTGAAGTATGACGACGTCCTCAACGATCAGCGCAAGGTCATTTTCGAGCAGCGTCTCGAACTGATGGAAGCGACCAATATTTCCGAGACCGTCTCCGACATGCGCCGCGAAGTGATCGAAGATCTGGTCGAAAAGCATATCCCCGAGCGCGCCTATGCCGAACAATGGGATGCCGTCGGCCTGAAGACCGGTGTTGCCAATATTCTGAACCTCGATCTGCCGATCGAGGAATGGTTCCAGGAAGAAGGCATCGGCGAGGACGATATTCGCGAGCGCCTGACGGAAGCCGCCAATGCCGCCTTTACGGAAAAGGCCGAGCGCTTCGGCGACGACATCATGCATTATGTCGAACGCTCGATCGTCATGCAGACGCTCGATCATCTCTGGCGCGAGCACATCGTCAACCTCGACCATCTGCGCTCCGTCATCGGTTTCCGCGGTTATGCCCAGCGCGATCCGCTGCAGGAATACAAGTCCGAAGCCTTCGAACTCTTCACCGGGCTCCTCAACAATCTGCGCGAGGCCGTCACCGCCCAGCTGATGCGCGTCGAACTGGTGCAGCAGGCGCCCGCCGAACCCGAACCGCCACTGATGCAGGCCCATCATCTCGATCCGACGACCGGCGAGGACGACTTCGCCCCTATCTACCAGGCCTCCGAAGTCACGGTCGCCCCCGAGAACCGCAAGCCTGATGACCCCGCTACCTGGGGCAAGGTCGGCCGCAACGAGGCCTGCCCTTGCGGCTCCGGCAAGAAATACAAGCATTGCCACGGGGCCTTCGAACAGGTCTGAGAAAATCGCAACGACGCTGAAAATGCCGCCTTCGGGCGGCATTTTCTTTCTGCGGCAACGCCGGAAAGTAACAGTTCCGCGTTGGACGACGAGCCGCATCCGGAACCGTTTCTTAACCCTGCTCTGTCAAGACTTCAGGGACGATTTGCCTGACCTTCAGAGTTTTGCGTGTTCATCATGGCAGTCATAGAAACAGCGGAGAAACTGCTGCCGGCGGGTCTGCGCCCGATCGGCGGGCGTACGCTGCGCATGCTTGCGGCCGTGCTCACCGAGGGTGGGGAGAAGGCCACCGCCCAGCGCATGGCGCTGACGGCCTTCTCGATCCGTATCCTCAGTGCCGCGCTCGCCTTTATCTCCCAGATCGTCCTCGCCCGGCTGATGGGCGAATATGAGTATGGCGTCTTCGTTTTCGTCTGGGTGCTGGTCGTCATGGTTGGCGATCTCTCCTGTCTGGGCTTTCACACCGCCATTGTCCGTTTTCTGCCGCAGTACAAGGCGGCAGGCGCCTTCGACGAAATCCGCGGGCTGACCGGCACGGCACGGGTTTTCGCACTGCTTTCGGGCACGGCGATGCTCGCGGCCGGCATGCTCGGACTGCACTTCTTCGGCGATACGATCGAGGCCTATTATCTCGTCCCGATCTTCCTCGGCCTGCTGGCCATGCCGATGATTGCACTCGGCGATATTCTGGAAGGCACCTCGCGGGCGAACCATTGGGCGGTGATGGCGCTGAGCCCGGTCTATATCATCCGCCCGATCCTCATCATCGCCTTCATGCTGATCGCGATTGCCATGGGCGCCCCGCATACGGCCGTCACGGCGATGCAGGCAGCGCTTGCCGCCACCTTCGTCACTGCCCTCGGCCAATATGGCGCAACCCTCTACCGCCTGCGCCGGCATTTCGACGAAGGCCCGCGCAAGGTCGATTTCCTCGCCTGGCTCAGTGTCGCCTTCCCGATCTTCCTGATCGAGGGCGTGAGTTTCCTGCTCACCAATTCCGATGTCGTCGTCGTCGGCATTTTCCTCGAGCCGCACGACGTCGCCATTTATTTCGCCGCCGCCAAGACCATGGCGCTGGTTCATTTCATCAATTTCTCGGTGAAGGCCGCCGCCGGCCCGCGCTTTTCCGCGATCATCGCCGAAGGTGATCATGCCCAGCTCGCGAGCGCCGCCGCCGACGCAGCCCGTTGGACCTTCTGGCCGGCGCTCGGCGTCGGTCTTGCCGTGCTGGCGGCCGGCCATTTGCTGTTGTCGCTGTTCGGCGGCGCGTTCACCGCAGGTTATCTCGTCATGGCGATCCTGCTCGCCGGCATCCTCGCCAAATCGCTGGTCGGTCCCGCCGAGACGCTGCTGATGATGGCGGGCAAGCAGAATCTCTGCGTCGCGCTCTATGCCGGCGCCCTCACCGCCAATGTCAGCCTCAACCTCGCATTGATCCCGGATTATGGCATCGAAGGCACTGCGATCGCCACGGCCTCGGCGATGGCGGTTGAGGCCATCCTTCTGCATGTCGCCGTGCGCCGTGCGCTCGGCATCGTCCTCTTCGCCTTCACCAGCCCCTCCGCCGCAACGCCAGAAATGAGAGTTCGATAGATGGTGCGCCTGCCCCCCGTCACCGAAAGCACCGACAGCATCAGCAACCGGATGATTCATGATCTCGCGGCGCTGCATTTCGAAGCGCCGCAGGCCGAGGCCCGTGCCGAGATCGGCCGGCCGGGGCGCGAACTCTGCCTCTATCCCGGCAAGCTCGGCTACGAACTTCAGGACGAGCTCGACTTCCTCTCCAACCGGGCGATGGAACCGAACGTCTTTTTCTCCGGCCGCTTCCTCGCACCCGCGATGCCACGGATCGAAGACCGGCAGGTGAACTTCGCCCTGATCCGCGACCACAATGACAGCCGCAGCCGCATGCGCTTCCTCCTGCCGTTTTCGGTCGATAAACCGGGCTTTGCCGTCGGCCCCTCGATCATCCGCGGCTGGTCGAACAGCTTCGGCCCGCTCGGCACGCCGCTGGTCGACAGCGAAGATGCGGCCGAAACCCTCGACAATTTCTTCGAGGGTCTCACCGTTCCCGATCTCAACCTGCCGAGCACCCTGGTCTTGCCGGATCTGAGATTGAACGGAATTTTCGTGCGCATGCTCAAGGCCGTGGCGCTCAGCCGCAATCTTCCGCTGACGGTGACCAATCCCTATCTGCGTCCGATGCTGCAGAGCGAGGAAGAAGCGCCCGCCTACCTCGGCAAAACCATCTCCTCCTCGCATATGCGCGAGATGCGCCGCCAGTGGCGGCTGCTGGAGGAACAGGGAACGGCGGTCTACGCCGTCGCCCGCCAGCCGCGTGACGTCCATATCCGCTTCGAGGAATTCCTGGCAATGGAGGCCGGCGGCTGGAAGGGCAAGCGGCGAAGCGCGCTCGTCACCGATCGTTATCATACCGCCTTCGCCCGCGAGGCGGTGTGGAACCTTGCCGCCGTCGACGCCGTGCGCATCCATACGATCGATCTCAACGGCAAGGCGATCGCCGCCATCGTCGTTTTGATGATGGGTGGCGAGGCCTATACCTGGAAGACCGCCTATGACGAGAACTATGCCCGCTATTCGCCGGGCAAGCTCTTGATGAGCGAACTCACGGAATGGCATCTCGACGACGCCAATATCGTGCGCTCGGATTCCTGCGCCGTTTCCGATCATCCGATCATGAGCCGCTTCTGGCAGGAGCGCGAGGAGATGGGCACGCTGGTCATCGGCCTAACCCAGAACGGCGACCGCGACATGCGCCAGGCGGCCGCGCAGCTTCACATGTACCGCAGCACCCGCAACATGGCAAAGATGCTGCGTGAGAAGATCATGTCGCTCGCTGGCCGAGGTTAGAGTCTTCCGCCGCAGCTTTCTCCCGCAGCAGCCGGCGGATGACCTTGCCGGTTGTCGTCAGCGGCAATGACTCGACGAATTCCACCTCACGCGGATATTCGTGCATCGACAGCCGCATCTTCACCCATTCCCTGATATCGGCGGCCAGCGCCTCGCTTGGGGAATGGGCAGGAGACAGGACGATATAGGCTTTGACGATCTCGGTGCGCACGACATCGGGTTTGCCGACGGCAGCGGCAAGCTGCACCGCGGGATGGCCGATCAGGCAGTCTTCGATCTCGGCCGGACCGATGCGGTATCCTGACGAGGTGATGACGTCGTCGTCACGGCCTTCGAAGGTGACATAGCCTTCCGCGTCCTGCCGGCCGATATCGCCGGTGAGCAACCAGTTCTTGACGAATTTTTTCTCGGTCGCCGCCGCATCGTTCCAATAGCCGAGGAACATGACGGGATCCGGACTGGCAATGGCGATCTGGCCCGGTTCGCCGGCCGGCAGTTCGTCCCCAGCATCATCGACGATCGCGACGCGGTGTCCCGGCACCGCCCGGCCGGTGGCGCCGGCCCTGGTCACGCCATAGCCGCCACTCGACGACAGCACGAAGTTGCACTCCGTCTGGCCGTAGAATTCATTGACCGTGATGCCGAGCGCACGCCGCGCCCATTCGTAGGTCTCGCGGCCAAGCGCCTCCCCGGCAGAACCGATGGTGCGCAGCGTCAGATCGTATTTCGAGCGCGGATCGGAAACGGACCGCATTAGCCGCAGCGCCGTCGGCGGAATGAAAGCGTTGCGCACCTTCATCTCCGCCATGATCCGGTAGGCCATATCGGCATCGAATTTCTGCGCCGGCGAGGAGACGACCGGAACGCCAAGCAGAAGACTCGGCAGCAGCGCATTGAGCAGACCGCCCGCCCAGGCCCAATCGGATGGCGTCCAGATCTTGTCGCCTGCTTTCGGAAAACCCTCATGGGCAAATTGCATACCCGGAATATGACCGGGCAGAACGCGGTGGCCATGCAGCGCGCCCTTGGGCGGCCCCGTCGTGCCCGAAGTGAAGATCATCAGCGCCGGATCGTTCGGACCACTCCTAGCGACATCGAAGATGGAAGGGTGACTATCCACCAGCTCGGCAAAGCCAAGCGCATCGCCATTGGCCCCGTCGATGCTGATCACATGCTTCAGCATCGGCAGACGATTGCGGACTTGCCGGATGCGTTCGAAACCGAAGCCATTGGTGACGATCGCCGCGGCACCCGCCGCCTTCAGCCGGTATTCCAGCGCCTCCACGCCGAAGAGCAGCGCCAGCGGCAGCGCGATTGCTCCCATCTTGTAGATCGCCACATGGGCAATCACCGTCTCGAAGGACTGCGGCAGGAGCAGCGCGACACGATCGCCGCGTTTGATGCCGAGCAAAACCAGTGCATTTGCGAAGGCCGCGGAACGGTCGGCAAGCGCGCGGTAGGTCATCGTGCGGTGATAGCCATCCGGGCTGAAATGTTCGAGACAAACACGCTCTGGCGCTCGCACCGCCCAGTCGTCGCTGACAGCGC
The DNA here is from genome assembly GCF_017352135.1 of Rhizobium lentis. Taxonomy (NCBI): domain Bacteria; kingdom Pseudomonadati; phylum Pseudomonadota; class Alphaproteobacteria; order Hyphomicrobiales; family Rhizobiaceae; genus Rhizobium; species Rhizobium lentis. Next base: position 1,423,302 of record NZ_CP071454.1, read on the forward strand.
GGCCGATATTGAAGTCTTCGGGAATCCGCCAGGAGAAATCGCGATAGAGATCATCGTAACGATCATGGAAGGGCAGCTGCATAGTCGGATTCCGGTAAAAATGCTGCAGCAGCTAACACCTTGCGGCGCCGATGTGCAAGCCGCCGCCCGAAACCGTATGGGAAGCGCCGCTTTTCAACGGTCGCAGGTCACTGCGCTCTTGCAGCACAAATTCTCGTTCCCCCCCTTCGATGGGATGCCCTCATCGCCTTCCGCGATTGAGACTATTTCCGGTTGTCGGGATCGAGCTGTCGGCGCATCGTCACCAGAAATTGCTCGGCAAGCGCCCTGTCCTCGACCGCGCGCGCAAGAATGACCGCCCCCATCATCGAGGAGAGCGTGGTGGCGGCATTGGCTCGGCGCTCCTCGTCCGTCTCGCCCGGAACGATATCGGCGAGCGTGTCCACCAGCACCGACAATCCGTCGCTGAAAACTGCCCGGACGGCGCCGTGGCTGCGGCTCACCTCCTGAATCAGCGTCGCAAAGACGCAACTGCCGCCGGGATCGTCGACCGTACGCCAGTGGATATAATGATCGAGAAGCGCCTGCAGCGGCCGCTCCGGAGCCTCGGCAATATGCTCCTTCCAGCGTCTCTCGACCTTGCCGATCAGCTTGCGGCTGACCTCGAGCGCCAGCTCGTCCTTCGAACTGAAGTGGCCGTAGAAGCCACCATGTGTCAGCCCCGCCGCCTTCATGATATCGGCGACGCCGACGCCATCGAAACCGTTCTCGCGAAAGAGCACGCCGGCAACGCTGAGGATCCTCTCGCGGTTTTCAGCAAATTTCTCGCGGCTGACCCGCATCGTCGTCTCCAGAAATAGTCGCTTGACAAAATATATGATGTCCATCATCAATAAGCAAGAAATATGATGACCATCATGTAAATCGGTCCACGACCCTCCCAACCTCACTTCCGACGGACTCTCCCATGATTTCCACAGTCCTTGCCTCCTCCCTTGCCCGGCGCAACATCCATTATGGTTGGGTGGTCGTTGCCGCGACCTTCCTGACCATGCTGGTCACGGCAGGCGCCATGGGCGCGCCCGGCGTGCTCATCAAGCCGCTCCAGGACGAGTTCGGCTGGGAGACCTCGCAGATTTCCTCTGCGCTGGCGATCCGCCTGATCCTTTTCGGTTTCATGGGACCGTTCGCCGCCGCCTTCATGAATTATTTCGGGGTGCGAAAGGTCATTGTCTTTGCACTGGCGCTGATCGGCTCCGGCTTCATCGGGTCGTTGTTCATGACCAAGCTTTGGCATCTGCTGGCGCTGTGGGGCATCGTCGTCGGCTTCGGAACCGGCCTGACGGCCATGGTGCTGGCGGCAACGGTTTCGACGCGTTGGTTCGTCAAGCATCGCGGTCTAGTCGTCGGCATGCTCTCCGCAAGCTCGGCAACCGGTCAGCTCGTCTTCCTGCCGCTGATGGCGCAACTCACCGAGCGTTATGGCTGGCGTGCCACCGTCTTCTTCGTCTGCGCCATGATCATGGCTGCCGCCTTTCTCGTCCTTCTCTTCATGCGTGACCGCCCTTCGGACGTGAACCTGCCGTCGCTGGGAGAAGCCCATATCGCGCCTGCGCCGGCCCGCACTACGCTCGGCGCAGCGCTGATGACGCCGATCACCATTCTGCGCGAAATCTCCGCAACCTCGACCTTCTGGATCCTGTTCGCTACCTTTTTCATCTGCGGTCTCAGCACCAACGGCCTGATCCAGACCCATTTCGTCACCCTCTGCGGTGATTTCGGCATCGTGCCCGTGGCCGCCGCCAGCGTGCTTGCCGTCATGGGCATCTTCGACTTCTTCGGCACGATCGGCTCCGGCTGGCTCTCCGACCGGTTCGACAATCGCTGGCTGCTGTTTTGGTATTACGGCCTGCGCGGCCTGTCGCTGCTCTATCTGCCCTTCAGCGATTTCAGCTTCTACGGCCTCTCCATCTTCGCCATCTTCTATGGTCTTGACTGGATCGCCACCGTGCCGCCGACCGTCAAGATCGCCGCCGATCGCTTCGGCCGGGAGAAGGTCGGCCTCGTGTTCGGCTGGGTCTTTGCCGGCCATCAGCTCGGCGCCGCCACCGCCGCCTATGGCGCCGGCCTGTCGCGCACAGAACTGTCGAGCTATCTACCCGCCTTCTTCGTCGCCGGCGCCTTCTGCCTGCTGGCTTCGATCCTGGCAATCACGCTGAAGAAGTCCGCCCTGACCAACGCAGTACCTGCCGCCGCCCACTGAGACGAAATAGGATCCGGCCTCGAAACGAGGCCGGATCCCTCGCAGCGCTTCACGGCGATAACTTCGCCAGCCCGTCTTGCGCGCCCAGGCGCTCGCATGTTAGACAGCCGCCCGTCCGTATCCGTTGCCCCATTGGCGGAATTGGTAGACGCGCTCGACTCAAAATCGAGTTTCGAAAGAAGTGCTGGTTCGACCCCGGCATGGGGCACCACCTCCCAAATCGCTATTAAATTCATTGGGATTTTTCGGCCACGAATGGCTCTAATGGTCGATCAGCGCCAAGGTGAGGCTAATCGTTGGTAGCGGGCGGCTTAAAAACGGTATCGATGGCGGCGCTCAATACAGCGAACCATCAATGGCCTTCCTCACCTTCTGCGACAGCTCTTCGAGCGTTGCCATTACCTGGTTCTCCGGCGACAGCGGGGCCGCCGGATCGTATCTTGTGACCAGATATTCCCTTTTGAGCGTCGCCAAGTGTGCCTCCGTTCGCTTTCGCAAAATTAAGCCGGCATCCTTCGCCCATTGCGATCCCTCGCCAATGTCATGTTGAAGGCCGCGAATCTTCTTGGGTTCATGCCCTTTGGCGAGCAGAAACGCATTCAGATGAAGCTCGATCGAGTGGAGGGCCAGAAACCGGCGCGGAGTATGCGACAGCGGTGTGCTCCGAGAGCACTCCCCAAGCAAAATCGCGGCGGTTCGGTAATGCGATGCCAGCTCGAGAATATCGTGAACGCTTGCTTCACACCCAGGGTATGATGCATCCAAGACAAGAACCTCCCCCTGGCTCCAACGTATTGGTGCAGGTTGCCAGGATGCAGGTGGGAGTCAATATCGCCCAAAGGGGTAGGCTGGGGCTTCCGAGCAAGTTGATCGGCCTGGACACTCCCAATGATCTCGCGTGATCATCTGGCGAAACCCGGCCTGCGGGAGCCGGGCTTTGTTGTCGCGGTTTTCATCAATAGCAGCGCCTGACCGTCCTGGTCACCTCGCCTTCATCGGTCTGGCGGGTGACGCTCCTGGTTTCGCAGTCATCGTGTCGATAGCGGCGGTGCTCACGTTCACGCACAGCACCGAAAGTGACGCCGCGCTCACTGATGGTGATGCCGGGCCGTATCCGCTCCTGGCGATAATCGTCGTCATAGGAACGCTCCCTGACATAGACACTGTCGGCAAGCACCGGCGCTGCAAAAGAGCAGGCGGCAAGGGCCGCCACAGAACAGTTCAGGATGATCTTCCGCATATCCTTTCTCCTTCTCTTGACGAAAAGGCAACGACCCAAGATGCAAGTGGTTCCAGTACCAGCAACCGCTCGTTCACGCCGTGAGCGATCGTAGGCCCTATTATTTCGGCCGAATAAAGCCCCCAACGGCGGGTGCAAAACGCAAATCAACTATTTAATTTTGCTTGCGCTTCGTCCAAGGTGACGGCCGTTACCATAAGACGAGGGCAGACGTGCATCAGGAAGTAGGACTCATAGCGACGGTCGCCGTCAGTTTCGTTTTCGCGGCGGTCCTCGGTTATGGCGCCGACAGGCTCCGGCTGCCGCCGCTCGTCGGCTACCTGATGGCCGGCATCCTGATGGGGCCGTTCACCCCGGGCTTCGTCGCCGATACCGCCCTTGCCAGTCAGCTCGCCGAAATGGGCGTCATCCTGCTGATGTTCGGCGTCGGCCTGCATTTTTCCGCTTCCGACCTGCTCGCCGTGCGCGGGATCGCCGTGCCGGGCGCCATCGGCCGAATTGTCCTTGCCACTCTGCTGGGCATTGGCCTCTGCATGCTCTGGGGCTGGAGCCTCGGCGCCGGTATCGTGTTCGGGCTCAGCCTCTCGGTGGCGAGTACGGTCGTGCTCCTGAAGGCGCTGGAGGAACGTAATCTCGTCAATGCGCCAAGCGGTCGCGTCGCCGTCGGCTGGCTGATCGTCGAGGATCTGGTGATGGTGCTGGCGCTGGTGCTGCTGCCGGCGCTGGCAGAGCTTCTCGGCGGCCACGCCGTCGACACCAATCACGGCCTCGGTGAACTGCCGCTGGCGCTGACGATCGGACTGACCTTGTTCAAGGTGCTGGCTTTCGCCGCCATGGCGATCTTCCTCGGCCCCCGTATCGTGCCCTGGCTGCTGACGATGATCGCCCGAACGGGCTCGCGTGAACTCTTCACACTGACGGTGCTGGCGATCGCGCTCGGCATCGCCTTCGGCTCGGCAGCGATTTTCGGCGTCTCCTTCGCGCTCGGCGCCTTTTTCGCCGGTGTCGTCATGAGCGAATCCCAGCTCAGCCACAGAGCGGCGGCCGATTCGCTGCCATTGCAGAATGCCTTTTCCGTGCTGTTCTTCGTCTCGGTCGGCATGCTCTTCGACCCCTCGATCCTGGTGCGCCAGCCGCTGGCGGTGATCGGCGCCCTGGCGCTCATCATTCTCGGCAAGGCCGTTATCACCTTCGCCATCGTCATGCTGCTGCGATATCCGATCGGCATGGGGCTGACCTTGGCCGGCGGCCTTGCCCAGATCGGCGAATTTTCCTTCATCCTAGCCGGGCTCGGGGTCTCGCTCGGGCTTCTGCCGCATGAAGGCCAGGATCTGATCCTGGCCGCCGCGATCCTGTCGATCACACTCAACCCGGTCGTAATCGTCGCAAGCGAGGGCCTGAAGAACTATATCCATGCGCAGTGGCCCTCCCTCTTTGAAAGCTTCGGCAGAAAGAGGCAGATAACGCTCGGCAAAGAACTGGAGAAGATCAAGGCGCTCGGCGAGGAACGCGAACGCCAGCATCAGCTGAAGATGCAGCAGCTGATCGAAACCTTCCCCCTGTTCTCCCAGGTCGGCGAGGACGCGCAGGAGGAACTGCTGCTGCTCTTCAAGGCAAAGTCGGCCCCTCCGGGCGAACGGGTGATCCGCCGCGGCGACCGCGGCGACAGCATGTATTTCATCTCCTCGGGGGCCGTGGAAGTGAGGCTCGCCAGCGGCGCCATCCGCCTGGAACCGGGCGCCTTTTTCGGGGAGATGGCGCTGCTGAGCGGTGGACGCCGGACCGCCGACGTCATTGCCGTCGATTTCTGCCAGTTCGAAGTGCTCGAGCGCCGCGACTTCAATATGTTCATGTCGCATCACCCCAACTTGCGCGCCATCGTCAGCGAAATGGCGCAAAAACGCACGGAAATGAACGTCTTGCGTCAGCAATGGGAAAAGTCGATGGATCTGTCCTGAGGGCGTTATGGGCTCCATAGAAAGCAGCCCACGATCGTGCTGCCGTGGCCGTCTCAAGCGAAGGCAGGCCAGTAGGCGTCGGAGCAAAAATCCAAAGGGATAGGGTCGAGCTTCGAGAGCGTTTCGGCGACGAAATTGATCTGCAGCGACAAATATCTGAGCGATGCCGGCATCGGCGCGCCGGTCGCAAATTCCCGGACCCGGGACAGATGATAGCCGCTCGCGTCGAGTCGTCGCGCCGCTTCCCGGCGTACATCGTCTCGGCTCGGCCCGCGGCCGCCCTCGATCACCTTGAACATCGTCTCACGCCACCCATGCATGCCCACAAAAATAACCTGCCTCACAATGGCCGATTCGTAATCCCATGAAATCTTGGGACGGGTGGAATGCCCTGGATCACGAAATTTTTTAAGCCGTGGTGGCGCGAAGGACACGGGCAAGCATTTACAGCGCCGCACACGGCCCCTAAAGCTTTTTGCACCGCAACAGGAAGGGAACAGAATGCTCCGCAGATTATACGACTGGACCATGTCTCTGGCCTCGCGCAAATCGGCGGAAGTCTGGCTCGCCGTCATCGCCTTCGTCGAAAGCTCCGTCTTTCTCGTTCCCGCCGACGTGCTTTTCCTGCCGATGGCACTGGCCAAGCCGGAGCGCTCCTATCGTTATGCGCTGGTTGCAACCGTTGCCTCCGTGCTCGGCGGCATTGCCGGCTGGGCGCTGGGCTTTTACGCTTATGAGACGGTGGCGCGGCCGGTTTTGGAATTCTACGGCAAGCTCGATGCCTTCGAACAGATGAAGGCCTATGTCACCTACGAGACGATCCTGCTGCTGCTCGTCACATCAGGTCTCGCACATCTGCCGCCGATCAAGATCGTGACCATCCTGTCCGGCGTCATTCACGTCAATCTGGGGCTCTTCATTGTTTCGGCGATCGTTGCACGCGGAGCGCGTTTCCTGTTCCTCGCCTGGCTGCTGCGCCGCTATGGCGAGCCGATCCGGGATTTCATCGAAAAGCGCCTCGGCCAGATCGTCGGCATCGGTGCCGGTACCGTGATCGTGCTATACGTCGGCTACCGCTCTTTCGCACACTAGACCACCTCGCGGAGTTCCGCCATGACTGCCACTTCCTCGCCGCTCGCCCGCCCCGGCTTCATCTATTCCCTGTTGCTCGCTATCGGCATGGCGGCGGCAGTCGGAACGGCGCTCGGCTTCCAATATGTTGGCGGCTATATTCCCTGTGCGCTCTGCCTGTTGCAGCGCCAGCCCTATTATTATGCCGTCCCGATCGCCATTATCGGCGCGGTTTCCTCGCTTGTCGGCTTGCCGAACTGGATCACCCGGGCGCTCATTCTCGCTGCCGGCATCCTGATGCTGGTGACGGCAGGGATGGGCGTGTATCACGCCGGCGTCGAATGGCATTTTTGGGCGGGACCTGCGACCTGCTCGACGACGGCAAACAGCATGACCAGCAATGCCGGCGATCTGCTCACCGAGCTCAACACGATCAAAGGTCCATCCTGCACCGATGCGGCGCTGAGAGTGCTTGGCCTGTCTTTTGCAGGCTGGAACGTAATCGCAGGCATTCTGCTCGCAGCTTTCGCCTTCATCGGCGTCCGCAAATCTGCGTAAGGGCTGTCAGGGCTGCAGCTCGGTATCCCAGTAGAGATAGTCGAGCCAGCTTTCATGCAGATAGTTGGGCGGAAACAGCCGGCCATTATTGTGCAGATCCTGCACCGTCGGCTGGTAGGGCTTTTGAGCCGGAAACATGCCCGCCTGCTTCGGAAGCTTACTGCCCTTGCGAAGGTTGCAGGGCGAGCAGGCCGCCACGACATTGTCCCAGGTCGTCTCACCGCCATGAGCGCGGGGGATGACGTGGTCGAAGGTCAGGTCGTCATGGGAGCCGCAATACTGGCACTCGAACCGGTCGCGCAGGAAGACGTTGAACCGGGTGAAGGCCGGATTGCGTGATGGCTGAACGTAAGTCTTCAGGCACACGACACTCGGAAGCCGCATCGAGAAACTCGGCGAGGAAACCGAATGTTCATATTCCGCAATAATGTTCACACGGTCGAGAAATACCGCCTTGATCGCGTCCTGCCAGGACCACAGCGACAAGGGGTAATAACTCAGCGGCCGGTAGTCAGCGTTCAGGACGAGCGCCGGCAGGGCCTGCGGGGAGACTGCAATCGTCAAGGGACTCTCCTGATCGATTCGGCATCTGCACCTGTATATTAGGCCGGTTGTTACAGGATTGTGAAGTCCAATAAATTCAGAGGATAAAGGCAATTTAAAGAGTGTTGCCGATCAGCCGATCGGCACCATGTCCCGTCGCATTTTCGTGGCGTAATAGGCCCAGAAAAGCCGGGCGGCCACCGAGCGCCATGGCGACCAGACCTGCGAAAGCTTGGCAAGCGCCTTTGCTTGCGGCCGCGCCGCAAGTCCAAGCGCGGCGCCGACGGCATTCTGCAACGCGACGTCGCCGGCCGGAAAGACGTCGGCATGGCCGCCGCAGAACATCAGATAGACCTCCGCCGTCCACGGGCCGATGCCCTTCAGCGCCGTCAGTTCACCAAGCGCTTCGTCCGGCGGCTTCAGGCAAAGTCCGGAAAGATCGAGACGGCCGGAGGCAACCGCCTCGGCAATACGCGACAGCGTATCGGCCTTGGCGCGCGACAGGCCGAATTCCCGCCACACCTCGGGCGCAAGACGCACGTAACCTTCAGCCGTCAGCGGACCGTCGGCCGGCAGCATGCGCCGCCATATCGCCTCGGCGCTAGCGCGCGAGACCATCTGCGAGACGATGATATGGGCAAGGCCGGCAAAACCCGGTTCGCGTAGCCGCAGCGGAATGGGCCCTGCATCGGCTGCGATCGGCGCAAGGCGGGGATCGAGGACAAGCAGCGCGTCCAGCCCCAGCCTCACGTCATCGTCGCTGCGGATGATCTGCACGCGTCCTCCCAGTGGTCCGGAACCCAAATCCGTGGCAGAAGAAAGCATGACCACGAGCGAGCGTCAAAAACCTGTCTTTCGTTTTGCGCCGAGTCCTAACGGATCGCTGCATCTCGGCCATGCGCTTTCGGCCTTTTTGAACCGCGACATGGCCGAGACCTGGAATGGTCGCCTGCTGCTGCGCATCGAGGATATCGACCAGACGCGCTGCACCCCCGAATTCGAGGCCGGCATCCTGAGGGACCTCGACTGGCTTGAGATCGATTGGGAAAGCCCGGTCCGACGCCAGTCGGAACATTTTCCGGAGTATCAGGCGGCGCTGCACGCGCTGATCGAGCGTGGCCTGGTCTACCCGGCCTTCCTGACGCGCGGCGAGGTGAAGGCGCGTGTCTCCGCCTACGAGGCAACGGGCCGATCCTGGCCGCGCGATCCCGACGGCACGCCGCATTACCCGCCGATTGATCGCGAGCGGCCTGAGGCCGAATGGCGGGAAATCCTTTCCTCCGGGAAAAAACATGCCTGGCGGCTCGATATGAGAAAGGCGCTCGACCTGATCGGCGAACTGCTGTTCTGGACGGAAACCGGCGACGGCAGGACAGGCGAGATCGCCGCCGAGCCCGGCGTCTGGGGCGATGTCATCCTGTCGCGCTCCGACGCCCCGTCGAGCTATCATCTTTCCGTGGTTGTCGACGATGCGCTGCAGGGCATCACCCGCGTCGTGCGCGGGCTCGATCTCTTCCATGCGACCTCGGTGCACCGGCTGCTGCAGGTGCTGCTCGGCCTGCCGCAGCCCCTTTATCACCACCATCGTCTCATTCTCGACGCGGACGGCCGCAAGCTTTCGAAAAGCGAAGGAGACAGCGGGCTTGCCGAATTGCGTGCCCGGGGCATGTCAGGGGCCGACATTCGCCGCCTTGTCGGGCTTTGATCGCCGTTCGACACGCTCTCTGCCGACGATCGAAAGCGTATGCGAGAACATCCGAAAGACGCGGAATTTGATCAGCGCGGCGTTGATCTCCGCGCCGATGATGAAGATCACGCCGACCATGTAGAGGAAGATCAACACGATCATGACAGAAGCGAGACCGGCATAGGTTGCCGTATAATTGGCGAAGGTCGCGAGATAATAGGCAAAGATCAATGCGCCGGCGAGCCAGAGAAGCAGCGTCAGCAGCACGCCGGGAATTACGTCGAAGACCCGCCGCTTGCCGGCCGGCAGCCAGAGATGCATGACCAGCAGCCCGGCGGTGAGCACGACAAGCGTGCCGTAAATGCGCCAGCTGAAGACAATGTCGAGCGTATCGGCAAACAGCGGAAGCCAGCGGCGCGCATAGTCGAGAGCCAACGGCACGGCAACGAGCAGGATGCTGATCGCGGCGAATATGATGACCGCAATCAGCACGTAACCGAGGCTGGCCAGGCGGGTGAAATACCACGGCCGCGTCTCCTGCACCCGATAGGCACGGTTGAGCGAGATGCGCAGCGCCTCGACGCCGTTCGAGGCGAAATAAGCGGCCGCCAGCACAGAGATCGTCAGCAGCCCGCCGCGCTGAATGGTCAGAACCTGCAATACCTGGTCAGCCAAAGGCTTGGCGATCGCTTCCGGCCAGGTGTCGAAGATCAGATGGATGGCGGTGGAAGAAAACTGATCGGCGCCGAGGAAGCTCGCAAGCGCCGTGCCAAAGATCAGAAACGGGAAAACCGCAAGCAGGCTCGACAGCGCCACGTGGCTCGCCATCGCAAATCCGTCATCCTCGACCATGTGACAGATCGCGTCATAGACCACGTCGTAAATCGTGCGCAGTGTCTTCGGCATTCCGTCCCCGGCGTTCCAGATTGTATCCTCTGGCCGAATATGGGAAACGAGTCCCATTTTGTACAGGAATCAATCCATGGCGGGAGAGCGCACCATCGTCGTGACTGGATGTTCGTCCGGAATCGGCGCTCATTGCGCCCGGGCGCTGAAAGCCGATGGCTGGCGCGTGTTTGCGACGGTGCGCAAGACGCAGGATCTCGCAGACCTGGAAGCCGACGGAATCGAAGCCTTCCTGATGGACTATGCCAGGACCGAGACGATTTCCGCCCTGGTCGGCACCGTGCTCGACCGCAGCGGCGGCCACATCGACGCGCTCTTCAACAACGGCGCCTATGGTCAGCCGGGCGCTGTCGAGGATCTCTCGACGGCGGCGTTGCGCGCCCAGTTCGAGGCGAACTTCTTCGGCTGGCACGAACTGACGCGGCAAGTCATTCCTTCGATGCGCAAACATGGTCACGGACGAATCGTCCAGTGCTCCTCCATTCTCGGCCTCGTCCCCTACCGCTACCGCGGCGCCTATACAGCCTCCAAATTTGCGCTGGAAGGCCTCAGTGTCACCCTGCGCATGGAGCTCCATGGCAGCGGCATCCATGTGAGCCTGATCGAGCCGGGACCGATCGCGACGCGCTTCACCGCCAACGCGCTTGCCAAGATCAAGGAGAATATCGATCTCGAGAATTCGCCGCACGCAGCCGATTATGTCAGGCAGTTGGCGAGACTTGAGGGCTTGGGGCCGGTCAACCGCCATAGACTTGGCCCGGACGCGGTCTATTCGGTATTGAAACATGCGTTGAACTCGAAAAGACCCAGGCCACATTATCCTGTAACGACTCCGGCTAAACAGGGCATGCTCCTGAAGCGGCTGCTTCCGGCGGACCTCTTCTACAATCTGATGCGCTGGACCGATTGACCGAGAAAGTTGAATGCCATGTCTGCGGCCACCTATATCCTTGCGATCATCGTCATGGGCGTCGTTGCCCTCGTCCTGATCCGCGGCCTCTTCAACATGATGAAGGGCGGCGATGCCAATCTTTCCAACAAGCTGATGCAGCTTCGTGTCTTGCTGCAGGCAATCGCCGTTGTCCTGATCATGCTGACGCTCTGGCTGACCGGCGGCGGACGGCCGAGTTGAGGTGACTAATGGAGCGGGCATTTTTGATGACGGGTGCGGACAGAAATGACCGCGGAGAGGTGAGTGCCGGCTTGAGGAAGCACCCCGACGCGGTGTGCGTCAGTATGCCGGGGAGAGTTTGCCGAGAAGGCCAACCCCACTCTCCGTCATCCTCGGGCTTGACCCGAGGATCCATGCCCATAGTTGCCCCTAACCCTCTCCCCGCTCGCGGGGAGAGGGGACGTGCCCTGCGAGAGCGCAGTGGGACTGGAGAGGGCGCGGCATATCCCTTCGCCCCGTTTACGGGGGTCCGAAGGACGGGTCGAGACACGTGGCTCGACCCCGGTCGCTGCCGGCAGGCGGATGAGGGGCTGCTGTCGGCAATCTCCCACGGCGCGAACGCCCTCCCATCGACAGGCGGTGCGGCATGGTGAAACTCAACAAGATCTACACGAAGACGGGCGACGACGGCACGACCGGGCTGGCTTCCGGCCGGCGCCGGAGGAAGGACGATCTGCGCGTGGAGGCCTACGGCACGATCGACGAGGCCAATTCCGCAATCGGCGTGGCGCGGCTGCACACATCAGGCCTACCCGAACTCGATGCGATGCTGATGTCGATCCAGAACGATCTCTTCGACCTCGGCGCTGATCTTGCCACACCCGAATCCGGCGAGCCCCCTGCCTATGAGCCCCTGCGGATCGTCGAGACGCAGCTCGGGCGGATCGAGCGCGATATCGATCGGCTGAACGCCGAGTTGGATCCACTGAAATCCTTCATCCTGCCGGGCGGCAGCCCGGCTGCCGCACATCTGCATCTGGCCCGCACGATCGCGCGCCGGGCCGAGCGGCTGATGGTGACGCTTGCACGCAGAGACGGTGAAATCGTCGGCGAGCCGGCGCTGAAATATATCAATCGGCTCTCGGATTTTCTCTTCGTCGCTGCCCGTCATGCAAATGACCGGGGTCGTGCGGATGTGCTTTGGGTTCCGGGAAAAAACAGATAGGTTTGCCGCGATCACGATCGCCCGGGGACCTTATGTTCATACCACTTCACGATGCCAATACGCTGAAGCATATCAAGGTTCAGTGGGTGACCCTGGCCTTGATCGCGCTGAATGTCGCCGTCTGGCTCTTCACCACTCTGGAGAGCGAACTGGCGGCACAGGCGACGACTGTCGGCCTCGGCTATATCCCGGCGATTGCCTTCGGGCATGCGCAATTGGCAGAGGGACTGGAAATCGTGCCGGAACCGCTGACCTATCTCACCTATGCCTTCGTCCATATGGGCTTTTGGCATTTGGCGTCCAACATGGTCTTCCTCTGGGTCTTCGGCGACAATGTCGAGGATGCCCTGGGGCACATGCGCTTCCTGCTTTTCTACCTCCTTTGCGCGGCTGCCGGCGCCCTTTGCCACGGTTTTTTGACGACGACGTCCGAAGCGCCGCTGGTCGGCGCCTCCGGAGCGATCTCAGGCGTCGTTGCCGCCTATGTCATGCTGCATCCACGTGTCAGGGTCTGGGTGCTCGTATTTTTTCGTGTGCCCTTGCCGCTGCCGGCCTTCGTGCCGCTGCTTTTGTGGATCGGACAACAGTTCTTCATGCTGGCGATTGCGCCGGATGGCGACGTTTCCTGGGGCGCCCATGTCGGCGGCATCCTTGCAGGTGCCGCTCTGATCCTCGTTTTGCGCCGTCCCGGCGTGCCGCTCTTCGACCGGCAAATCGTAACGCCCCGCGCCGTAAGGGACGACTCCGGCGCCGCTGCCGCCGGTATGGACGGGCGCACCGTGCAGCGTCTTCCCTGGGGCCGAGGTCGCCGCTAACAGATATATTGACGTGTACGTAAACGTCCATATATTGCCGGAGCAAAATCCCTGTCGGCGTATGCGAGCGTTGTAATTGGAGGAAAAACGCGTATCCATGTCGCCATTCGACAATCGAAGCGGCGCTCGAGCGCGCATTTTCCTAAAAACCTCGCGAAACCAGTTTCTCTTGAAGGAAGGCCCCCATGAAGATTCTCGTGCCCGTCAAGCGGGTTGTCGACTACAACGTGAAGATCCGTGTGAAGCCGGATGGCACGGGTGTCGAGCTTGCCAATGTGAAGATGTCGATGAACCCGTTCGACGAGATCTCGGTGGAAGAGGCGCTGAGATTGAAGGAAGCCGGCAAGGCTGAGGAAGTGGTGGTAGTCTCGATCGGTCCTGCCAAGGCCGAGGAGACGCTGCGGACGGCACTTGCCATGGGCGCCGACCGGGCGATCCTGGTCGAGACCGACGATGCCGTCGAACCGCTCGCCGTCGCCAAGATCCTGAAAGGGATCGCCGAAGCCGAACAGCCGGGGCTTGTCATCACCGGCAAGCAGGCGATCGACGACGATTCCAACCAGACCGGCCAGATGCTGGCGGCGCTGCTCGGCATGCCCCAGGCGACCTTCGCCTCGAAGATCGAGATCGGCGACGGCAAGGCGACCGTCACCCGCGAGGTCGACGGCGGCCTGCAGACGATCGAGATCAAGCTGCCGGCGGTGGTGACCACCGATCTGCGCTTGAACGAGCCGCGTTACGCCTCGCTGCCGAACATCATGAAGGCGAAGAAGAAGCCGCTGGAGAAGAAGGTTCCGGCCGATTTCGGCGTCGACACGACGCCGCGGCTGAAGGTGCTGAAGACCGAGGAACCGTCCGGCCGCAAGGCCGGCGTCAAGGTCAAGTCGGTCGCTGAGCTGGTCGACAAGCTGAAGAACGAAGCCGGCGTGCTGTAATCGGGCAAGAACAGGAGCAACCATCATGACCATTCTTCTTCTGGCCGATCACGACAATTCGAGCCTCTCCGACCAGACCACCAAGGCGCTGACCGCCGCAACGCAGATCGGCGGCGACATTCACATTCTCGTCGCCGGCAAGGGCGCCAGGGCTGCGGCCGATGCGGCCGCCAAGCTTTCCGGCGTCTCGAAGGTGCTGCTTGCCGAAAGCGACGCGCTTGCCAACAATCTGGCCGAACCGCTCGCCGACCTGATCGTCTCGCTCGCCGGCTCCTATGACACGATCGTCTCGGCCGCGACCTCGGTCGGCAAGACCGTGCTGCCGCGGGTGGCAGCCCTTCTCAATGTTGCCCAGGTCTCGGAGATCATTGAGGTCGTTTCCTCCGACACCTTCAAGCGGCCGATCTATGCCGGCAATGCCATTCAGACGGTGCAGGCAAGCGATGCCAAGAAGGTCATCACCGTGCGCACCGCTTCCTTCGCCTCCGCGCCCGCAGGCGGTTCTGCCGCCGTCGAGGCGATCCCGGCGGTGTCCGATCCGGGTCTGTCGCGTTTCGTCTCCGATGCGCTGTCGGCCTCGGAACGTCCGGAGCTGACCTCGGCGAAGATCATCATCTCCGGCGGCCGGGCGCTCGGCTCCTCCGAGAAGTTCAAGGAAGTGATCCTGCCGGTCGCCGACAAGCTCGGGGCGGCCGTCGGCGCCAGCCGCGCTGCCGTCGATGCCGGTTATGCGCCGAACGACTGGCAGGTCGGCCAGACCGGCAAGGTGGTGGCGCCCGATCTCTATATCGCCGCCGGCATCTCCGGGGCGATCCAGCATCTGGCCGGCATGAAGGACTCGAAGGTGATCGTCGCCATCAACAAGGACGAGGAGGCGCCGATCTTCCAGGTCGCCGACTACGGCCTCGTCGCCGATCTCTTCGAGGTCCTGCCGGAACTCGAAAAGGCGCTCTGAGCGAGGCAAATGCCTTTCTTTCGCACTTGCGAATGACTGGAAAATTGTCTCTTATCGGTCTACTACTTACTGCCGGACGATCCGTCGTCCGGCAGTATTGCTAAAATAATGCGGCAACGCGGGGGCGAATGCCGCACGGGGGTTTGGAGATGAGTGCGGTGTTGAAGAATATTGGTATTATCGGTGCCGGCCAGATGGGCTGTGGCATCGCGCATGTTTCGGCCGCCGCAGGTTACCGGGTTCACATCTACGATCTCTCGCAGGACCGCATCGAATCCGGCCTCGCCACCATCAACGGCAATCTCGCCCGCCTGGTGACGAACGGCAAGATGACCGATGAGGAACGGAAATCGACCCTGTCGCGCATATCAGGCTCCGCCGATATCAACGATCTCGCACCATCCGATCTCGTCATCGAGGCCGCCACCGAAGACGAAAGCGTCAAGCGCAAGATTTACAGCCAGGTTTGCCCGGTGATGAAGCCGGAAGCGCTGCTTGCCACCAACACTTCGTCGCTTTCCATCACTCGGCTTGCTGCCGCCACCGACCGCGCCGAACGCTTCATGGGCATACATTTCATGAATCCGGTGCCGGTGATGAAGCTGGTCGAGCTGGTGCGCGGCATCGCGACAGACGAGAAGACCTTCACCGCCGCCAAGGAATTCGTCGGCTCGCTGGAGAAGACCGTCACGGTCGCCGAGGATTTCCCGGCCTTCATCGTCAACCGAATCCTGCTGCCGATGATCAATGAGGCCATCTATACGCTCTACGAGGGCGTCGGCACCGTCGACGCCATCGATACCGCGATGAAGCTCGGCGCCAATCATCCGATGGGCCCGCTGCAGCTTGCCGATTTCATCGGGCTCGACACCTGTTTATCGATCATGCAGGTGCTGCATGACGGCCTGGCGGATTCGAAATATCGCCCCTGCCCGCTGCTGGTGAAATATGTCGAAGCCGGCTGGCTCGGACGCAAATCCGGCCGCGGTTTCTACGATTATCGCGGCGACGTGCCGGTCCCGACCCGCTAAGCAGACTATCATTACAACGGGCGAGTGGACCCAGCGCCCGCGAAATGCTTTCCTTCGAGAACGGGAGGAAACGCCATGTCGACCGAAACACCGATGTTTCTGCTGCAATGCTGCGTCCTGATTGGAATTGCCGGCGTCTTCCTCATAAGAGGAGATGGAGACTCTTGACCAACCTCGCTACGACCCTATCGCCCCCTTGATCAGCGCCTTTGCATCTTCGCTGTCCCAGGCAGCAGGACCGTTCATGGCGGAGATCAGGCAGCCCTTGTCGTCGAGCAGCAGCGTCACCGGTAGGCCGAAGGCCAGGCCTTCCTTCTTCAGGCTATTGAATACGCCGATCGTATTGTCGCGGTAAAGCTGCAGCGCATCGACGCCGATTTCGCTGAGGAAGGCCTTCGGCTTCTCGTCGTCACCCGTATCGATATTGACCGTCACGACCTGGAACTTGTCACTTCCCATGTCCTTTTCCAGCGCGTTCAGGGCCGGCATCTCCTCGCGGCAGGGGACACACCAGGTGGCCCAGAGGTTGAGAAGCACCGTCTTGCCGGCAAAATAATCGAGCGTCGTCGGCTTGCCGTCGGGACCGTTGAAGGAAACCGTAGTCAGCTGGCGCGGCTCGCTGGCGGCGACCATCGCGGCGACCTGCCCCTTCATCAGCGGCGTCAGATTGGCTGTGCGCTCTTTCGCCAGTGGACACTCGGCCGAAGCGGTATCACCGACGCCATTGCCAATCCCCGTCTCCTTCACGTATACCGCTGCCGCACCGGCAACAACGCCCGCAACGGCGGCGATTGCGATCAGTTTTACGGACGGCAGGCCGAAAGGTTTTTTCGTCGTCATTTCATTCTCCAGGACGGGCATCTCCCATGGCCGAGAACAACACGGATACTAAATCCTCCAACCAGATGTGGGGCGGGCGCTTCGCCTCCGGCCCGGACGCGATCATGGAGGAGATAAATGCCTCGATCGGTTTCGACAAGAAGCTATTCGCCCAGGATATCCGCGGCTCCGTCGCCCATGCGACGATGCTCGCCCATCAGGGGATCATTTCGGCCGAGGATAAGGACAAGATCGTTCAAGGGCTAAACACGATCCTGTCAGAAATCGAAAGCGGCAATTTCGAATTCTCACGCCGGCTCGAAGACATCCACATGAACATTGAAGCGCGCCTGGCGACGCTGATCGGACCGGCGGCCGGCCGGCTGCACACCGCCCGCTCGCGCAACGATCAGGTGGCGCTCGACTTCCGCCTCTGGGTGAAGGAAGAGCTCGAGAAGACCGAACGCATGCTGACCAGCCTGATCGCCGCCTTTCTCGACCGTGCCGAGGAGCATGCCGAAAGCGTCATGCCCGGCTTCACGCATCTGCAGACCGCCCAGCCCGTCACCTTCGGCCATCACTGCATGGCCTATGTCGAAATGTTCGGCCGCGACCGCTCGCGCGTGCGCCACGCCATCGAGCATCTGGACGAAAGCCCGATCGGCGCTGCCGCCCTTGCCGGCACCGGCTATCCGATCGACCGCCACATGACGGCCAAGGCGCTGGGCTTTCGCGAACCGACCCGCAACTCCATCGACACGGTCTCCGACCGCGACTTCGCCATCGAGTTTCTGTCGATCGCCGCGATAACGGGCATGCACCTGTCGCGCCTGGCGGAAGAGATCGTCATCTGGTCGACCCCGCAATTCGGTTTTGTGCGCCTGTCCGACGCCTTCTCGACCGGCTCCTCGATCATGCCGCAGAAGAAGAACCCCGACGCGGCCGAGCTGGTGCGCGCCAAGACCGGCCGCATCAACGGTTCGCTGATTGCACTGCTGACGATCATGAAAGGCCTGCCGCTCGCCTATTCCAAGGACATGCAGGAAGACAAGGAACAGGTCTTCGACGCGGCCGAGAGCCTGGAACTGGCCATCGCTGCCATGACCGGCATGGTGCGCGACATGACGGTCAACACCCAGCGCATGAAGGCGGCGGCCGGCTCCGGCTTCTCGACGGCGACCGACCTTGCCGACTGGTTGGTGCGCGAAGCGGGCCTGCCCTTTCGCGATGCCCATCACGTGACCGGCCGAGCCGTGGCGCTCGCCGAAAGCAAGGGCTGCGACCTCGCCGACCTGCCGCTCTCCGATCTGCAGGCGATCCATTCCGCGATCACCGACAAGGTCTATGACGTCTTGACCGTCGAGGCCTCCGTCGCCAGCCGCAAGAGCTTCGGCGGCACGGCACCCTCCGAAGTGCGCCGGCAGATCGCCTTCTGGCGCGCCCGCAACTGAGATAACGGGCGAGGCGGAGAGCCGCCACGCCCTTACGGCAAGCGCGCACACGTCCAACAATCAGGGTGCACAAGGCGGATAAACTTCGCTATGAAGATGTCCGTCGTGCGATGTGAACGATGTCCACCTTATGCCGCAGAAGAGGTATATATGCAGAAGAGCTTGCCGCATCTCATCCGCCTGACGGTGGTTCTCGCCGTCGTCGGCCTTGCCGTTGCCGGATGTGGTCGCAAAGGTGATCTCGATCCGCCGAGTGCCGCGGCAACCAAGGAAGGCGACGTATCCAAGCCGACGAAACAGCCGGGGACCGTCGACAAGCCCTTCCTCCTCGATCCTCTTCTTTAAGGCATAGGCCCGTGAACCACTTCGAGTACCGCGACGGCGTCCTGTATGCCGAAAATGTCCCCGTTCCGGAGATTGCCAAGGCGGTCGGCACGCCTTTCTATGTCTATTCCACCGCGACGCTGGAGCGCCATTACCGGGTCTTCTCCGATGCTTTCGCCGGTATGGACTCGATGGTCTGCTATGCGATGAAGGCGAATTCGAACCAGGCGGTGCTGAAGACGTTGGGCCGCCTCGGCGCCGGCATCGACGTCGTCTCGGAAGGCGAGCTGCGCCGCGCGCTCGCGGCCGACATTCCGGCGAGCCGCATCATGTTTTCAGGCGTCGGCAAGACTCCATCCGAGATGGATTTCGCTCTCGAGGCCGGCATCTACTGCTTCAACGTCGAATCCGAACCCGAACTCGAAATCCTCAACCAGCGGGCCGTCAGCGCCGGTAAAAAAGCGCCGGTCTCCTTCCGCATCAATCCCGACGTCGATGCCAGGACGCATTCGAAGATCTCGACCGGCAAGAAGGAAAACAAGTTCGGTATTTCCTGGGAACGGGCCCGCGCTATTTACGCCCATGCCGCCAGGCTGCCCGGCATCGAGGTCAGCGGCATCGACATGCATATCGGCAGTCAGATCACCGAGCTGCAGCCCTTCGACGACGCCTTCAAGCTGCTGCGCGATCTCGTCGCGACGCTACGCGCCGACGGCCACACCATTCATCACGTCGATATCGGCGGGGGCCTCGGCGTGCCCTACAAGGACGACAACAATCCGCCGCCGCTGCCGGACGCCTATGCGGCAATCGTCAAGCACCAGCTGCGCGATCTGAACTGCAAGATCATTACCGAGCCCGGCCGCCTGATCGTCGGCAATGCCGGCATCCTTGTGACCGAAGTCCTCTATGTGAAGGATGGCGGCGAGAAGACCTTCGTCATCGTCGACGGCGCGATGAACGACCTCATCCGCCCGACGCTCTATGAGGCCTATCATGAGATCCGTCCGGTGACGATTTCGGCAGCAAACGCGCCGCGCATCCGCGCCGACGTGGTCGGTCCCGTCTGCGAGACCGGCGATTATCTGGCGCTCGACCGCGAAATGGCGATGCCGAAGCCAGGCGACCTGATGGCCGTCAGCACTGCGGGAGCCTATGGTGCCGTTCAGGCCGGCACCTATAACAGCCGCTTGCTGGTGCCCGAAGTTCTGGTCAAGGGCAGCGATTTTCATGCGATTCGGCCGCGGAGGACCTATGCCGAGCTGATCAGCCTCGACTCGGTTCCTGCTTGGCTCGACTAAACGCCTCGCGCAAATCGGTGCAGCGATTTTGCGATCACGCGACATGCGTACAACAAAAATTTAAAGCGCGGGGAGCAGTCTGAAAGATCGCGGCGCGCTTAAAGCAGCCATCACTTTTTGGCGAATAAACGTGAAAAGCCGGTATTACCGGCCGCTCGCCCTCGCCTTCGCCACAAAGAGTGTTATCCTTTCGTTCATGAGCGTATTGCCCGACAATCGCCGGAAGCGCCCTCTGTTTCAGAACGCCAGATCGCGGAGACCGGACCGATGATGAGCCCTTTCAGGCAGAGGAAAGGTGCATTTGCGCTCCGCCCTGCGCTTGCCCGGCTGGTGACGACGAAGCGCCTGCTGGCGCGCATTGTGCTTTTTTGCGAGCAGCTGCTGCCGCCGCTGCTGCCGGTGCTGTCGGTCGCAGCCTTTTATCTCTCCGCCTCCTGGTTCGGCCTCTTCCGCAACGTGCCCGACTGGCTGCGCATTGTCTTGCTGATCGCCTTCGCGCTCGCTTTACTCGTCTCGCTGCTTCCCTTCCGCCATCTGCGCTGGCCGAAGGTCGCCGAAGCCGACCGCCTGCTGGAAGAGCGCAATGGCCTGCCGCACCAGCCGGTCACCGTCCAGGAAGACGAACCAGCCTTCGATACGCCCTTTGCCCGAGCGCTTTGGCGCGAGCACCAGGTGCGCATGGCCGAAAAAATTGCAGCGCTCGACACAGGCATGCCGAGGCCGGATATCGCCGCACATGACCGCTTCGCCCTTCGCGCCGTTCCGGCGCTGCTTCTGGTCACGGCCTTTGCCTATTCGCTGTCGATCAACGGCGGGTCGATCGGCGATGCATTGCAGGCAGCCCCCGAGCAGGTGACGGTCGATCCGGCCGTGCGCATCGACGCCTGGGTAACACCACCCTCCTACACCGGTCGCGCACCGGTCTATTTGACCGCCGACGGGAGTGAACAGGCGCCGATCGGCATACCGCAGTTTTCCGGTCTCACCGTACGCGTCAGCGGCGGAAAAACGGCCGAAAAGGTCGTGTTCCGCAAGGCGAATGGTGAGGCGCAGGACATTGCCGTCCAGGCGGATGCAAGGCCGCAGCAGACTCTGGTGACCGCTGGCGATCAGCCGGATGCTGCACCAGCCAGCCAGGCTGCCATCGCACAGACACATGTGATGAAGCTCGAGGAGAACGGCACGCTCGAAGTCAACGGCCGCCGCTGGAGCTTCGATGTCCTTCCCGACAAGGCGCCGGAAATCGCTTTCGACGGCTTACCGAAGCCCAGCGTCAACGGCGCGCTTGAGATCGGCTTCACCGTCAAGGACGATTACGGCGTGCAGGAAGCGCATGCCGAGATCGTTCCGGTCGAAACCGATCCGACCGCGACGCCGCTCTATCCGCTGCCGGAATACCGGCTGGATATCCCCCGTCGCAACGCCCGCGATGCGAAGGGCGTGACCAGCCGGAACCTGACCGAACATCCACTTGCCGGCAAGCGCGTTCGCGTGACGCTCGTCGCCAGGGATGCCGCCGGCCAGACCGGCCGCAGCCCGCCGCACGAGATGACGCTGCCGTCGCGGCCCTTCAACGAACCGCTTGCCGCAGCAGTTGCCGAGGAACGACAGGTTTTCGCGCTCGATACGCGCAAGATGCCGCAGGCTATCGCCCTGAACGAGGCGCTGACCATCCGTCCCGAGGAGACCATCCCCAAGCTGACCAACTATCTGCTGCTGCAATCCGCCTTGACGCGCATGAAGCTCGCAAAGGGCGAAGAAGCGCTGAAGGATACGGCCCAATATCTCTGGGAGATCGCGCTTGGCATGGAAGATGGCGATCTTTCCCTTGCCGAGCGCAAGCTGCGCCAGGCCCAGCAGAACCTCGCCGACGCGTTGAACCGCAACGCGCCCGACGAAGAGATCAAGAAGCTGATGGACGAGTTGCGCAAGGCGATGCAGGACTATCTGAGCGAGCTCGCCCAGCGCATGCAGAACGCGCCGATGCAGCCGAACCAGAACGCACAGAACATCCTGCGCCAGCAGGATCTGGAGCGGATGATGGATCAGATCGAAAATCTCGCCCGCTCCGGCAACCGTGACGCAGCCCAGCAGATGCTGTCGGAACTGCAGCGCATGATGAACAACCTGCAGGCGGGCCGGCCGCAGCGCGGCCAGCAGGGCCAGGAAAACAGCGAAGCCCGAAAGCAGATCGACAAACTCGGGGAGATCCTGCGCGACCAGCAGAAGCTGATGGAAGAGACCTTCCGTCTTGATCAGCAGCTCAAGGATCGCATGCAGCGCGGCGAGACCGAGATGGGCGAGAACGATCCGTTGCTCGACGATATGCTTCCCGGCGAGAAGGGCGAACCGCAGGATCAGCAACAGGGCCAAGGCCAGGAAGGCCAGCAACCCTCCGACCAGATGACGGCAGAGCAACTGCGCGAGGCGCTGAAACAGCTGCGCTCCCGCCAGGATGCGCTCGGCAAGCAGCTTGGCGAATTGCAGAAGAGCCTCGGCGAGATGGGCATGAAGCCAGGTCCGGGCTTCGGCCAGGCGCAGCGCGAAATGGAAGGCGCCGGCCGTGAACTCGGCCAGGGCCGCGGCCAGCCGGCGATCGAAGGCCAGGGTCGCGCGCTGGAGGCACTTCGCCAGGGTGCGCGCGATATGATGAACCAAATGATGCAGGCGCAGCAAGGCCAACAGGGGCAAGGTCCGAACGGCCAGGTGGGACAGGGCGAGCAGAACGGTCGCGATCCGCTCGGCCGGCTGCGCCAGACCCAGGGACCGGACTTCGGCGACAACAACGTGAAGGTGCCTGACGAAATCGACGTTCAGCGAGCACGAGAAATCCTTGACGCGATCCGCGAGAAACTCGGCAACAATCCGCCACAGGAGATGGAACGGCGGTATCTCGAGCGGCTGCTGGACATCCAGTAGACCTTATACCGCCTTATGGTTGGATTCTAAAGCGCGTCGCGATCTTCAGATTCGCTTGGCCCGCGCTTTAGTCTTTGGTTTTCGCATGTTGTGGTCGCAAAACCGCTGTGCACTTTGCGCGACTTGCTTCAGGCGACGAGCGCCCGGGCAACCGCCTTGCGTATATCGGGAAGCGCGAATGGCTTGGCGACAACGTCGATGATCTTTTCGGCAAGATCGTCGGCCCGTTCGCGCTGTTCGGCATAGCCGGTCATCAGCAGGATCTTCAGGCCGGGGAAAGCGTCCTTCGCCTGATGAGCAAGTTCGATGCCGTCCATGACAGGCATGCGGATATCCGAAAGCAGCAGGTCGTAGCCCCCGTCTTTCAGCTTTTCCAGTCCCTCGGCGCCATCCGCCGCTTCATCGGTCTCATGACCGTCGAGCCTGAGGGCCCGGGCTACGAAAGACCGCAGGGAGTCCTCGTCTTCCGTAATCAGAATTCTTGCCATATGTGCATTGCTCCGTCTTCAGCCCCGCGACGGAAATCACCAGACTTTCCTTTTCGATCGGTAAAGATGGCGAAGCGATGGACGGAATGGTTAACAACCCGTCTTCACCGGCAATAGATTGACCCTGTCTCAGGCGTCGCCGGTGACCACGCCGACGAAGGGCAATTCGCGAAACGCATAGGCAACGTCCATGCCGTAGCCGACGACGAAATAATCAGGGCATTCGAAGCCGACATAATCGGCCTCCAACTTTTCCTTACGCTTGACCCGTTTGTCGAGCAGCACGGCGATCGTGACGTTGCGTGCGCCGCGCTCGAAGAGCAGTTCCTTGGCAAAAAGCAGCGTCCGGCCAGACTCCAGGATATCGTCGATCAACAGCACATCGCGGCCGTGCACGTCGCTGTCGATATCCTTGACGATGCGCACGCCCTGCGAAACCGTGCCGCTGCCGTAGCTCGACAGCGTGATGAACTCGACCTCCGGTGCAAGCCCGGTGTCATGCAGGGCACGGATCAGGTCAGCGGCGAAGATGAAGGAGCCCTTGAGCACGGCGATGACGAGCAGGTCCTTGGTCGGACCGTTGGCGATCTCTCGCGCCATCGCATGATTGCGCTCGGCGATCTGCTCGGCGGTGAAAAGCGGCTCGATGTTTTTTCCGCGCACGACAGGCATAAAGGCTTGCTCCATGAAAAAGAAGGTAAGCCGTTAGCACATATGCCGGCCCGAAACAGCCTCGCATGGCATGAAATTAACGCGATTGGTGCATTCTATAGCCGGCAAGCCGGTCGTCACGCCTTCCGCTGCGCTACGGCAGGAAGGAAAGCCTGACCTCCGGCATCTTACCGCCGGCATGCTGGACGCGGGCCGAGAAGCCGCGACTTTGGCCGGCATAGATAACGTCGGCGGGCGAATCGATGACGATGCTTGCCGTCAGCCGCTCATCGGTCACGAGATCGGCGCGGATCGGATGCACCGTCTGCGTGGTGCCGCTTTCGTTTTCGATGATGCCGTTAATAACCAGCACACGCATGCCGTTCGCATCGCGCGGCGTCACCGTCACATGGGTGAAATGCAGCGGCGCTCCGGAAGAAGCTCCCTCGGCGGAAAGGCCGGAAAAGCCGCCTGTGAGACCGAAGACGAGCACGGCAAGCGCCAGCACCAGTATTGCGAAGCTTTGCAGCGACGCACGCTGCAGCCAGGATTCCGCCGTCCGCAGCGCGGAAGCAACCGTCGCCGACAGGAGCGACGGCTGTGCGGCGCCCATGCGCCTGCGGTTGTCGTTATGGATCCTGGCGCTGAATTCCTTTGGCCGGGCCTTGCCCACCGTCACGAATTCGGCGTCGGAAATATCGGCAGGACGTGCCGTGCGGTACTGTCGGCGGGCAGGCTCCGGCGGCAGGAAATCATAGGTCTGACCCGGCGTCCGACGGCTGAAGGAGGATGCTTCCATGGTGGCTGCCTCGCAGATGTCCACATGGTTTCGATGCTGCAAGAAATCTTGGCATTGAAACGAATCCTCCTCAGTCGTAAATTTTAATGGTTAATGCTTCGCAAAGATTGCCATCAAACGGGCGTCTTTCCGGCAAAATTTACCGGCTGTTAACGGTGTTGGTTAACAAGTCGCGCGGTGAAACCAAGAACAGACTGAGCTGCCCGTTGATCCACTTCGAGAATGTCGGTTTGCGCTACGGCATGGGCCCGGAAATCCTCCGGGACCTGACCTTCGACATTCCGAAGAAATCCTTTCAATTCCTGACGGGCCCATCCGGCGCCGGCAAAACCTCGCTGCTGCGGCTGCTGTTCATGTCACTGCAGCCGACGCGGGGCCTGATCCGCATGTTCGGGCGCGACATCTCCGAAATTCCCAGGCCCGAACTGCCGCTGTTGCGCCGGCGCGTCGGCATCGTCTTTCAGGATTTTCGCCTGCTCGACCATCTCACCACCTATGAGAATGTCGCCTTGCCGCTCCGGGTGCGCGGCAAGGAGGAAAGCTCCTACAAAACCGACGTTTTGGAACTCTTGAAATGGGTCGGGCTCGGCGAACGCATCAATGTGCTGCCGCCGGTGCTCTCGGGCGGCGAGAAGCAGCGCGCCGCCATCGCCCGCGCGCTGATGGACCGGCCGGAAGTCCTTCTGGCTGACGAACCCACGGGCAATGTCGACCCGCCGATGGCCAGGCGGCTGCTCAATCTATTCCTCGAACTCAATCGACTTGGGACGGCGGTCGTGATCGCCACTCATGACCTGGCGCTGATGGAGCAGGTGGAAGCCCGGCGCATGATCCTCTCGGGGGGGCACCTCGATATCTATGACTGAGCCCCCGTCCAGCAACCTAGAGAAGGCGCCGGCCCAGGCTGCCGCCCAGCCGAAGCGGCCGGAAATGCGCGTGCGCCCGACCGCGCCGATCCTGCCGCCCTCCAACATCCAGGGCAACGCCCTGATGGTGGTCATATCGATCATGGCCTTTCTCGCCTGCCTGACGCTCGGCGGCGTCAGCATGGTGCGTTCGACGGCGGCAAGTTGGGAGAGCCAGATCTCCCGCGAGATCACCATCCAGATCAAGCCGGACGACAATCTCGACATGGAAAAGGCGCTGACGCAGGCGCGCGACCTGGCGCTGACCTTCGTCGGCACCAAAAGCGGCCAGATCGTCGACGAGGCGGCAACTGCCCGCCTGCTCGAACCCTGGCTCGGCCCCGGTCTCGACCTCAAGGATCTGCCCGTTCCCCGCCTCGTCGTCATCACCATCGACGAGAGCAATCCGCCGGATTTCGATGCGATGCGGGGGCTCCTCAAGGACAGCATCCCGCAGGCGAGCCTCGACGACCACCGCACCTGGGTTGATCGCCTGGTCTCCATGGCGCACACGACCGTGCTGATCGGCACAGGAGTCCTGCTGCTGGTCTTCTCGGCAATGGTGCTGACCGTCGTCTTCGCCACGCGCGGCGCGCTGTCGGGCAATCGCCACATCGTCGAAGTGCTGCATTTCGTCGGCGCCGAGAGTTCCTTCGTTGCCACCGAATTTCAGAAGCATTTCCTGAAGATCAGCCTCAAAGGCTCGGCGATCGGCAGCGCGCTTGCCGCTCTTTTCTTCGCCACCGCCGGCTTCTGGCAGAGCCGCACGCTCGCGACGCCGGAAACGGATCAGGCGACCGCGTTGTTTGGCACCTTTTCGGTCGGCGTGCTCGGTTATGCCGGCATCTTCGCGACGATGATCGTCATCGCGCTCCTGACGACCGTCACGGCACGCCTCACCGTCATGCGCACGATCTATGAAATCGACACATTGCGTTCGGACCCGACGCGCACCGACGGCATCGCCAGTTGATCGTGGTCATGCCATTTTGTGATGAAAGCGTCTGTTCCGCGCCGCAATCAGCGTATAATCACGATTCATGACCATGGGCCATACGACACGCAACCCGATTCGCCAGGACCCGGAGCTTGATCGTCCGGCGGGCCTGCCGCCGCGGCGCGGCCCGATCCGCCGTCTGCTGCGTTGGTGCGGCTTTGGGTGCGTTCTGGCGGTCGCCCTGTTATTCGGCGGCTTCCTCCGATTTGCCGATTCCGTCACAACTCTGAAGCCCCCCGTCGAACCGAAGGCGGATGCGATCGTCGTGCTGACAGGCGGCTACCAGCGCATCGATCAGGCCGTGGAACTGCTGCAGAAGGGCGCCGGCAAACGGCTGCTGATCTCGGGCGTCCACCCGACAACGACGACGGCGCAGATTCGCAAGATGACGCAAAGCCCGGCCGATCTTTTCTCCTGCTGCGTCGATATCGGCCATGACGCGATAGACACGATCGGCAACGCCGAGGAGACCTCTAACTGGATCCACGCCAAGGGATACAGAAGCGTCCTCGTTGTCACCAACAATTATCATATGCCGCGGACCCTCGCAGAACTCTCCTATGTCGATCCGGACATCGAGTTCATCCCCTATCCGGTGGTCAATTCGGATTTGAAGACCCGCAACTGGTTCACCGACCCCAACGCGATGCGGGTCATGCTCGCCGAATATGCAAAGGTGCTATTAACCGGCGCCCGCAACGTCACCGGCTTCGGCCGCCATACCGGGCTGCGCTCGGCAAATGTCTCGGCCGCAGACTGACGCTTTTGCATTGACGCATCATCAAACGCTTTTTATGACGGGCAATATCGTGTAGGCCGGGTCGCGTGAGCATGCCTCGGGAAAATTTCATGATCGCCCTGCGTTCCGTCATCTTCAACACGATCTTCTATGCCAACCTCATCATCCGGATGATCGTGCTCTCGCCATATTATTTTGTGGTGCCGCGCCTGACCGCCTATGAAATCCCGAAGAACTGGGCCCGCTCCAACCACTGGCTCATGCGCGTGATCATCGGCACGACTTTTGAGATCGAGGGGTTGGAAAACCTGCCGGACGGCAGTTACATCCTGGCGCCGAAACATCAATCCTTCTGGGACACCTATGCGCTGCTGCCCAGGCTCAAGGACCCGGTCTACATCCTGAAGCGCGAGCTGATGTGGATCCCGCTCTTTGGTTGGTACGCGAAGAAGCAGCGCATGATCCCGGTCGATCGCGGCGCCCGCGGCAAGGTGATGGTGGAAGTGCTGAAACGCACCAGGGAGGAGCTGTCGACCGGCCGCCAGCTCATCATCTATCCCGAGGGCACGCGCCGTCCGCCGGGCGCGGAACCGCTCTATAAATACGGCATCGCCCGCATGTACCGCGACCTTGGCATTCCCGTCGTGCCCGTTGCCATGCATCCCGGCCTCTTCTGGCCGCGGCGCAGCATCCGTCGCTATCCCGGCCACTTCAAAGTCAGGATCCTGCCGCCGATCATGCCCGGAATGGACCCCGATGCCTTCTTCGCCCATCTGATCGAGGTAACTGAACGGGCAAGCGACGAGCTGCTCCTCGACACCGTCGAGCGCAATCCGCATCTGCCCTTGCCGCCGACGACGGTCGCCAGGCTGGCCGAGCTTCGTAAAGTCAAGGCGGCGACGGCCTGATCAGCCAGCCCGCAGCCGCTCCACCTCGTGGACGACCTGCTCCAACCACGGGTCGCGAATGCCCATCTGTCTGAGATGCGCAAGCGTATTGAAGACATAGGCATCGTTCGGGCCGGACTGACCCCTGGCCTCGTGCACCACCCGCGCGGCCGCGAGCGCATCGAGTGTACCGGCATATTGCTCGTGGTCGCGATCAGCGACGTAGGTCACCGCCTCCACTCGGCCGCCACCGGCAAACTGCAGCCGAACCCGGCGCTCCAGATAGACGTTGGTGACGAGCTCGCGGGCGCGCAGATAATCGATCACCTCGTCCCATTTGTTCGGCGAAATACGGAACGCCATCCCGCGGCAGGCTCCGCCCCTGTCGAGGCCGAGAACGAGGCCGGGATTGTCGCGCGTGCCGCGATGGACGAAGGAGCGCACGCACAGCGAACGCCTGTAACCACGCACCAGAGCCTCTGCCCGCTCCAGGAACTCGAAGCCCGGATTCCACATCAGCGAACCGTAGCCAAACACCCAAAATTCGTCCATATCGCACGCCAGACCGGAATCACTTTGCGATTCACCATTGGAGAACATCATGGCAGCGTCAAGCCGATCCGGCAGCAGCCAAACCGGCAGCGGCAAGAAATTCTGGTTGCTGGGCGGAGGCGTCCTCCTGGTAATCGCGCTTTATACCGCCGCCTGGTTCTATGCCGCGTCGGCGTTGAAGACGACGGTGCTGAAAGCAATCGCACCAGGCAATCAGGCAGGCGTCAGGGGCGAATGCGCCGATATCGAATTCCGCGGCTATCCCTTCCGCATCGGCCTGTTCTGCTCCAAGATCGATGTCGACGACAACGTCAACGGCGTCTCGGCCACCTTCGGCGCGCTGCGCTCGGCGGCACAGGTCTATGCGCCGGGCCATATCATGTGGGAGCTCGATTCGCCGGCGGAAATCCGCACCGGCAACGGCTTCTCGATCTCGGCCCAATGGGCGAACCTGCAATCGAGCCTCGCAACCCGGTTGAAGGGCATCGACCGCAGTTCAACGGTCATCGAGGGCCTGAAGGCGACGGCAGTCTCCTCCCTCACCGGCCAGACTATCAGCTTCGATGCCGCCCACACCGAAATTCATCTCCGACAGAATGGAACCGATCTCGACGGCGCGATTTCCGTGCAGGATGCAAACACGGCGATCAAGGACTGGCCGCAGATATTCCCCAAACTTTCCGCCAGCATCGATTTGACCGTCGCCGGCAAGGCTGGCCTGATCGATGGCAGCGACCCGAACGGCCTCAATGGTTCTGCCGGCGAACTGCGCCGCATCGTTGCCGATATCGGCGACGGCAAGGTGATGACGCTCACGGGACCTTTTTCGTTCGACGAGCAGGGCTTTCTCTCCGGGAAATTCAAGCTGGAAATCGAACGGCTCGGCCCCTGGGGCGACAGCCTGAAGCAGGCCTTCCCCGATATTGCCTCGACCGTCAACACGGCGACGAAGATGCTGAAGGCGCTGGCCGGCGGCAGCGACAAGGTCTCCGTCGATCTCATCGTCGACCACGGTGATGCCACCGTCAGCGGCTTTATTCCGCTCGGTAAGATTCCGCCGATCTAACCAATCCGCTTGATGAAAAACACTTCCGGCACCGATTGCAGACCGGGCAGCTCGACCGCGCCGGTTTCGGTAAACCCATTGCGGCGGTGCCAGTCCTGAGGACGGCTCTCATCGCATTCGCTCGACGTCATCAGCAGTCGGGCGCCCTCGCCGCGCATGGCTGCCTCCCAGGCGAAAAACAGCGCGGTGCCGACGCCAGAACGGCGATAGCCGGGCAGAACGCGGATCATTTCCATATAGGGAACCCTGCCCCAGAAGCGGGAGAAACGCAGGAAGCCGACAATTTCGCCGCCCTCTTTGGCAATCAGATATTCGCCGAGCGCCACGCATCGCGATACCCACGCCTTGCCGGCGCTGGCATCCTCGCGAGCCAGCCAGTCGATATCCGCCTGACTTGCGCTCGCCACCTCCACCATCGCGGGCCGCTACTTCTTATCCAACGCGTGGGGGCGGCCGAAGTCGGGTGCGTCGACATCCTGGCCGGCCTGGACGATAGAGCGACGAATGGCGCGCGTGCGGGTGAAGAGTTCGAAAATCTTGTCCCCCTCGCCCCAGCGGATGGCGCGCTGCAGATAGGCGAGATCCTCCGAGAAGCGCGCCAGCATTTCCAGGATCGCATCGCGATTGTGCAGGCAGACGTCGCGCCACATCGTTGGATCGGAGGCGGCGAGACGGGTGAAATCGCGAAAGCCGGAGGCCGAATATTTGATGACTTCAGACTCCGTCACCGTCTCCAGATCGTCGGCGGTGCCGACGATATTGTAGGCGATGATATGCGGCAGGTGCGAGACGATCGCGAGCACCTTGTCGTGGTGCTCCGCATCCATCTCGTCAACCTTCGAGCCCAGCGCCTCCCAAAAGCCGCGCAGCCGTTTCAGCGCCGTCTCGTCGGTGCCGGCAATCGGCGTGAAGATGCACCAGCGGCCTTCGAAAAGGCCGGGGAAACCGGCATCCGGGCCCGATTTCTCGGTGCCGGCCAACGGATGGCCGGGAATGAAATGCACATTGTCAGGCATATGCGGCTGCATCTGCGCGATGACCGACGCTTTGGTGGAGCCGACATCGGTGACAACAGCCCCGGGCTTCAGGCTTCCCGCAATTTCCTTCGCCACGCTTTCCGAAGCGCCGACCGGCACCGAGACGATCACCAGATCGGCATCCCGGACGGCCTCCGGTGAAGACGTCGTGTAACGATCGCCGAGGCCGAGCTCTTCGGCGCGCCTCAGCGTATCGGCACTGCGCGTCGCGACGACGATCTCTTTGGCAAGCCCGAGCCGCCTGATGTCGTGGGCGAGCGAAGAGCCGATCAGGCCGATGCCGATCAGCGCGATGCGATCGAACAGCACGCTCATGCCTGCCGTCCCATGAATTCACCGAGTGCGGCGATGACGCCGCGGTTGGCCTCCTCAGGACCGATGCTCATGCGCAGTGCATTCGAAAAGCCGTAGCTGCGCACGGCGCGCAGGATGTACCCGCGGCTCGTCAGCAGCTCGTCGGCGTCGGCCGCGCGCTTGCCGTCGATATCAGGGAAATGGATGAGGACGAAATTGGCGACCGACGGCGTCACTTGCAGCCCGATCGCCTCGAGGGCCTCCGTCAGCGACTCCACCCACATCTGGTTGTAAGAGACGGCCTGCTGGACGAAGGCCTGGTCGCGAATCGCCGCGGCACCGGCGGCGATCGCCGCCGCATTCAGGTTGAACGGGGCGCGGACACGGTTCACGGCGTCGACGATCTCCGCCGGCGCATACATCCAACCGACGCGGAGCGCCGCAAGACCGTAAGCCTTCGAAAAGGTGCGGGTCATCACCACGTTGGAATTGGAAGACACGATCTCGATGCCGGCTTCATAATCGTTGCGGCGCACATATTCGGCGTAAGCCGCATCGAGCACCAGCACGACATGTTTCGGCAGCCCGGCCTGCAGACGGCGGATTTCGCTCACGGGGACGTAGGTGCCTGTGGGATTACCGGGGTTGGCGATGAAGACGATCTTGGTTCTTCCGGTGACCGCGGCAAGGATAGCGTCGACGTCGACCGTATAGTCTTTTTCCTTGACGACGACCGGCGTGGCGCCAGCGCCCTGAATTTGGATCTTGTAGACGAGGAAGCCGTGTTCGGTGATGATGCCCTCGTCGCCGGCGCCGAGATAGACATGGCAAAGCAGACCCAGCAGTTCGTCGGAACCGTTGCCGCAGAGGATGTTCGCCGGATTGAGGCCATGCACGGCGGCGATCGCCTCGCGCAGTTCGATCGCCTGCCCATCGGGATAACGCCCGAGATTATCGGCAACCGCCTTGACGGCCTCTATAGCTTTCGGGCTGGCGCCGAGCGGCGTTTCGTTGGACGAAAGCTTGTAGACGCGGGCCACGCCCGGCGCATGTTCCTTGCCCGGCACATAGGATGCGATATCGAGAATACCGGGACGCGGAACGGGCTTGCTCATCTCAACGCTCATGGGTCGACCTTGGATTTTCCGGAAAATGACCAAGTGGCATTAAAGCGGAATGTGGTTCTTGTCGAGAGCCGGAAGCGGCGTCACCGGCTGCGTGTTGTCGGCACGCCATGCGGTGCGAGAACCGGCACGAAGACGCGGCGAGAGGCGCGCGCGGCGACCGGCAGACCCTGATAGAGCCGCTTCTGCGCCTCGACGATGATGACGCCCGAGAAAGCCGGCCACAGCGTCCGGCCAATGCGCTCGAAGGCGCGGCGAAGGCGCAGGATGGTCCTGAGTTTCGAGGGCGGAAAGAACAGCGCTTCGGCGGTCGCGCCCGGCGTGAAGTTCGTCTCGCGCAGCAGATGCGTCAGCTGACCGCGGGAATAGGGCCGGCCCGAACCGAAAGGCGTATGCTCCATGCGGGCCCAGACGCCGCGTCGGTTGGGCACGACGATAACAAGCCGTCCACCCGGAGCCAGCACCCGCCAGAGCTCCTTCAGCGTCTCGCGCGGACTTTCGGCGAATTCGAGCGAATGCACCATCAGCACCCGGTCGATCGAGGAATCCGGCAGCGGCAGTTCCTCATCGAAAATCAGCGTCGTCGACGACAGCGAGCCCATCGGCCAGTTCACCGCCCCCTGCCCGGCCGGCATGAAGGCGAAGGTGCGTTCGGTATCAGCCTGGAAGCGGTCGAGGAAGGGCACTGCATAACCGAGGCCAACCAGCCGCTCCTGCGGCAGGCGCACCCACAGCGAAGACAGTGCCATGGCGATCGACTGCTCGGCAAAACGCCCGAGGTCGGAGTGATAGAACTGACGTAGGTCGACGATATCGGCGTGCATTGCGACAAATGTTATCAGCGGGCGGTTGGACTTCAAGGCCGGAACCTCTACATTCCCGCAAGACTCGCAGGACAAGGGATTATTGAACGATGAAACCTTTGGAATTAGACGTTTTTCTCTGCCGCACCGATAATTTCGGCGTTCTCGTACACGACCCTGAGACGGGGTTTACCGTGGCGATCGACGCGCCGGAGGAGCGGCCGATCCTGGAAGCGGCGACACGCCGAGGCTGGAAGATCACCCATATCTTCACCACCCATCACCACACGGATCATGTCGCCGCCAATCTGGCGCTGAAGGAGCAGTTCGACTGCGAGATCATCGGCCCGATCAACGAGGCCATTGCCATTCCCGGCCTCGACCGGACGATGGCCGACGGCGACAGCTTCCTGTTCGGCGATCACACGGTCAAGGTCATCGAAACACCAGGTCACACCGCTGGCCACATCTGCTATCACTTCGTCGACGACAAGCTGCTGTTTGCCGCCGACACGCTGTTTGCGCTCGGTTGCGGCCGCCTGTTCGAACGTCCCGCCGCCGACATGTGGCACTCCCTGCAGAAGCTCGCCGTGCTGCCGGATGAGACTGCGGTCTATTTCGGTCACGAATATACGCTGGCGAATGCCCGCTTCGCACTGACTGTTGACCCCGACAATGAGCGCCTGAAGAGCCGCGCCGCCGAGATCGAGGCCCTGCGCGCCGAGGGCAAATTCACCATTCCGACGACGCTGGGGCTGGAGAAGGAAACCAATCCGTTCCTGCGCGCCGCCGATCCGGCGATCCGCCGCAATCTGATCATGGAAGGCAAGACGAACGAGGAGGTCTTTGCCGAGATCCGCAAGCGCAAGGACAATTTCTGATGGCGCCTGAGGAGATTATCCGCGCGCTCGGCATGGAGCCACATCCGGAGGGCGGCTGGTACGTGCAGACATTCCGCGACACGTCGGGCGGCGAGCGCGGCCATTCGACGGCGATCTATTATCTGCTGACAAGGGGACAGCGTTCGCACTGGCATCGCGTCCGCGACGCGGTCGAGGTCTGGCATTATTACGCCGGTGCGCCGCTCTCGCTGCACCGCTCGCAGGACGGGGCAGCAAGCGAGACCCTCACCCTCGGCACCAACCTCTCAGCCGGCGAACGACCGCAGGCGATTGTTCCAGCCAATTGGTGGCAATCGGCCGAAACGCGCGGCGATTTCACCCTGGTTGGCTGCACCGTCTCACCCGGCTTCGAATTTTCGAGTTTCGAGATGGCGCCGCCGGATTGGAAGCCCGGCGGGTAAAACTCACTCGGCAGCCACAGGGCGCGCCGGATTTTTGCGGCGGAACATGTCCTGGGCCGCCAGCACTGCCCCGCCGGTGACAAGCAGGCAGGCGAGCGCGATGCGCCAGCTCGGCTCGGCAAAGCCGAACAGCGTCAGGATAAGCGTCGACAGCAACGGTGCGGCATAACTTGCCGCACCGAGGATCTGGATATCGCCGTTCTTGACCCCATGGTCCCAGGCGTAGAAGGCAGCTCCCACAGGCAAGAGCCCGAGCCCGATGACGGCGACCCATTCGAAAATTGTCGCCGGCCAGACGGTCTGCTCCAGGCCGAGATGGCAGAAGAGCGACAGGACGGACGTGGCAAGGCAAAAGCCGGTAACGACATCGGTGGAAACGGCTTCGAAACGCCGGGTCAGCAGCGAGTAGCCCGACCAGGTAAAGGCGCAGAGAAAGGCAGCTCCATAACCGACCGCGTAGGCGCCGTCGAAATCGATGCCGTTGCGGCCGACAATCAGGAAGGTGCCGCAAAGCCCGGCAAGCGCGCCCGCCACGTGATACCAGCGCAACCGTTCTCCCGGCAGCAGTGCCGAGCCGACGACGATCAGGAGCGGCCAGAGATAGGCGATCAAGCCCGCCTCCACCGCCGGCGCGTTCCTGAGTGCGGTGAAATACAGGAAATGATAGCCGAACAAGCCTGCAATGCCCGTTATCCAGACCTTTGGCGGCTGTTTCAGCAGCGCCAGGCGCGCGGGATTGAAGATAAGCATGACGAGGCCGGGAATGCTGCCGATCGCAAAGCAGACGGCCGAAAGCTGGAACGGCGGCATCTTCCCGGAGCCGGCCGTCAAAAGTGCAAGGAACGACCACATCACAATGGCCGTAAAACCGATCGCCGTCGCGCGAAACTTCACCTCTCCCCCTTTACGGAGGCAAAAGCTCCGTCAGCTGACGCTGCCATATTTCACCGCAGTGATCGTCACCATTCCATATTCGGTTGGAATGCGCACATAGACAGGAGCATATACATTTGCCGCGTCCGACTTGGCAAACCAGATCTCCATGCGATCGCTCCTGCTGAGATAGTCTATATCCTTGCGGCCCTTCTTATAGCCCGAGCGCGGAATGAAGCGCACGCCGCAGACGAGCGCCTTGCCCTTGAAGCCGTCGGTCGAAAAATCCTCGTCGCCCTTTGGCGAGAGCACCAGATCCATGCGCGTCTCGCCGTCGAAGATCGGCAGCGTCTGCGAGCAGACCTTGGTATCGCCGGTGAAAATCAGGCCGGAAATCGGATCGAGAACCGATCGCATGTCACGCGGCGTGACGTCGATCCAGTTCTTCGGCCGCTTCGGCGGTGGCGTCGTCGTCGCCGAGATGATGTTGCCGTTGCGGTAGCTGACCTCGTAGACGCGGGCCTTCTTGCCGCTCTTGTAGTAGAGCGAATACTTCACTGCCTGCAGCCGATCGTTACGGACGACGCCGGTAACGCTGGTTTTGGCCCGGATCGTCTTGACGAGGTCGGCCAGGCCGGCAGAATTGATATCACCGGCGATCTTGTAAGAGTGATCGTCCTCGATCTGCGTCAGAAAAGCCGCGCGCGCGATCGGCAGGCCGGCAAGCGTCACCCGGTAGACCGTCTGGTGCTGGATTTCGGCCGCCGATGCCGGTATGGCAAGAAGTGCGGCGATGGCCGAAATGAAAATTCGTCTGCCCGAATGAGCCATGAGTGAAGCCTTGTCTGCCGTGCGTCGCCAGCCCTTGCCGTGTGCTCTATACTCCTGCCCTGAAGAGAAGAAAACAGCAGCTTTTTGACAGAATTGCGGGAAAGGCCAAGGTTTGGCTTGACGCGGGCAGGCTCTCTGACTATAGAACCGCAACTTTCCAATCATGCCTGTTGGATTGCGAGCCTGGTTTTGCCGGAGATTGCAATTTAATGGCCCGAGA
This sequence comes from Rhizobium lentis, assembly GCF_017352135.1. Taxonomy (NCBI): domain Bacteria; kingdom Pseudomonadati; phylum Pseudomonadota; class Alphaproteobacteria; order Hyphomicrobiales; family Rhizobiaceae; genus Rhizobium; species Rhizobium lentis. The sequence goes on from NZ_CP071454.1 coordinate 1,459,764, forward strand.
AAAACAAGAATAGGTGTTCCATGTCCCGCGTGTGCGAATTGACCGGCAAGGCCGTCCTGACTGGTAACAATGTCAGCCATGCCAACAACAAGACCAAGCGCCGGTTCCTGCCGAACCTGTGCCAGGTAACGCTGATTTCCGACGCTCTCAACCAGCGCTATCGTCTTCGCGTTTCGGCTGCTGCTCTTCGTTCCGTCGAGCATCGCGGTGGCCTCGATGCCTTCCTGCTGAAGGCTAGCGAAAATGAACTGTCGATGCGCGCTCGTCTGCTGCGTCGCCAGATCGTCAAGAAGACCGCCGAAGCCGCATAAGCTTCGACATCTTTTTCATACCGATTCGAAAGGCTTGCACGGATGATCTCCGGTCAGGCCTTTTGCTTTGTCGGCTCGTCGCTCCAACTGGTGGCATCACCCAGGATAAAAAAATGCTGAAGACCCGCTACACACTTGCCTATGTCGCGCTGATGACGCTTGTCGTCGTTGCCTCCAACTTCCTCGTCCAGTTTCCGCTGAAGGTCGAAGTCGCCGGCATCAATCTCGCCGACATCCTGACTTGGGGAGCCTTTTCCTATCCGGTCGCCTTCCTGATTACCGACCTGACCAACCGCCAGTTCGGCCCGCAGGCGGCCCGCAAGGTCGTCCTTGCCGGCTTTGTCGTCGGCGTGACGCTGTCCTTCTTCACCGCGGCGCCACGTATCGCCATCGCCTCCGGCTCGGCCTATCTCGCCGGGCAGCTGCTCGATATCGCCGTTTTCAACCGCCTGCGCCGTCAGGCCTGGTGGCGCGCGCCGCTCCTCGGTTCGCTGATCGGTTCGGCGCTGGATACGGTGATGTTCTTCTCGCTGTCCTTTGCCCCGTTTTTCGTCTTCCTCGGCCCGAACGAGCCCTTCGCCCTGGAAGCAGCTCCTATCCTCGGCGTCTTCGCCGCCGAGGCCCCGCGCTGGATTTCCTGGGCGATCGGCGATTTCGCCGTCAAGATGATCGTCGGTCTGATCATGCTGCTGCCCTATGGCGCGCTGATGAACGTATTGCGGCCGATGCAGCCCGCCCGAGCCGGCTGAACCGGGCGAGGCATCAACGACGCCGGATCGCGCCTGCGGCGATGGCCGGATGCAGCAGAACCTCGGCAACCAGATCATCGATATCTCGTGAGGAATCGAGCCGCAAGACCGGCGCCGTCTGCGTTTCCAGCCACTGCTCATGCGCCGCGAGACTGCGGCGTTCCGGTCCGGCCGTGTCGTAAGTCGCCGCCCATTCCAGAAACTGTCCGCTTTTCACCTCCATGTCGCCGCCGGCCCCGATCCTGTCTCCGTATCGGGCAATCTCCCGCGCACGGATCCGCGCCATCCGAAGCTCCGGCTCGATCTTGAGGAAGACGATCAGATCATAGAGCGGCTCGATCTGCCCGCCCCATTTCAGCGCCGATCCGGAGAGCACCCAGCCGTCATGCCTGCCAGCCTCCGCAAGCAGCAGCCGGATTCGTTCGTCGGCCTCCCGCGGCGTCGTGAATGGCGGGTCGGTCAGCAGCCAGAAGAAATCGTCAGTATCGAGATGGGCGATAACGAGCCGTTCGGCGAGCATATGGCCGAGCGATGTCGTGCCGGAACCGGATGCACCCGTGACATGGATATGCACGATGATCTCCTCCGTAGACTGCTTTCTCAATTCGGCACCCGGAATAACCGAGGCATGTGACGTCAATCTGACGCCCCGATCAATCGGGTCCCTTCGTCGAGCCGGAACTCCAGCATCAGATTGCGCTGCAGGATCGAGTGGTTGTCGTCCGACACCAGAATGATGTGGGTCGTGCCGTCGGCGGCCTGGAAAGCGTCAAGTCCTTCCATATTGTCGATCTGCGTGTTGAAATTGCCTTCGAGCAGCAAGTCTCCGGCAACGACGGCGCCGGGCCCGATATCGGCGCCTTTGATGCGTCGAAGCCGCATGCCGATGCCTTCCGCCATATTGAACCGCCGCTCCAGCAGCAAGAGATCGCCGTCCGGCAGGAAGGCGCCGTCGGTGACGTCGAAACTGCCGTCCCGCTTGATCGAGAACAGACCTTTCAGCGGCCCGTTGAGGATAGCCGCAATCCGGTTGCCCTCGCTGTCGAGACCGCGCTCGGAGACGATGACCACACCGCCCTGCAACGGGCTGGAGGCGGGCGCCACGGTAATGGTTTCGATACCGCGATTGTCGCTCAGCATATCGCGCGGGATGAGGATCGGCAGGGTGGCGATGGCGCGCGATTGCTCAAAGCCTTGATCGGGATAGACGTCGACGCGATGGGCCTGCTCGAAAGACACCAGTATCCGGTCGCCGTCGAGCGCCAGTCCCTCGGCATCCATATAACCCTTGCCCTCGAGGCTGCGGCCGGCGCGGTTCTTCATCGGCGTGATCTCGACACCCGAAAGGCGCGAAAGCCTGCCCTTGGCATCGCGCTCGATGTTGCCGGTCAGCCACTGCCCGGTATCGAGCACGACGACGAAATGTTTTTGATCCTGCCGGAAACGAATCGCCGAAAGCGAGCCGAACAAGGCTCTGCTGGACACCATCTCCAGCCCGCCGAGAAATTCCAGCGATCCGAATTTGGTCTCCGAGAAGCCGATCCTGAAATCCGTGATTTGCCGGCTAATGACCGGCACCTCGTTGCCGGCCCACGAAGGATAAGTGCCGGCTGCGATGAACAAAGCAGTCGCCGCCGCGCGATAAAGCCGTTTGACCGTCATGTTCCTCCAGCGGCGTCAGCCGGCACGGCGTAGCCGGCTGCCGCGCGGCTGGGCGGATTGATCTTCGAAGAGCGAGGCAAGCTGTTCGGTCATCGCGCCGGCAAGCTCGTCCGCATCGACGATCGTCACGGCACGGCGATAGTAGCGCGTCACGTCGTGACCGATGCCGATCGCCAGCAATTCCACCGGCGAGCGCGTCTCGATCTGTTCGATGACGGCGCGCAGATGCCGCTCGAGATAATTGCCCGGATTGACCGACAGCGTCGAATCGTCCACCGGCGCGCCGTCCGAGATCATCATCAGGATACGCCGTTGCTCGCGGCGCGCGAGCAGGCGATTATGGGCCCAGATCAGCGCCTCGCCGTCGATATTCTCTTTGAGCAGGCCCTCGCGCATCATCAGCCCGAGATTGGCGCGCGCCCGCCGCCACGGCGCGTCGGCCGACTTGTAGATGATGTGGCGCAGGTCGTTGAGACGGCCCGGCGTCTGCGGCTTACCGCCGGCAAGCCAGGTTTCGCGCGCCTGCCCGCCCTTCCATGCCTTTGTCGTAAAGCCGAGGATCTCGACCTTGACGCCGCAGCGTTCCAGCGTGCGAGCCAGAATGTCGGCGCATGTGGCGGCAACGGTGATCGGCCGGCCGCGCATCGAGCCGGAATTGTCGATGAGCAGGGTGACGACGGTATCGCGGAACTGGGTGTCGCGCTCCATCTTGAAGGAGAGCGGCTGCATCGGATCGATGATGATGCGCTGCAGCCGGGCGGTGTCGAGATAACCCTCTTCCAGATCGAAATCCCAGGAACGGTTCTGCTGGGCCATCAGGCGGCGTTGCAGCCGATTGGCGAGCCGCCCGACCGCGCCCTGCAGATGCGCCAGCTGCTTGTCGAGGAAGGCGCGCAGGCGCTCCAGCTCGGCGGCATCGCACAGCTCCTCGGCGGTGATGATCTCGTCGAACTCTTCGGTATAGACGTGATAATCGACCTTTTCGTTGAAGTCGGCAAAAGGTGTGTTCGGACGGCGGGTCTCGCCCGGCGTTTCCGAATCGTCCTCGCCTTCCTCCATCATGTCGTCGTCGGAGATTTCGGCGCCTTCGGTCTCGCCGTCCTCCATCTGCTCGTCGGAGACTTCGCTGTCCTCGACGGGGGCGGCATCGGTGCCGGCATCTTCGTCGACCTCGTCCTGGTCCTGCTCGTCGCCGCTCGGCTGGTCTTCCTGTTCCGACTGATCGTCATTGTCGGCCTCGCTGTCGTCGTCGCCGTACTCCTCGGCCATCTCCATGGCCGACAGCATGTTGCGGATAACCTTGGCGAAGGCCTGCTGGTCGTTGATCGCCTCCGACAGGTTGTCGAACTCGGAGCCGGCCTTGTCCTCGATGAAGCTGCGCCAGAGATCCAGAACTTTGCCGGCGGAAGCAGGCGGACGCTCGCCGGTCAGCTTCTCGCGCACCATCATCGCCACGGCTTCGCCGACCGGTGCGTCTTCCTGGCGCTCGATGCCGGTGAAATTGGCCTTGGAATATTTCTCCTCGGTCATGGAGCGCAGATTCGCAGCCATGCCCTCCATGCGTAGCGCGCCGATCGATTCGACCCGCGCCTGCTCCACCGCATCGAAGATCGCCCGGGCATCCGAGCCCTGCGGCGCCATCGTCGCATGCACCTTCTCGTCGTGGCAGGCCAGCCGCAGCGCCATGGAATCGCCGAGCCCTCGGGTGACCGCCAGCTCATGCGCCGTCGGCCGCTTGGAAAGCTCCGGCAGCCGGATGCGCTCGCCGGTCATCCCCGGCCGTTCGTTGGCGAAGGTCACCTCGACATCGCCGTCGCCAGCGATCGAGCGTACGCAACCTGATATCGCCCGGCGCAGTGGCTCCGCGTCGACGGGCGCGCCGGGCTTTGCTTTCGAATTGTCACCGCGAGCTGCCATGATCGGTCGGGCCTCAGGCTCCGAGAACGATGTTGGCGGCGCTTTCCTTCAACTCGACGCCGAAGGCGCGCTGATAGTGCTCGGCGACCAGCGGGCGCTCCAGTTCGTCGCACTTGTTGAGGAAGGTAACGCGGAAGGCGAAGGCCAGATCGCCGAAGATTTCGGCGTTCTCGGCCCAGGTGATGACCGTGCGCGGGCTCATGACGGTCGACAGATCGCCATTCATGAAGGCGGCGCGCGTCAGGTCGGCCACGCGAACCATCTTCGAAACGATCTCGCGGCCGTTCTTGTCCTTGCCGAAGCTCTTCACCTTGGCGGCGACGATATTCACTTCGTGATCGTGCGGCAGGTAGTTCAGCGTCGTCACGATCGACCAGCGGTCCATCTGCGCCTGGTTGATCTGCTGCGTGCCATGGTAGAGGCCTGTGGTATCGCCGAGACCGATCGTGTTGGCGGTGGCAAACAGGCGGAAAGCCGGGTGCGGCCGTATGACGCGGCTCTGGTCGAGCAAAGTCAGGCGGCCGGAAGATTCGAGCACGCGCTGGATGACGAACATCACGTCGGGACGACCGGCATCATATTCGTCGAAGACGAGCGCGACGTTGTGCTGATAGGCCCAGGGCAGGATACCGTCCTTGAATTCGGTGACCTGCAGCCCGTCCTTGACGACGATGGCATCCTTGCCGACGAGATCGATACGGCTGACATGGCTGTCGAGGTTGATACGCACGCAAGGCCAGTTGAGCCGCGCCGCCACCTGCTCGATATGCGAGGACTTGCCCGTGCCGTGATAGCCGGAGATCATCACGCGGCGGTTATGCGCGAAGCCTGCGAGAATGGCGAGCGTCGTCTCGCGGTCGAACAGGTAGTCGGGATCGAGATCCGGCACATAGGCGTCACCCTTGCTGTAGGCAGGAACGCGGATGTCGGAATCGATGCCGAAGGTCTCGCGGACCGAAACGGTAGTATCGGGCAGTTCTGAAATATCGAGGTCGATCTTGCTCATCATGTCTCCAAGGCGGGTGAAGCCACCCGGCCAAACTGTCTCAGGCCATGTCGCAACCGTGACGCCGCGATTTTATTCCGCGCCCGTCCAGGTCGGAACGTCGGCGATACTTCTCCGGGACTGAAACGAAACCTCGGCGGGATGATGACCGCGTGCGAGCATTCTTGAAAGAGTCCCGGACAAGAAACGCCGCGTCCGGAAGGTCGGCCGAGGCGATGTCGGGAAAACACGCAGATAGGAGCCGCGTTTGCCTGCGGCCTCAGCCGATTTGGACCATACCCGATTGAAGCCCAAGAGCAAGGACGGGAATTAACAAAAACCGTTCTGCTTCAACAATTGATACGCCTGGATGACGGCGCGGAAACGCTCTTCCGAGCCGCGGTCGCCGCCATTGGCATCCGGATGGTGCTTCTTGACCAGCTCCTTGTAGCGGCTCTTGATCTCCGCCGAGGTCGCGTTGGCGTGGAGACCCATCGTGTCGAAGGCTTTGCTTTCGAGCGATTTCAGCTTGCGCGCCTGGGGAAAGCGCGGCCCGCTGCCCTTGCCGCCTTCCTTGACGAAGCCGAAGGGATCGCGAACGCGCGAGTAGGCGCCGGAGCGCACCTCGGAATGCAGCGGGCTGTCCTTGGCCGACTTATTGACGCCGACGGTCCATGTCGGTCGATGGCCGGTGATCGCCTCTTTCTGGTAGCGCGCGATCTCGCCGTCCGAAAGGCCGGAGAAATAATTATAGCCCTTATTGTATTCCTTGACGTGCTCGAAGCAGAACAAAAAGAACTGGCCTTCCGCATTGCGCCCCACCGGAGCGCGATGCGCACCTTTCTTATCGCAGCCGTCCCATTGACAGGTAGGCGGCGCCTGCTCTGTCTCCTGCTCGCGTTTGCGGCGTGTGCGGATGCGATCGAAGTATTTTGAATCAAGTCTCATGGCGGCGCTAATTATGGGGCTGTCGCGAGGCGACAACAAGAATTGACAAATGGGAATGTTGCTGGCTTGGTGGGAACCCTTTTCGCGAAGCAGCAAGACCGGATGATGACCCTGCGGACCCGCATCGAAGAAAAACTTATCGAAGCCTTCGCGCCCGAACGCTTGAGCGTCATCGACGAAAGCCATCTGCATGCCGGCCACCAGCCTGACATCACGGGCACCGGCGAAACCCACATGCGGGTGAGGATCGTTTCGACTAAATTTGCCGGCCTCTCCCGCCTGGCGCGCCACCGGGCGATCACCGATCTGTTGAAACCGGAGCTCGATGCCGGCCTGCACGCGCTGGCCGTCGAACCGGCGGCACCTGGTGAACCCACCCGCTGGTAGCGGCACAGCAGCCTATATGGGTATAAGGCGCAGGCAATCCAACCGGATCACACCGGTTTTGTGTCGCCTTCCTGCGCGGGGCGGATGCGCAGCTTGGTGATGCGGTTTTTCTCCCGCTTCATCACGACGAAACGTTTGCCGTAGAAGGTGAAGGCCTGACGCTCTTCCGGGATGGTCATCGATTCATGGATGACGAGGCCGGCGATGGTTGTCGCCTCCTCGTCGGGCAGGTTCCAGTCGAGCGCGCGGTTGAGATCGCGGATCGGCACGCTGCCGTCGACGACGACGGAACCGTCAGCTTCCTGGCGCACCCCCTGCATCTCGATATCGTGCTCGTCGGAAATGTCGCCGACGATTTCTTCGAGAATATCCTCCAGCGTGACGATGCCCTGGACCTCGCCATACTCGTCGACGACGACGGCAAAATGCTGCTTGCGCCGCAGGAAGGCGTTGAGCTGATCCTCGAGATTGGTGCTGTCGGGCACGAACCACGGCTTCTGCGCAATCTTCACGATATCGAGATTCTGCGGCTCCATGTTCGGCTCGGCAAGCGCCCGCAGGAGATCCTTGGCGTGGACCACGCCGATGATGTTGTCGATCGTGCCGCGCCACAGCGGCATGCGCGTATAGGGACTTTCGAGGATGGCGCGCACGACCGCCTCCGGCGGATCGTCGGCATTGATCGCCCGCATCTTGGTGCGGTGAACCATGATGTCGGAAAGTTCCAGCTCGCCGAGATCCAGCACGCCGCCGAGCCGGTCGCGATCGGCCTTCACCACCGACCCCTCGCGGTGCAGGAGATCGACGGCGCCGCGCAGTTCCTCATGCGCCGTCAACATCGATATCTCTCGCGACAGATTGATGCCGAACAGTGAAAGAATCCGCCGGACCACACCATTGACGAAGGAGGAAATCGGCCCGACGACAGCGACGAAGAGCCTGGTCGGAAGGGCTACGGCGAGCGCGAAGCGTTCCGGCGTCGATATCGCCCAGCTCTTCGGCAGCACTTCCGCGAAGATGACGAGGATGACGGTCATGGCAAGCGTCGCCAGCGCCACGCCGGAACTGCCGAACAGCCCGAGCAAGAGGCTTGTCGCGATCGAGGAGGAGAGGATATTGGCAAGATTGTTGCCGATCAGCAGCGCGCCGATCAGCCGGTCGCGCCTTTCGATCAGCCGGCGCACGAGACCGGCGCGTTCGTCGCCGTTCACTTCGAGCGTATGGATGCGGCTGCGCGATACGGCGGTGAGCGCGGTCTCCGTGCCGGAAAAGAAGGCGGACATCAGCACGAGCGCGGCGATCGAAAGAATCTCCGGCCAGTGTGCCGCGAGAAATTCCAAAGCGCCTTCGATCGTCATCAGCCGTGTTTTTCCCTGAGAAAGCTGAGGACCTCGGACGCCGGGACATCATCGGCGACGAAGGATTGGCCGATGCCGCGCGTCAGGATGAAGGTAAGCTTGCCGCTCTTGACCTTCTTGTCCTGCGCGATCGCCTCCATCAGTGTTTCGGCCGGCGGCAGTTCCCCAGGAATGTCAGACATGCGGGTCGGCAGGCCGACCTCGTTCAGATGCCGCTCGACGCGCCGCGCATCGTCGGGGCTCGCAAGGTTCATGCGTGCGGAAAACTCATGCGCCAGCACCATGCCGATCGACACACCCTCGCCGTGCACGAGGCGGCGGCTGTCATAGGCGGTCGCCGCTTCCAGGGCATGGCCGAACGTATGGCCGAGGTTGAGCAACGCCCGCTGACCGGTCTCACGCTCGTCGGCGACGACGACGTCGGCCTTCGCCTGGCAGCTCGTGGCGATCGCCTCGATGCGAGCGGAGCTGCCCGCAAACACGGCCTTCCAGTTCGTTTCCAGCCAGGAGAAGAAATCCGGCTTGTCGATCAGCCCGTATTTCGCGACCTCGGCGTAACCGGCGCGAAATTCGCGCTCGCTCAGCGTATTCAGCACATCTGTATCGGCCAGCACCAGGTCCGGCTGATGGAACACGCCGACGAGGTTTTTGCCATGGCGGGAATTGATGCCGGTCTTGCCGCCGACGGAGGAATCGACCTGCGCCAGCAACGAGGTCGGCACTTGCACGAAGCGCACGCCGCGCCGGACGATGCCGGCGGCAAAACCCGAGAGGTCACCGATGACGCCGCCGCCGAGGGCGATGACGCAGTCGTTGCGCTCGACGCGGGCTTCGAGCACCTTGTCGCAGACCGTGATCAGATGTTCGAAGCTCTTCGTCTTCTCGCCAGCCGGCAGGACGACCCCGGCGGAGGCAATGCCCGCCGCATCAAGGCTCGCGACGAGGGCGTCGAGATAGGGCGGCGCGACATTTTCGTCGGTGACGACAGCCGCCTTGCGGCCTTTCAGGCGGGAGGCGATCTCGGCGCCGGCACGCGCAATCAGCCCCGGCCCGATCAGGATGTCGTAGGCGCGCTCGCCGAGCGGCACATGCACCGTCTGGACTGATGAGGTGGAGCTTATCGCATTCATGACGCTGCACTTTCTTTCTGTTCGACCACGGCCTTCAGTACCTCGTCCGCCATGATTTCCTTGCGCACGTCGCGCGAAAGCACGGTGAGATCGGCCTGCGCATAGACCGGATAACGCGCGTTCATCAAGTTTTCGAGGGTCTGCTTCGGATTTTCTGTCTTGAGCAGCGGCCGCGTGTCGCGTTTGTTGACCCGCTCCCAGAGCACGTCGAGATCCGCCTTCAGCCAGACCGAAACGCCGCCCTTCTTGATATGCCTGCGCGTGCGCTCGTTGATGAAGGCGCCGCCGCCCGTGGAGACGACGCGTGGCCCGCTCTTTAACAGGCGCTTTATCACCCGCGTTTCCAGCGCCCGGAACTCTTCCTCGCCATAGGCTGCGAAGAGTTCGGGGATCGTCATACGTGACACCCGTTCGATTTCGTGGTCGCTGTCGATGAAGGGAATGCCGAGCTGGCTGGCGACGATGCGCCCGACGGAGGATTTCCCCGCACCCATCAGGCCGACGAGGATCAGATTGCGTGAACCGAGCGCGGCGCGAGCTCTGTCTTTCAGGCTGTCAGCAACGGTCAGCAGTGGTTCACTCATCGGTCCATTCACACTTTGTTTGCAAACGGTATCGACAAATGCAAGTGGAGCGTCAAGCCGCGGACAAGGGAATCATGGCTTGAGTACCGCTTCTTGCACTTGCGGATACGCTTCTTATAACAGAAGCAGAGCATGAGGAGTTGCCGGATGCCGACCCTGTTCCGTTTCCTGTTCGTCTGCGCGATCCTCGCCGGGACGGTTTACGGAGCGATGTGGGCGCTCGTGACCTTCGTGGAACCGCAGCAGCGCGACGTGACGATCCGTATCCCCTCCGAGCGGGTCAACCCGCCTGCGACGGGCACGATCGACACGACCGGCAGGTGAGCGCGACGATGGATCTCAGCCGCGTCCACGTGGAATCCTTCCTGGAAATGATGAGCGCCGAACGTGGCGCCGCCGCCAATACGCTGCAATCCTATGAGCGCGACCTCGACGACATCAGCGCTTTCCTGAACAGCCGCAGCATAAGGTTGACCGAAGCCGCCTCCACCGATCTGGCCGCCTATCTCGCCTCGCTCGCCCGCCAGGGCTTCAAGCCTTCCTCGCAGGCGCGCCGGCTTGCCGCCATGCGGCAATTCTACAAGTTCCTCTACGCTGAAGGCCTTCGGACCGACGACCCCACAGGCGTTCTCGATGCGCCGAAAAAGGGGCGCGCGTTGCCGAAGACGATGGGGGTCGAAGAGGTCGGCAGGCTGCTTTCCCAAGCGCAGACCGAGGCCAACGACCCGGCTCCGGGCCAGTTGCAGCGCCTGCGTATGCTGGCGCTCCTGGAACTGCTCTATGCCACAGGCATGCGCGTCAGCGAACTCGTGTCGCTTCCTGCCCGTGTGCTCGATCAGGAGGGCCGCTTCCTGATGATCCGCGGCAAGGGCAACAAGGAACGGCTGGTGCCGCTGTCGCACTCGGCGATTGCAGCCCTGAAGTCGTATGGGCGCCTGCTGGCGGCCGAAAATGCAGCAGTAAAGGAACCGCAGCAAAGCCCCTGGCTGTTTCCCGCCGCCTCCAAGGAGGGATATCTGCCGCGCCAGGTCTTCGCGCGCGACCTCAAGAACCTGGCGATCCGCGCCGGGCTGACGCCGTCGCTGATATCGCCGCATGTCATGCGCCATGCCTTCGCCAGTCATCTGCTTGCCAACGGCGCCGACCTGCGCGTCGTGCAGGAACTCCTCGGCCATTCGGACATTTCGACCACACAGATCTACACCCATGTCCTCGAAGAGAGGCTTCAGCAGCTGGTCCAGACGCACCACCCCCTTGCCAAACAGGCGAAAAAGCACGAATAGGACCGGCGACAAGGGGCGGAGCCAGGAAAACGCCCCGTGGCACAAGGAACGGAAACGCACCTCATGCACAATTATCTCGACTTCGAAAAGCCGATCTCCGACCTCGAAGGCAAGATTATCGAGCTGAAGAAGCTCGCAATGGAAGACGAGAGCATCGACACGACCGATGAGATCGGCAGGCTCGAGGTTCGCGTCCGTGAGGCCATCGTCGAAATCTATTCCAAGCTCAATGCCTGGCAGAAGACGCAAGTGGCCCGCCATCCGCAACGCCCGCATTTCGTTGATTACGCCAAGACGCTGTTCCAGGAATTCACGCCGCTTGCCGGCGACCGCAAGTTTTCCGAGGACGCCGCAATTCAGGCAGGCCTCGCCCGCTTCCGTGGTCAGCCCGTGGCCGTCATCGGCCAGGAAAAGGGCAATGACACCAAGACCCGCCTGAAACACAATTTCGGCAGCCCGCGTCCGGAAGGCTACCGCAAGGCGATCCGCATCCTTGAAATGGCCGATCGTTTCAGCCTGCCTGTCATTTCGCTGGTGGATACGGCAGGCGCCTATCCCGGCGTCGGCGCCGAAGAGCGCGGCCAGGCCGAGGCGATTGCCCGCTCGACGGAAATGTGTCTCGGCGTCAAGGTTCCCCTCGTTTCCGTCGTCATCGGCGAAGGCGGCTCGGGCGGAGCGATCGCGATCGCCACCGGCAACAGGGTCTATATGCTCGAGCATTCGATCTACAGCGTTATTTCGCCGGAAGGCGCGGCTTCCATCCTCTGGCGTGATTCCACCCGCGCCCGGGAAGCGGCGACCAACATGAAGATCACCGCCGAAGACCTGAAATCGCTCGGCGTCATCGACGGCATCATCTCCGAGCCCTCGGCGGCGCCCACCGCGATCCCGACAGCGTCATCGCCGCAACCGGCGATGTGATCGCCAATGCGCTTGGTGAAATGGCATCCCGCTCCGGCGAACAATTGCGCAACGAGCGGCGCCAGAAATTCCTCAATATGGGCCGCAATCTGTAAGCTCAGCCGCAACTGTTGAGCGATTGAGGCCAAACCTTGGCCACATTGTTGTTATCTCTAACATTGCGCTTGCGGGGGCGTTTCCTGACACGTCATAGGCTGTTAAGCATTTGTGAAGTATAAGCCGCCTATGATTCCGCTTCGTGCCCGGACTCCATAGGCGGACCGGGTCGCATTATCTTTATGGGCTAGTTTGGATGCGCATACGTCATTTTGCCTATGTTTCCCTGATGGCGCTGGCTCTGACCGGCTGCAACGACGCGTTGGAAACCGCGCAGGTCGATCTCTCCAAGGTCAAGAACAAGGTCGAGCAGCCGCTCCCCCCACATATCCTCAATGCCATGGCCGCCAAGGGCATGGACCGCAATTCGCCGATCATGATTCGCATCTTCAAGGAAGAAGGTGCCATGGAGATCTGGAAGGCGAAGACCGACAACCGTTTCGAGAAAATCGCTGATTACAAGATCTGCGCCTGGTCGGGCCGCCTCGGTCCGAAGGTCAAGACCGGCGACCGGCAGGCGCCGGAAGGTTTCTACGATCTGACGCGCGCCAACCTGAACCCCAATTCGAAATATTATCTGGCGATCAACACCGGTTTCCCGAACCGCTACGACGCGGCGAACGGCCGCACCGGTTCCGATCTGATGATCCATGGTGCCTGCTCCTCCTCCGGCTGCTATTCGATGACCGACCAGCAGGTGCTGGAGATCTATGCCTTTGCCCGCGACGCCTTCAAGGGCGGTCAGTCGACCGTGCAGCTGCAGGCCTTCCCCTTCCGTATGACGGCGGAAAACATGGTCAAGCATCGCCTCGATCCGAACTACGACTTCTGGAAGATGCTGAAGGTCGGCTACGACAATTTCGAAGTGACGAAGCGCCCGCCTGAGGTGAACGTCTGCGAGAAGAAATATGTCTTCAACCAGCAGGCGACCGACGGCGGCGCCTTCAATGCCGCCGGCAAATGCCCTGCCATGTCGACGCCGCCGGCGCTGGCGGCCGCCCTTGCCTCCTACGGCAAGACCTATGATGCCGACTATGCCAAGGCGATGAGCAAATTTGAGGGCATGGCCTGGTACGATCCATCCGAGGCCGAGCGCAAGGCGGTGGTCGCCAAGCTGCGCAAGGGCCGCGAACTCGCCTTCGCGCCGACAGGCACCTCGCTCGAAGCCGGCCGCATGGTCAAGGTCGCCGAACTCGAGGACCTGATGGCCAAGCGCACCGCTCAGAGCCTCACCGCCAACTCCGCTGCAGGCGCGACACCTGCAGCGCCGGCCCAGCCCCAAGCAACGGCGCAGTCCCAGGCAACGGCCGTCGCCGCCGCAACACCGGCGGTCGTGCCGGTGCCGATGCAAAATCCGCTCGCCTATACCGCACCCGAACCGCAGGAAACGGCCGACGCCGCGGCAAAGAAGCCATTCTGGAAGTTCTGGGCGCGGAACTGAACGGCTTGAACCCCGTTCTCTACGATCTTCGCGGCCTGAAATGCCCGCTGCCCGTGATGAAAACACGCAGGAAGCTTGCCGCCATGGCAAGCGGCGCGCTCATCCTCGTCGATACCAGCGATCCGCTGGCGGTGATCGACATGCCGCATTTCTGCAATGAGGACGGGCACGAGCTGGTCGAGACGGAAAAAACTGAAAGCGGCCACCGCTTTCTGATCCGCAAGCGCTAGATCTCCATCCCAAACCGGCTGCCTCCGTGGCGGCGCCTACAACTTTTCCCGCTCGTTCTCCGGCCGCCGACCATTGCTCGGTCGACGTTAAAAATTCATCATACAACTTGCCAGCTTTTGTATGTTGACATTATGTCCTCGCGGTTTTAGCCATAATGAGCCGGTTGGAGGAGCGGCAGGATAAGGGGCTGGTCGATCCACGTCTTCTGTTTCCAAGGGAAGAGCGAAAGCCCCTGCATGTAGATGAAAACAGCCGTGCCATCGGTTCGATGGGCACGTCGACCCGCATCGGCATGCCCGGTTGGCCTCCTCCCACACGACTTCTCAATGGTACCGACGCCAGCGCCTGATTGTGGAATGGCCGGAAAAGGCGGCGTGTGCAGGGTTCTGTCCTTGTATTCGCAAAGCTGGCGTGCCGATTATGAAAAGTGAATTGTCATGCAATACGGGAGGATAGCATGAAAAACTTCGTTAAGCTGGCAGCAGGTCTGATGATCGCTGCCGCGTTTGTGAGCAGCGCCGCCAGCGCTCAAACCGTGCTGAAATCATCCGATACCCATCCTGACGGTTATCCCACAGTCGAGGGCGTCAAATATTTTGGCGAGTTGGTCAAGGAGCGCACCAAGGGCCGCTATTCGGTCGAAGTGTACCATTCCGCCCAACTCGGCGAGGAGAAGGACACGATCGAGCAGGTGCGCTCGGGCGTAATCGAATTGAATCGTGTGTCGATGGCGCCTTTCAACGGCACGGTGAAGGAATCGATCGTTCCCGCCCTGCCCTATATCTTCCGTTCGGAAGACCACATGCACAAGGTCATGGACGGAGCCATCGGCGATCAGATCAAGAAAGCGTTCGAACCGGCCGGCCTTGTCGTGCTGGCCTTCTACGATGCCGGCGCCCGCTCGTTCTACAATAAGACGAAGCCGATCAACTCGGTTGCCGACATGAAGGGCCTGAAGTTCCGCGTTATCCAGTCCGATATCTTCGTCGACATGGTGGCGGCCCTCGGCGCCAATGCCACGCCCATGCCCTACGGCGAAGTCTACTCGGGAATCGAGACCGGCGTCATCGACGGCGCGGAAAACAATTTCCCGAGCTACGACACCGCCAAGCACGCCGAAGTGGCAAAGAACTACTCGCTCGACGAGCATACGATCCTGCCGGAAGTGTTCGTCATGAACAAGGCCGCGTTCGACAAGCTGACGCCGGAGGATCAGGAGATCTTCAAGCAGGCAGCCAAGGACAGCGTCGCCAAGCAGCGTGAACTCTGGTCCGCCAAGGTCGCCGAATCCCGCGCCAATGTCGAAAAACTGGGCGCGCAGATCACCACGCCGGAGAAACAGGGATTCATCGACGCCATGGCGCCGGTTTACGAGAAGCACGTCAAGGACGACGTACTGAAGAAGATGGTCGAGGATGTAAAGGCTGTGCAATAGCCGCAGCCTGCTCCTCGTGTGGAGGTCGGGGTGGAGTCATCTCCACCCCGGTTTCCCCGATGTTTCGTGCCATCTTCTCGATCCGCCCGATAGGGCGAGTGAGCGCCAATTTCGACGAGGCCCTTATGTCGAATAACCTGACCCCCGTCGCCAATTTCCTGACGCGCCTGAGCAACGCCGCCCTGTGGCTCGCCGGTATCGGTCTGGTGTTGATGACGGTCTTCGTCGCCTGGCAGGTATTCTGCCGCTATGTGCTGAACGACTCGCCGAGTTGGACTGAGCCGGGCTCAGTGATGCTGATGAGCTGGTTCATCTTCCTGGGCGCCGCCGTCGGCATCCGCGAGAACAATCATCTTGGCTTCGACGTGCTGCTCTATGTGCTGCCGAAATCCGGCAAGCGCGTTCTGCGCATGATCTCGGACGTGGTCATTCTCGCCTTCGGCGCCGGCATGATCTGGTACGGCGGCGCGCTCGTGAGCCTGACCTGGAACACAACCTTGCCGTCGCTCGGTATCTCAGGCGCGTTCGACTATATGCCGCTCTGCGCCGGTGGCGCGCTCGCCGTGAT
Organism: Rhizobium lentis; assembly: GCF_017352135.1. NCBI lineage: Bacteria > Pseudomonadati > Pseudomonadota > Alphaproteobacteria > Hyphomicrobiales > Rhizobiaceae > Rhizobium > Rhizobium lentis. The sequence continues at coordinate 1,475,770 of NZ_CP071454.1, forward strand.
CTTCTCGCTGGAGCGCATCGTGTTGCGCCTCGCCGGCGAACCGATTGACGATGTGCTGGATGAAGTCCTGCCGACGGAAATCGCCGTCGAGATGGAGAACATCAATGCCGACCCGAACATCAAATTGAAAGCGTAGCGCGATGGAACTCTGGATCCTGTTCGGTGTTTTCACCACCCTGATGCTGATCGGCACGCCCATCGCCTTCTGCCTCGGCGTCGCCAGCTTCGCCACCGTGCTCTACATGGGGCTGCCGCCGCTGGTCGTCTTTCAACGGCTCAATTCCGGCATGAGCGTCTTTTCGCTGCTTGCCATCCCCTTCTTCATCTATGCCGGCGATCTGATGGTGCGCGGCGGAATCGCGAGCCGCATCGTTGCCTTCGCCGCGTCGCTGGTCGGCCATGTCCGCGGCGGCCTCGGCCAGGTCAACGTCGTCACGGCGACGCTGTTCGGCGGCATTTCCGGTTCGGCGGTGGCCGAAGCCGCAGCCGTCGGCGGTCTGATGATCCCGCAGATGAAGCAGCGCGGCTATGGCGCCGACTACGCGGTCAACGTCACCTCCATGGCGGCGCTGATCGCGCTGCTCCTGCCGCCCTCCCACAACATGATCATCTATTCGATCTCTGCCGGCGGCAAGATATCCGTCGCGGACCTGTTCACCGCCGGGGTGCTGCCCGGTCTGCTGCTCGCCTTTGCGCTGATGGCGACCGCTTACATCGTGGCGCGCTCGCGGGGTTACCCGACGGAGTCCTTTCCTGGCTTTGCGGCGGTGGCCCACTTGCTCGCCGTCGCGGTCCCCGGGCTGCTGCTGATCGCCATCATCTTCGGCGGCGTGAGGTCCGGCATCTTCACGGCAACGGAAAGCTCGTGCATCGCGGTCATCTACGCCCTGCTGGTAACGCTCTTCGTCTACCGGCAGATGGGCTGGAAGGATTTTGTCCACGCCACGCAGGGCGCCGTACGTACGACGGCGATGGTCCTCCTGATCATCGGTACGGCTGCCGCCTTCTCCTGGCTGATGGCCTTCCTGAAGGTGCCGGCCTCGCTGGTTATCTGGATGAAGTCCGTCGCCGACGACCCGCTGACGGTGCTGCTCCTGCTCAATGTCCTCATGCTCGTGCTCGGCACCTTCATGGATATGGGGCCGACCATCATCATCTGCACGCCGATCTTCCTGCCGGTGGCGCAAGCCTATGGAGTCGATCCTGTGCATTTCGGCGTGATCATGATCCTGAATTTCGGCATCGGGTTGAATACGCCTCCGGTCGGCGCGGTGCAATTCGTGGCTTGCGCGGTCGGCAAGATTTCAGTCTGGGAGGCTATGCGTTCGATCTGGCCGTTCTATGGTGCAGGCCTCGTTGTCCTCGGATTGGTGACGTACATCCCGGCAATCTCGTTATGGCTGCCCGCCATGTTCAAATAGGAGACCGACATGGCGGCCGATACAGCCGTTGATCTCAGGATCGAGCGGAAGCCGAAACTCTCGGAAGGCGTGGTTTCGGCCATCCGTGCGCAGGTCTTGTCGGGGGGTTACGCCCCGGGCGAGAAGCTGCCGACGGAAACGCGAATGGGCGAGCTTTTCGGCGTCAGCCGCACAGTTGTCCGCGAGGCGATCGCAACCCTTGCCGCCGACGGCCTTGTCGAGGCGCGCCAGGGGGCTGGCGTTTTCGTCAAGAATCATCCGACGATCACCTTCGGCGCGATCAGCCTCGATGTCGGCAACAAGATTTCCCATGCACTAAACGTCATCGAGGTGCGCATGGGCCTGGAGATCGAAAGCGCAGGGCTCGCCGCGCTGCGGCGCAATGCCGCCCAGGAGGCGCAGATCCAGGAAGCCTTCTTCGAATTCGACCGGCTGCTCGCACGTGGCGAAGCAACGGGCAAGAGCGACTTCGCTTTCCACCGGGAAATTGCGGCTGCCACCAACAATTCCTATTATGTCGAAGTCCTCGATGCGCTCGGCATGCGTGCGATTCCCTGCGACATCGCCTCGCCCTGGGGTACGGACAGCACGCTGTCGCGCGACTATCAGGAAGGGTTGCAGCGCGAACATCTGGCCATTCTGAAGGCGATTTCTGCCGGCGACCCGGAAGCCGCCCGCGCCGCCATGCGCGCCCACCTGACTGCAAGCCAGGAGCGCTACCGCACCCTGCTGAGCGGCCAGCAGGCAAGATGGCTTTCAGGCGCCCCTAAACGCAAGAATAAGATCACGTAGGGTTACGGGCGCATTAGATCCGCATGCCGGGAATGGCGAGCGGGTTGTCGGCCAGCGCCGTACGGTCCGGCGTGTCGATGCGCGGCTTGCCGAGGAAGGCGTCGAAGAGATCCTTCACGAAGGATTCGGGCAGGTCTTTGGTGATCAGCACCATGCGGGTTCGCCTGTCGTCCGGATCGGGCCAGGCGGGAAGCCGCACCGGCGGATGAAAGATGTTTTGGACCCCGTGCAGCACCAACGGCCGCTCCGGCCGGTCCGAAACGGACACGATCGCCTTCATCCTCAGAAGCTTGTCGCCGTGAGCCGATCGCAAGAGATCGATAAACATTTCGAGCGCCATCGGATCGATCGGCTTTTCCTCGATGATCGAGAAGGACCGGATCGAGGCGTCGTGACGGTTGACGTCACGCGCATGCTGGTAATGATCATGATGCTCATGGCCGACGTGATCATGATCATGACCGTGATCGCCGTGATGATGATGCGCCTCGTGCCCATCCTCGTCCCGCAGCCAGCGGCCGACATCGGCGATCTTCGTCGCCGGATCATAGAGCCCGTTCACCAGGACGGCGGCGCTGCCCGCTTTGATGCTGTCGGCATCCATCAACGCGGCGCGCGGGTTGAGCGCCCGCAGGCGCTGTTCCAGCTCGGCCGTTGCGTCGGCCATCGATGTCTTTGAAACGATCAGCCGGTCGGCGACAGCCGCCTGCTTGCGCGCCTCCTCGTGATTGTCGAGCGTCTGCAGCCCGTTGACCGCATCGACGACCGTGACGACGCCGTCGAGCTCGAAATTCGTGGCAATGACGGTATTTCCCATGATCGCCTGCATGACCGGTGCCGGATCGGCAAGGCCGGTCGTTTCGATGACGACGCGCTTGACCGGCTTGACGCGGCCCGTCTGCACGGCATCCATCAGGTTCGCCAGCGTATCTACCAGTTCGCCGCGCACGGTGCAGCAGAGGCAGCCGTCGGACAATTCGATGATCGAATCGCCGGAACTTTCGACCAGCAGATGATCGATGCCGACATCACCGAATTCATTGATGATGACGGCTGCATCCTTCATGACAGGATCTTTCAGGATGCGGTTGAGCAGCGTCGATTTGCCGGCGCCGAGAAAGCCGGTCAGGATGGTGACCGGAATCCGGTTGTTGAGCGCGCTCATCGATCAGACCTTAAAAAGCTGTCGGGCGCGGCATCGGCACCGGCACGTTGGCGATTGCGCCGGCCGTATCGCCCCTCGCCATCTTTTCCGGCTGCTCGGCCGGCTGCGGATCCTGCCCCGGGATCAGGCCGGCAAACACGAATCGCGGGTCGTGGTCCATCTCCAGGATATAGGGCGAGTGCACCTTCATGCGGCCGACCTCATCGCGGGTTTCACTGCGCACTTTGGCGCCCTTGGCGCTGCAGATATCCGCGGTCATGTCGGTCACCTGGTCTTGCCCCGGCCCGTAAGGTTTCAGCGAACCGAGCGTGTCGTTGCCCGAGAACTGCGTGGTGAAGCCCTTTTGCAAAAGGTTCGCCGTCGCATCGGCGCGCGCCGCCAGGCTATCGGTGCCGAGCACGACGGAAACGAGGGTGCGGCCATTGCGCGTCGCCGAACCGATCTGGTTGAAGCCCGAGGCGCAGATGAAGCCGGTCTTCATACCATCGGCGCCGGCGAAGCGGCCGATCAGCATGTTGAGGCTCGGCACGTTCTGCTGGCCGGTGGTGAAGCCCTCGAGCGCGAAATAACTGGCATATTGCGGAAAATCGCGGCGCAGCGCCACCGTCAGCACGGCAAGGTCACGCGCCGTCGTGTATTGCCCCTTGCCGGGCAGGCCGTTCGGATTGACGAAATGCGAATCAGTCATGCCGAGCTTCAGCGCGTCGCCGTTCATCCGGTTCACGAAGCCCTCCTGCGTGCCTCCGATGGCTTCGGCAACCGCGACCGCGACGTCGTTGGCCGATTTCACCAGCAGAATCTTCAGTGCGCTGTCGAGCGTCAGCTTCTGGCCCGGCTTGAAATACATCTTGGCGGCCGGCTGCGCGGCAGCGCGCTTGCTGATGACGATGGGCGTATCGAGGCTGATCTGACCGGCGCGGATCGCGTCGAAGACCGTATAGACGGTCATCAGCTTGGTGAGCGAGGCCGGGTACCATTTGCGGAAGGCTTCTTCATGCTCCAGCACGCGGCCGGTCTGCACGTCGACGAGAATATGCGGATTGGCCTGGGCAAGCGGAACGGAAGCAATAAAACCGGCAGTCGCAGCGACTAGGAAGCTAAGCGGCCGCACTGCGGCAAATAAACCAAAGTGGCTCGTCGACACGGCTCATCCTTCAGATATCAGGAAATCTCGAAAGCTTCATCTATCTAGCCTATATGGCTATGACATGGCAAAGGTCATTGACGAAGTAATTTGCATGAGCCTCACGCCCTGTGAAGCGATCAACGATTGTCGGATTTGATAACAGGAACGCCAGTATGCCGATTTTGAACAGAGCCGCCGAATTGCAGGACGAAGTCGCCGAATGGCGCCGGCATATCCATGCCCGGCCCGAGCTTCTCTTCGCGGTGGAAAACACGGCCGCCTTCGTGGCCGAAAAGCTCAAGGAATTCGGCGTCGACGAGATCGTCACCGGCATCGGCCGCACCGGCGTCGTAGGCCTGATCAGGGGCAAGGGCGAAGGCCGCCGTACGATCGGCCTGCGCGCCGACATGGATGCCCTGCCGCTGACCGAAATCACCGGCAAGCCCTGGGCTTCGAAGACACCGGGAAAAATGCATGCATGCGGCCATGACGGCCATACCGCCATGCTGCTCGGCGCGGCGAAATACCTCGCCGAGACCCGTAACTTCAACGGCAATGTCGCGGTCATCTTCCAGCCCGCCGAAGAGGGCGGCGGCGGCGGCAACCTGATGGTGAAGGACGGGATGATGGAGCGCTTCGGAATCGAAGAGGTCTACGGCATGCATAACCTGCCGGGACTGCCCGTCGGCCAGTTCGCCATCCGCAAGGGCGCGATTATGGCGGCGACCGACGAATTCACCGTCACCATCAAGGGCCGCGGCGGCCACGCCGCCCAGCCGCACCGGACGATCGACCCGATCGTCATCGGCGCCCAGATCGTCGCCAACCTGCAGATGATCGCCTCGCGCACCGCCGATCCGCTGCGCTCGGTCGTCGTTTCGGTGACGAAGTTCAATGCCGGTTTCGCCCATAACGTCATTCCGAATGACGCGACCTTCGCCGGCACGGTGCGCACCCTCGACCCCGAGGTGCGCACGCTCGCCGAAACGCGCTTCCGGCAGATCGTCGAGGGCCTGGTTGCAGCCCACGGTGCCGAGGCCGAGATCAGCTTCCATCGCAACTATCCCGTCACCGTCAATCATCCCGACGAGACGGAGCACGCCGTCGCCACCGCAAGCGCCATTGCCGGCGAGGACAACGTCAACGCCGAAATCGATCCGATGATGGGCGGCGAGGATTTCTCCTACATGCTGAACGCCCGTCCCGGCGCCTTCATCTTCATCGGCAACGGCGACAGCGCCGGCCTCCACAACCCGGCCTACGACTTCAACGACGAGGCCATCGCCCACGGCATCTCCTACTGGGTCCGCCTCGCCGAACAACGCCTCGGCGCCTAGCAACAATTAAGGCTTGGCTTCGCCCCAAGCCTTTTGTATGCATGGCATGCAAGTGGTCCCGTAGCTCAGCAGGATAGAGCACCAGATTCCTAATCTGGGGGTCGCGCGTTCGAATCGCGCCGGGATCACCATTTTTCAAGCGCTGAGCCATATGGCCACTGCGGGAATGGGTGGAATGGCTGATCTCGTCTTGTAGATCGCCGCGGGACGGCTTTGCCCCGTGTCAAGCTCGCGGCGCCTGACGATAGGCTCCTCGTCTCCTTATGATCCGCCGCACACCAAACCCCAGCAGCGCCGCCACAACCGATCCGCCGACAAAACCGATTGCGCCCCAGACGAGACCCGCAAAGCTGACCGGAACACCGGGCACGAAATCACGCCAGGTATTGGCAAAGACGACGTCATCGGCATTGCCCAGAAGCACGAAGGGTTTGGCGACCGGGGCGGCGGTGGCGAGTTTAAGTTGCTGCAACTGCAGTTTTTCGTAACGCGTGATCGTGCTTTGCATCGAGACGCCGCGGTCGCGCAGGAAATCGTCGGCGGACTGCGCATAGGCGCTAAGCGCCTGCTGGCGGTTGAGGTGGTGCTGAGCGGCTTGGCGGTTGAAGTCGTCGACGATGACCCGCAATTCATCGATCGCGCCGCCGATCCGCTGGCGATATTGCTGTGCAAATTCGGGCGCCTGCGAAAAGACCGTGCCGCCGGCAAGTCCTGCGACGATGGCGATGATCCTTGCAATCTGTCCCATGATCGATGTCTCCGGCTGTTCCCTGCGCTAACGATCCGCAGCCGCAAAGGTTTCTGCCTTCGACACAATCGGTAATGCTATGTGATTGAACCGGCAGCGCTTCCGGCGAGTTGACGGCAGGACAAACTCAGAAAGAGAGGCTCGTCATGAAACAGTTTATCCTCGCCTGCACGCTCTCCGCGGCGTCCGTTTTGTCAGCCCTGCCGTCCCAAGCGGCAAGCGTCACCATCACCACGGATGACGTCCGTCCCTATTACGGCGAGTCGGAACGCCCCTATTACCGCCATCGCCCCTATTACCGCCACCATATGAGGGAGCGCTACGTTTCCCGCGATTGCTTCACCAAGACGGAGAAGATCCGCCGTCACGGCCACACGATCGTCAAAGAAACCCGGATCTGCCGATGAGACGCCCCCACGCAGACGAGCCCCGCCGACGACGCCGGGCTCTTCGCCAGATTGCGCCGATGAGGAACTTCGCAATATCGGCCACGTTTATCGCGAAACGGGAGTATTCAGCATGCGTATCAAGATGACTCTTTTGGCAATCACCTATGTCGCCGTCAGCGCTTTGCTGCTCGCCATCGCCCATCAACCACCAGGGCCGGTGACCACGGCGAAGACCGATCGTCTGGCCGGCTCAACGTTCCTTGTCGAGCGCTTCGCCGGTTGATCAACCCGAGCGCGCTCCGGCAGCCTGGAGCGCGCGGCGCGCTGACCGCATTTCGCTGCCGCGCCGCTGACAGCGCAGCAGCCGACACTCAATGCGTGCCGTCCAGCGACGATCCGCCGAGCAGAATTCGATTTTGCACCTCATGCACGCCCTCGACGGCCCTGGCGACCGCGGTCGCCCGCTCGATCTCGCCGACCGTGCCGACGATACCGCTGAGCACGACCAGGTCGTCCTCCATCGTGACCTCGACATCGGATGCGTCGATGCCGCCAGCAATCGCCAGCGCATTGGCGACGGCCGCCTCGACCGATGCGCGATTGGCGATTTCCGCTTCCATTTCAGGCGCGAGCCCGTGAAATGTCTGCTCCTTGAAAACCATGATCCGTTCCTCTGTGAAACCTTGAAAAGAAACGTCCGTCGGCTGGTTTTGGTTTCAGCGCGTTACCAGTTGATGCGATAGCGGAGATTGACGCTGCCGGCTTCATCCTCCGAAAACGGATTGTTCATCGCGGCGTCGAGATTGAGGTTCGGCAGGATCGTCTGGCTGATGGCCACCGAACTGGAGAAGTCGCCGCTGGTATCGCTAAGGCCGGCACCGGCCGAAAGCGAGGTTCCGGTCCAGGGATGGATGAGTTTCAGCGCCTGCGACGCCGTCACTGAGGCTGGCCGGGCATCGACCGGGTCGTAACCGACGCTGACGGAGCGGCTCGTTTGCATGTCGAGCGAATCCGACAGGATCCAGCTGCGCGAACGGCTGAGCGTCAACGCACCGCTGCCGCGCAGCGTATCGACGCTGACACGCACGCCCTGCTGTGACCGGCCGGCCGGCGTGACGCTTGTCCGGCTGATCCGACCCCAGAGCATCGCCTGTTCGGATTCAGGCAGCAGGGCGCCGCCTTTAGTCGCGGCGAGCGCGAGGTCGGCGCCGGCGCTCGTTTCCCATTCCGCCGGCAGACGAAAACCCATCGTCGCCTTGTACGACCGGTCCGAAAGTTTGGCGGGCGACCAGATCAGCAGGTCGTCCGCCTTTGCAGCGGCGGTGAGCCAAGGCAGGATGGCGAAAAGACTGATGGCTATTTTAAATCTCGTCATGTGATCCGATCGTCTTGACTGACACGGGCTGGCTCATCGAACGGCACGATTTCGCACCAAAGTGCCCGCAGCGAACACGGGCGGGCAGCGCGGCCAAGCCGAACACCCGATGTCATCCTCGATTAATGTTTGGCCAGAAAGGCCGGAGGCAGCCAAGTGCCCGTTCTTCAAAGGACGCCGCAGCGCCCGAATAATCATGCGACCATGACCGGCAGCATGGGAATCACGATCCCTGCCGGGATGTTATTAGGATCACATCCCGCCGCCACTCTGTAAACCCCTTGAGGGGGAAATCTGCTGCACCGCACACTTGCCGCCCCCTCCAAACCCTAGTAGAGCCTGAACTTACGACAGGAATTTTTTCGTGAATTCTACATGACGACCGGCAAAACCGCGCCGCGGCGCCTCAGCATCTTCGGTTCGACCGGCTCGATCGGCCGCAACACGCTCAATGTCGTCGAACACCTGGGCGGGCGGGAGAATTTCGAAATTTCCGTTCTCACGGGCAACGGCAATATCGAATTGCTGGCCCGACAGGCGAGAGCATCCGGCGCGCGACTGGCGGTGACGGCAAGCGACCGGCATTACGAATCGCTGAAGAATGCGCTCGCCGGCAGCGGCATAGCGGTCGCGTCGGGAAAATCCGGGCTCATGGAAGCGGCCGACTGCGAAGCCGAGTGGGTGATGGCGGCAATCGTCGGCACCGCGGGGCTCGCCCCGACGCTCGCCGCCGCGCGCCGCGGCGCCGATATTGCCCTGGCCAACAAGGAGTGTCTGGTTTCGGCCGGCGATCTGTTCATCAAGGCGATCCGCGAAGGCGGCGGCAGGTTGCTTCCCGTCGATAGCGAGCACAATGCAATTTTCCAGGTGCTGGAAGAGAACCAGCGCCATGCCGTCGAGCGTGTTATCCTGACGGCGTCGGGCGGTCCTTTCCGCACCGCATCGCTGGAGGAAATGAAGCATGTGACGGTGGAAACCGCGCGCGCCCATCCGAACTGGTCGATGGGATTGAAGATCTCGATCGACAGCGCCTCGATGTTCAACAAGGCGCTGGAGATGATTGAGGCCCGGCACCTTTTCGGCCTGAACCCCGAGCAGATCGAGGTCATCTTCCATCCCCAGTCGATCATCCATTCCATGGTCGGCTATAGCGACGGTTCGGTGCTGGCCCAGCTCGGCGCGCCCGATATGCGCACGGCGATCGGTTATGCCCTCTCCTATCCGCGCCGACCGAACCTGCCGGTCGAGCGGCTGGACTTTGCGAAGCTGGCGCGGCTTGATTTCGAGGCGCCGGACGAGGTGCGGTTCCCGGCCTTGCGGCTGGCGCGCCTTGCGATGACGCGCGGCGGTGTTCAGGGCGCGGTGCTGAACGGCGCCAAGGAAATGGCGCTTGAAGCCTTCATCGAGGGGCGCCTGTCCTTCCTCGCCATGGCCGAGGTCACCGAGAAGGTCATGGACGATCTGGCCGGCCTGCCGCCGGCAGCCGGCATGGACGATGTATTTGGCGCCGACAGGCAAGCCCGGCAGCGGGCGGTGGAGCTGATGAAACTCGACCTCGTTGGCTGAGGCCGCAGGCGGCCGCACTTATCGCAGCCGATTGCCGCCCTCGTCGAACAATCGGCAATTCGACGGTTCAAAATGCAGGCTGACCTGCTCGCCGGCGGCGATGCTGGTCGGCGACCGATGCTCGACGGTGAGCGACTGGCCATCGCCGAGCTGGCAGTAAAGATACTGCGTTCCGCCGAGATATTCGGAAAAATCGACCCTTGCCGTCAGGCTGCCTGAACGGTCGGATGCCACCGTCAGATGCTCCGGCCGCAGACCGAGCGTCACGGCCGCAGCGGCCGGCCTGTCCGCAGGTGACAGGCCGCTTTCGACGCGCCCGCCGGCGACCTCGACCTGGCCCCCTCCGCCCCACCGGGCATTCAGGAGATTCATCCTGGGCGAGCCGATGAAGCCCGCCACGAATGTATTGGCGGGATCCTCGTAGATTTCCCGCGGTGTTCCGGCCTGCTCAACGCGGCCGTCGCGCAGCACGACGATCTTGTCGGCAAGCGTCATCGCCTCGGTCTGATCATGCGTGACATAGATCATCGTGTTGCCGAGCTCGCGGTGAAGGCGGGCGATCTCGATGCGCATGGAGACGCGCAGCTCCGCATCGAGGTTGGACAGCGGTTCATCGAACAGGAAGACGTCGGGCTTGCGCACGATCGCTCGCCCGATCGCCACACGCTGGCGCTGACCGCCGGAAAGCTGTCCGGGCCGCCGGTCGAGCAGATGGTCGATCTTCAGGATCGCGGATGCGGCCTTGACGCGCGTCTCGATCTCGGCGGCATTCGTACGCGCCATCTTCAAGCCGAAGGCCAGGTTCTCGCGCACGCTCATATGCGGGTAGAGGGCGTAGGATTGGAAGACCATGGCGATGCCACGCTCGGAGGGATCGAGATCGGTGACGAGGCGTCCCTTGATTTCGATCTCGCCGTCGGTCACGTCCTCCAGGCCGGCGATCATGCGAAGCAGCGTCGATTTTCCGCAACCGGACGGACCGACGAAGACGACAAATTCGCCCTCCTCGACCGTCAGGTCGATCCCATGGACGACCTGCAGATTGCCATAGCTCTTGCGCACGTCCTGGAGCACGACGCTCTTGTTGCCCATACCGTTCGTCATCCCCAACGACCTACTTGTCCGCCTGGACCCAGACGAGCATCTCCCCGGGCGCGCGGTTGTCCCAGAGATGATAGGGCACGAAACGTGCGGTGGCGACCTGCCTTTCGGCCGGCGTCTTGCGGTAGAGCGAGGTGCCCCAGTTCGATGTTTCCTCGCGCTCGACCTTGAGATCGAGGGCGACGGCATCATTGAGGTCCTTCAACACGACGGTTTCGGCAGCCGGGAGCTCGCGAGGCAGGACGATGGCGTTGAGGTCTTCGCCGTTGTCGGTCGTCTCGACGCAGTAGACGAGCGGGCCGCGCATCAGGGCGACGCGGCCGACATCCTGGCGCACCTTCGGGTTGGCATATTGCGGACGAAGCGAAAGCGGCAGGTAGAGGGCCACACGATCGCCGTCGGTCCATTGGCGATCGATCCTGGCATACCCGTCCTGGATGTCGACGCCGAGATCGAGCATCTCTCCATTTACGCTGAGGGTGGCGCCTTCCGCCCAGCCGGGAATGCGCAGCGACAGCGCGAATTTCGCCGGCTTCTGCAGCCGGGCGGTAAAGGTGACCGCACCGTCCCACGGATAGTTGGACACTTGCCCGAGTTCGACTTCGGCGCCGTTGGCAAGTTTCAGCCGGGCGGTGCTCTCACCATAGAGATGCACGGCGATCTCGTCGTCGGAAACGGCGTACATGTAGGAGCCGATCGACGTCACCAGCCGGGCGATGTTGGGCGGGCAGCAGGGGCAATGGTGCCATTTCCACCGATGATGCTTGCCGGCGCTCTCGAGCGGATTGTCATAGAAGAAGGTCTTGCCATCGGTGGAAAGCCCCGGCAGCGCGCCATTGTAAAGCGCCTGTTCCATGATGTCGGCATAGCGCCGGTCGGGGCCGCGCCCAAGCATGCGGCTTGCCCAGAAGACCAGACCGACGGAAGCGCAGGTCTCCGCGTAGGCGGTGGCATTCGGCAGGTCGTAATAGTCGGTGAAGCCTTCATTCGACGCAGCCGGCCCGATGCCGCCGGTGATATACATCTGCTTGGTAGTGAGGTCGTCCCAAAGCGTTTCCAGCGCCGCCGTCAGGCTGTCGTCCTTATATTCGGTGGCAATGTCGGCCATGCCGGAATAGAGGTACATCGCCCGCACCGCATGGCCGACGACCTTTTTCTGTTCGCGCACCGGCTGGTGCGCCTGGCCATATTCATAGGTCTTCTGATGGAAGTCGGTAGCGCTCCGGCCGTCGCGGGCAGCCTCGGCCGTGAAGAAGTGCGGCTCGGTGCCGCGTTCGTCGATAAAGAATTTCGACAGGTCGAGATACTTCTTTTCGCCGGTGGCGCGGGCGAGCTTGACCAGCGCCAGCTCGATCTCCTCATGGCCGCAATAACCGGGGATCTGCCCCTCGCCATGGCCGAAGACCTTGATCATGTAATCGGCATAGCGGCACATGATGTCGAGCAGCTTGCGCTTGCCGGTTGCCTGATAATAGGCGACCGCGGCTTCCATCAGATGGCCGGCGCAATAGAGTTCGTGATGGTCGCGCAGATTGGTCCAGCGGCGGGCGGGCTCGACGCGCTGGAACCAGGCGTTCAGATAACCGTCCTTATCCTGCATCCTCTCATACATGTCGATGATTTCGTCGGCGCGCGCCTCGAGCTTCGGGTTTGGCCGGCGATAGAGCGAATAGGCGATGGTCTCGATCGACTTGCCGAGGTCGGAATCCCAGAACATCTGCGTCGTGCCGCCCCAGGGCTGAATGGGAATGACGACGCCGGGGCTCGGCTGGCTGACGTCGATCGCCGTCAGCATGCCGGCCTCGACGCAGCGGTCGAGCAGGGTCTCGGCAGTGGAATTGCAGACTGCATCCTGCCATTTGCCCCAGAAGCCGCCGAGCTCGACATCGGGAACGGCGACGGGGCGAAACTGGCGGTCATTGCTTGATTGGGTCATGGGCTCCTCTTTCTCTCGTTCATTTCACCGCGCCGGCCATCAGCCCGCGCATGTAGTAGCGCTGCAGGAGCAGGAAGACGATCAGGCAGGGGATCGTCATGACGACGACACCGGCCTGCACCGCTCCCCAATTGATGGCGCCGAGTCGTCCGGCGCGAACCGCCGTCATCAGCACCGGCAGGGTGTATTTCTCGTTGCTGGAAAGCAGCACGAGCGCGGCAAGGAATTCGTTCCAGGCATTGAGGAAGGCAAAGATCGCAACTGTCGCAACACCCGGAAGCACTAGCGGCAGGAGGACACGCGCGAGCAGCCTCAGGTCCCGCGCACCGTCGATGCGCGCGGCCTCTTCGATCTCCTTCGGCACCGCGTCGAAGGCGTTGCGCATCATGAAGACCGAGAAGGGCAGCTGCAGCGTCACATAGACGAGCGTCAGCCCGAGCAGCGAATTGTTGAGCCCGAGTTTCGCCAGGATGATGAAGAGCGGCGTCAGGATCGACTGGAACGGGATCATCAGCGTGGCGATGATCAGCACGAAGAGCGCATTCTTCATCGGGAAGCGATAGCGCGAGAAGCCGTAGCCGGCGAGCAGGCTGACGAGAACGGTCAGCGCCACGGTGGCGACCGACACGAACAGCGAATTGATCATATGCCGCCAGATGCCGGCGCCGAACGTATCGAGCAGCGCATAGGCATCGAAGCTGATGCCGGAGGTCGGCCATGGCGGCAGGGGCGGCAGGCTGGCTTCGGCGCCGTGCCGGAAGGAGGAGAGCAGCGTGATGGCAAAGGGTGCGAGGAAGAAGATCGAGATGGCGATGCCTATGAGATGATAGGCCGACTTCGTGCGGATGGCCTTGCGCGCGCGGCGCTCCCTCGAAGTGGTCATGGACGCTCCTCCCCGACGCGCAGCAGCCAGAGCTGCACGATGCTGATGGCGACCAGGATGGCGAGAAGCGCGATCGAGAGTGCGGCGCCATAACCAAGATTGAACGACACGAAGGACTGGTTGAAGATGTAGTAGACCACCGAAATCATCTTGTTCTGCGGTCCGCCCGCCGTCATGATGTAGAACTGGTCGAAGGCGAGGATCGAGCCGGTGACGGAGACGATCAGCGCCAGCGCGATCGTCTTGCGCATCAGCGGCAGCGTCAGGTGCCGGAAACGTTGCCAGCGGCCGGCGCCGTCGATCCGGGCCGCCTCCGTCAGTTCGGCCGGAATGGCCTGAAGCCCGGTCAGAAGAATGATCATGGTGAAGCCGGCGATCTTCCAGACGACCATCACCACGATGGTCAGAAAGGCAGTGTCGAAGGTGGCAAGCAGATTGGGGCTCTTTTCGACGAAACCGAGCGCTTTCAGGGCCGGGCCGATGAAGCCGCTGTCGACATTGGCAAGCCAAACCCAAAGCAGCGAGGCGGTGGCAAGGCCGACGACAACAGGCAGGAAGATGATCGTGCGGTAGGCGCCGACGAACTGCCGTTCCTTCTCGACGAAAATTGCGAGCGGAAAGGCGACGGCGAAAATCGCGACGGTCACGATCACGGTATAATAGGCGGTGAAATTCAATGCCGTCATGAAACGGGTGTCGTTGACCATGCGGAAGTAATTGTTGAAGCCGATCCAGCGCGACGCCCCCATCAGCGGCCAGTTGTGCAGGCTCATCCACCCCGTGAAGATAACCGGCAGGATGAAGAAGACGAGGACCAGCGCCATAGCCGGCGCGATGTAGGCAAGGCCGCGCCAGTTGGATCTGCGCCGCCGTTTGCGCCGCGGCAATAGGGTCTTGGAACCGGAACCGGTCATCAAACGCTCCGCATCTGTGGAAGTTGACCGGGAAGCTGCCACCGCTCCCCGGCCGCGGCCTGGGAGAACTATTGGCCGCTATCGATGATCGATTGCATTTCCGACTGGGCGCTCGAGAACGCGCCGTCGACATCGTCGCCGAAGATCGCGGCGTTGGTGAAGCTCGCCCATGGGCCGTTGGCGCTGTTGATCAGGTCGTTGAACTGCAGTGTATAGGGTGTCTTGGCGACGCTGATCGCCTTGAGGCCGACCTGCATGCGCGGGTCGAGACCCTCCAGCACCTTGTCGGCGATGTCGCCGCGCGTCGGCAGGCTGCCGTATTTCGCCATGATCTTCTGGCCGTCCATCGAATAGATATATTCGAGGAACTCCTTCACCGCGTCGACCTTCTTGGTGCCCTTAGTGATGACGAAATTGTCGCCGCCGGCAAAGGACGATGGCTTGCCGTCGACGCCGGGGATGAGGGTGACGCCGAAATTGATCTCGGGATGCTGGGTCACCAGCGTGCCGATGGCAAAAGCGCCGAGGCTTTGCTGGCCGATCTTGCCGTTGGTGAAGGTCAGGAAGTTCGTGCCGTTGTCGCTGGCGGCGCCCGCCGGCACGAGATCCTTCTTGACCATGTTGCGATAGATGTCGACGGCCTTGCGCATCTGAGGCGTATCGAGCGTCGCCGTCTTGCTGTCGGCCGACAGGATATCGGCGCCAGCGCCCCAGACGAGCGGCGTGAAGGTAAAGATCATGCAGCCGCCGCAGCCGCCGCCGGAGAAATAGAAGCCGTAGGTATCGTCACCGAGCGCCCGGATCTTTTCCGCATTGGCGGTAATTTCCTCCCAGCTCGCCGGCGCCTTTTCCGGGTCGAGACCGGTCTTCTTGTAGAGATCCTTGTTCCAGGCGAAGACCGAAGTTTCCACAGACAGCGGCAGGCCGTAGACCCGGTCCTGATAGGTGCCGAGACGTACATGCGACGGCGACAGCGAATTGAAATAGGGCAGCGACTTCGCCCAATCCGTGAGGTCTTCCAGCTGGCCGGCCGCGGCAAAGGCGGGGTTATAGATGAGGTCCATCGACAGCGCATCAGGTGCCTGCCCGCCGGCGATCGCCGTCGCATATTTTTGCACCAGCTCGGAGAACGGCACCTCGGTCACCACGACCTTGTTGTCGTGGCTGGAATTATAGGCCTCGACCACCTTCTTGAAGGAGTCGCCGATCCCCGTGCGAACCCACATTTCGACATTCTCGGCAGCCGACGCGGCCGAAAACAGGCACAAGGTAGCGATGCTGGTCGCCGCCAATAGACGCTTGATCATGACACTCCTCCCGATATGGCGCATCTCCCTGCGCCTTTGCTCATTCCCTTGCTTTCATGTCTCGGGAGCTTTGCCCCCGCATGACTGCCGGACGATCAGCCGGCACGGCAATTTCCGGACACCCGGCTCGACGGGCCGTCCCTCCGCAAGCGCCAGCACCGTCAATCCGGCCTGCCGCCCGAGCTCCTTCAGCTCCATATCAACCGTCGTCAGCGGCGGCCGCGTCTGGGCCGCGACAATCTCCCAATTGTCGAAGCCGATCACCGAAACGTCCTGCGGCACCTTGACGCCGCGTTCGCGCAAGGCATCCACCACCCCGCGGGCGATCTGGTCGTTGCCGCAGAAGAGCGCGTCCGGTTTCTGTCCCGGCCTCTTCCAAAGCTGTTCGATCGCCTCGTGCCCCCAGCTTTCCGACCAGACGCCGTAGAGCACCGGCTCGCTGTGGCCGGCCACCTGATGGTAGGCACCGGCGCGTTCCCGCACCGAAAAGAAATCCTCCGGCCCGGTGATATGGGCGATCCGCCGCCGCCCGATCTTCACGAGCCATTCCACGGCCAGTCTCGCACCCTGTTCGTCGTCCGAACGAAAGGTAACGCTGTTCTGAGTCCCCTCCGTGAAGGCGTAGACGACAGGCACATGCAAATTCGACAGATCGACAGGCAGACGCCTGTCCAGCCGCTTTCCCGTCGCGATGATGCCGTCAACCTGCTTGTCCAGCATCGCGTCGACATGGATCTGGGCGAGCGCCGGATCGTCTTCGATGGCGCACAGGAAGACCGAAACTCCGTGATCGACAAGCGCGTCTGAAATACCCGCCATCACCGGCAGCGTGAAACGGCCGTAGGTGTCATTCGTCAGCAGCCCGATGGTGAAGCTGCGTTTGCTGAGAAGACCTCTCGCCAGCGCGTTCGGCCGATATCCGATTTCACCGGCGATCCGCTTCACCCGATCGCGCGTTTCCGTCCCCATCCGGCCGGTGTCATTGAGAGCCTTAGACGCCGTCGAGATGCTAACCCCGGCAGCTGACGCCACTTCATGAATGGTGATCCTGCCTCTTTTTCCTCCCGATATGTTCAGCCCGTCCTCCTTCTGCAGTGGCTTGAGAAAAGCTTTTACCAAGCCGCATGTCAAGTGAGAAAAGGTTTTCTCATCGAAATCGGCAACTCGAATGCATGACAGCGCGGCGAGCGTGGGGAGGAAAGATTCGCGTCGGCCGGCCGACCGCGATGTGCCGTCGATGTTGAGATCAACGCCGAGCGGATGATGTCGTCAAAGGCGAAGGGAGTTTCGACGGAATGTCTTACCGAGCGAAAACGATCACCATCAGGACTTCCCCTGGAAGTCTTGATTCGCGGCTTGAACACACGCGATCATAGACAGGTCAGGCGACATGCCTTGCGAGTGCGCAGCGCGACCAGAGCGAATGCAGCGCCTCGACGAGGTGGGCGATATCGGCGTCGGAATGGAGCGGTGTGGGCGTGATGCGCAGCCGCTCGGTCTTCTTCGGCACGGTGGGATAGTTGATCGGCTGGACATAGACGCCGCAATTGTCGAGAAGCAGGTCGGAGATCCACTTGCATTTGGCCGCATCGCCGACCAGCACCGGTACGATGTGGCTGGGGTTTTGCATATGCGGAATGCCGCGCTGGTCGAGCAGCGACCTGAGCTTGCGCACCCGGTCCTGGTGGCGGGCGCGCTCGAACTGGCTGACCTTCAGGTGCTGGATCGAGGCGACCGCACCGGCGGCGAGCGCCGGCGGCAGGGCGGTGGTGAAGATGAAGCCGGAGGCAAACGAGCGGATGAAATCGCACAGCGCCGCAGAGGCGGCGATATAACCGCCCATCACCCCGAAGGCCTTGCCGAGCGTGCCCTCGATGACCGTCAGCCGGTGCATCAGTCCCTCGCGCTCGGCAATGCCGCCGCCGCGCGGGCCGTACATGCCGACCGCATGCACCTCGTCGAGATAGGTCATGGCGCCATATTTGTCGGCGAGATCGCAGATTTCCCTGATCGGGGCGATATCGCCATCCATCGAATAGACGCTCTCGAAGGCGATCAGCTTCGGCGCCTTCGGATCGGCGGCGGCAAGCTTGGCTTCGAGATCGGCGACGTCATTGTGTTTCCAGATCACCTTGTCGCACTTGGCATGGCGGATGCCCTCGATCATCGAGGCATGGTTGAGCGCATCGGAGAAGATGATCAGGCCGGGGATCCTGGCGCCGAGCGTGCCGAGTGCGGCCCAGTTGGAGACATAGCCGGAGGTGAAGATCAGCGCCGCTTCCTTGCCGTGCAGGTCGGCAAGCTCCCGCTCGAGCAGGACGTGATAATGGTTGGTGCCAGAAATATTCCGGGTGCCTCCCGCACCCGCGCCACAGTGGTCGATGGCGGTCTTCATCGCCTCGATCACCTTCGGGTTCTGGCCCATGCCGAGATAATCGTTGGAGCACCAGACCGTGACTTCCTTCTCGCCATCGGCCGTATGACGCGTCGCACGCGGGAAGTTGCCGCGGTGACGCTCGAGATCGGCAAAAACGCGGTAGCGGCCCTCGGCATGAAGCCCGTCCAGCTCGTTTTTGAAAAATGCTTCGAAATCCATCATATGCTCCAGTTCGCGCGGCCGTTCTTGCCGACCGGACGTCCGCGCGTCAATGCTTACCCTTTGCTTTAACATCAACTGCGGCAAAAGGCCCAGTTTTTTGAATGATTCCAGATAAAAAATATCCGCGCTGCGATCAATGAAATCGATCCTGCCGAAGGCGACCGAAAATTCCCGAAATCGGGGGGTCGTGACAGGACCGGTTCGCAAAAAAGTCGGGGCAAGTGTGGACAACCCTTTCTTCCGACATAGTTTTCGAGCTAGCGTGCCAAAAAAACAAAAGGGACGGCCTATGCCCATTGGGCGACAACCCAGGAGAAACGTAATGAAGAAAGCTGTCATATTCGCATTGATCGGCCTGTCGATCGCAAGCTGCACGCCGACCCAGCAGGGTGCGGGCATCGGCGCTGCATCAGGTGCCGTCATCGGTGGCGCGGTTACCGGCGACGTTCGTGGCGCGGCGGTCGGCGCCGCCATCGGTGGCGTGTCCGGTGCCCTCATCGGCAGCGTCGCCGAACAGCCCGGCCAGTGCTACTATCGCGATCGCTACGGCCGCCGCTACATCGATTCTTGCCCGCGCTGAGAGCGCTTGCAAACCGGCAAAAACAGGAAATCCCGGACACACATCCGGGATTTTTTGTACTGAATCGGCGCGTCGTCAATTTAAAATGGTACACCCTGCGCGATTTTGCCGCTAAGTTATTCACGGCTGGGCAACGAAGCTTCATTGTAAGCGTAACCAAAAGCAGCGGATGCGGATTAGAGGGACAGGTCCGAAAACAGGTACTGCGTATCGGCGAACAGGCACCATGATGGTGATGGCAGCTGCGGCTGCATTCTCACCGGTCCTGATCGGCGACGCTTACGCCTTCAAGCTTTTCGGCATCACCATCTTCGGCAAGGAGGAAGACGAAGGCGAACAGGTGCCCGATCCTGTACGCTACACGGTCGATCTCAAAGCCGATAGCGCCGACCCCGATCTCAAGAAAGCCCTGGAAAACAGTTCCCGGCTGGTCAGCGACCAGAAGCGACCTGTCTCGGGCGATCTCGGCATCGTCGTTAAAGCGCGCGACGATCGTGACCGGCTGATCGCCGCCCTTTATGAAAAGGCGCGCTATGGCGGCGTGGTGACGATCACCATCGACGGCAGAAACATCGACGACCTGCCACCCAATCCGACATTCGACCGTTCCGCGCCTATCCCGGTCACCGTCGACATCGTTCCCGGCCCCGTCTTCAGGGTCAAGGAAGTTCAGTTCGGCGGCGATGCCGCAAGCCGCAATCCCGCCGATTACGACCTCGCCCCGGGCGCTGAGGCCGGCTCGCTCGCCATCATCAAGGCCGGCGAAAAGATCGTCGAGCAGTTGAAAAGCGAAGGCCGGCCCTTCGCCAAATTGACCGAACGCAAGGTTGTCGCCGACCACAGGAACGACACGGTCGACATCGTGCTTGCTGCCGAAGGCGGACCGGTCGCACCGATCGGCGATGTCGGCGTCACCGGCGAAAAGACGGTCAGGCCCGGTTTTATCCAGCGCTACTCCCGGCTGAACAAGGGCGAAGCCTATTCCCCGGAAGCGCTGAAGAAGGCCGGCGAGCGGCTGCGCGCCCTCGGCGTCTTTTCCAGCGTCACCATTCACGAAGGCGATGCGCTGGCGCCGGATGGCACCCTGCCGATGACGATCGAGGTTTCCGAAGGCAAGAGGCGCTATTTCGGCGTCGGCGCGCAGTATTCCACCACCGACGGCTTCGGCGTCCAGGGCTATTGGGGCCACCGCAACCTGTTTGGTGAAGCCGAAACGCTGCGGATAGAGGGATCGGTCTCCAGGCTCGGCGAAACCACAGATGTTGGCAGCCTCGATTATTCCGCCGGCATCCTTTTTACCAAGCCGGGCGCCTTCTTCCCCGCCGCCACTTTGAAAGCCGGCATCGTTGCCAAGACCCAAAATCCGGATGCCTATAATGCGACGCTCGTCACCGCCTCGCTCGGCCTTTCCTACGAGTTGACCGACCAGGATACGGTCTCGGCGAGCGGCGAGGTCAGCTGGGAGCGTGACGACGACGCCTTCGGCACCAACGACTACCTGACCGTCGCCCTGCCGCTCCAATATGATCGCGACGCGCGCGACGACAAGCTCAACCCGACCGAAGGCTATCGCGCAACAGTCTCGGCAAAGCCCGGTTACGAGGTCTTCAATGCCACGCCCTATGCGGCATTCGAGGGTTCGATCTCCGGCTATCTGCCGTTCGGCGCAGAGGATGGCGTGGTGCTTGCCGGCAAGGTCGCAGCCGGTACTCTGGTCAGCAGCGGCGGAATCGAGAACATTCCGGCCACGCAGCGTTTCTTCGCCGGCGGCGGCGGCTCTGTGCGCGGCTATGCCTATCAGGAAATCTCGCCTTATAATGACGATGGGGATGCCACCGGCGGCCGCTCCTATGTAACCGGTTCGCTGGAGGCACGCATCAAGATCACCGATACGATCGGCATCGTGCCCTTCATCGATGTCGGCACCGTAGCGGACAGCACCTTCCCGGGATTTTCCGATATTCGCGCCGGCGCCGGCGCGGGAATACGATATGCCACACCTTTCGGCCCGCTGCGGCTTGATTTTGCCGTGCCGCTGAACAAGTACGAAGATGGCACAGATTATGGAATTTATGCCGGCATCGGCCAGTCCTTCTAGGATTGCCGATTCCGGCTGCTTCCGATCGATGGGCCGCATGAAAACGGGGTAGTCCGCGCCGATGGAAACGCTGGCAAAAATCGTCAACTGGATCGTGCGGGTCACCGGCTTTGCCGTCGGCGCCGTTTTGATTGTCGCTGTTGCAGCGCTTGCGATCTTCGGCTTCACCTCCTTTGGCGCCCGCATCGTTACTGAAAGGATAGCCTCCACGCTTTCCAACCGCGACATGACGATCGAGGTGCGCGAACCGGAAGGACTCCTGACCGGCGGGCTTCGCGCCGCCGAAATCTCCCTATCCGACACGAGGGGCGTTTTTGCCGAAATCCACGGCGTGGCGATCGACTGGAACCCGCTGGCACTGCTGACGGGAACCTTCCACGCCAAACGCTTCGAGATCGAAGCGATCAACGTGCTGCGCAAGCCGGTGCGCACCCTGCCCTCGCGGCCCAGCGCTGAAAGTTCCGGCGGCTTCACGCTTCCGGTCAAGATCGATGTCGACCACGTGGCCCTGCCCGATATCAAACTTGCCGAGCCTTTTGCCGGGCGCGCCTTTGCGCTCGCCGCCGAAGGCAGCCTTTCGGCAGATGGCAACGGCGGCGAAGCGAAGGTCAATGTCAGCCGCCACACAGTTCCGGATGCGCGGCTCACTGCCGATATCGCCTATGCGCCGGCCGAAAACCGGCTGCGGCTGAAGGCGCAGCTCGCCGAACCGAAGGGCGGGCTGTTGGCAGGCTTCCTCGGCCTGCCTGATGATCCGGCCGTCAACATCGACCTCGACGGCCAGGGACCGATATCCGACTGGACAGGCAAGGTGCAGGCTGCGCTCGACGGACAGCAGCGTGCCGCAATCGAAGGCCGGCACGCGATTGCCGCAGACGGGCTGCACCATCTCGATCTCAAGGGTGGCGGTGACCTCAGCTCGCTGCTTCCTGCGGCATTCCGGCCGCTTTTCGCCGGCCAGACCAATATCGATCTTGCCGCCACCTTCGACGACCATGGCAAGATCGATATCCAGACCGGCAATATCGCCACCGGCAGCGTCGTCATCGCCGCATCGGGCGCGCTTGATCCGGCTGGCAACAACAGCCTCAACGCCAATCTGCTCGGGACATCCGGACCTGTCGATTTCCGCTGGCCGCTCGCCGAAGGCGAAGCGCGCTTCCTGATATCGGGCCTCAACCTGGCGCTGACAGGCAATGCGCAGGCCGCCCGACTGAGTGTCAGCGGCTCGCTCGACAGCGCGACCCTTCCGCAGGCCGATATCGGAAACGTCAAGCTGACGGCAAAGAGCGACGCCTTCAATCTTGCCGCCCGCTCCGGCAGCGTCCAGCTGCGCCTCGTGGCCGGCGAGGCGACCTTTGCCGAACCGAACCTCAACCGTGCAGTCCAGGGCCCCATCACGATCGCCTCACCGCTGCAGATCTCGGCCGGCAGCATCGGTTTCAACGGCACCACGGTCGAAAGCGCCAATATCAACGGCAGCCTCAATGGCTCCTATCGGCCGGCGGACCGCGCGCTGACCGGCAATGTCAAGCTGAGCATCGCACCGGCGGCCCTGCCGGCCGCGGTGACGAGCAAGTTCGACCAGCCGATCTCGCTCGAAAGCCAGGTGATCGGCACCATCCCGTCGAAATTCGCGCTGTCCAACCTTGTCCTGAAATCCGGCACGCTCGAAGCCGCCGGCAACGTCACGCTCGACGGCTCGATGTTGAACGCCGATCTCTCGGGCCGGCTGCCCGATATCGGCAAGCTTGTGTTAGGCGCGCGCGGCGGAGCAGGTTATGCGCTGAGGGTCGGAGGCGAATTGCCGGCGATCTCCGTGACAGCGAATGTCAAGTCTCCCAGCCTTGAGATGGCCGATCGCATGCTCGCCAACCTCAATATCGATCTGTCGGGTGTCGCCGATCCGAAGGCGCCTCAGGGGAAGATCGCGGCCACCGGCACGATCGAGGGCCAACCGCTCAGCATCACCGGCGACATCCGCTCTGAGAACGGCAAGACGAGCATTCCCGCACTGAGCGCCGATGTCAGCGGCAATCGGCTGACCGGCAGTCTGGAGCTCTCGCCCTCCTTGACGCCCTCGGGCGCGTTGAGCTTCGATTTCCCCAATATCGGCCTCCTGGCCGCGCTCGGCGGGCAGAAAGCCGAAGGCGATCTCAAGGGTTCGCTCGGCGTCGAAAGCGATGGCGGCAAGATTGCGCTCAAGCTCATTGCATCAGGCGCCGCGATCCGCCGCGATACCATCGCGATCGTCAAGCCGGATATCGACGTCACGGTCACTGATCTCGGCACGCTTGCGGCAAACGGCACGGTCCGGGCGGACGAACTGAATGCCGGAGCAAACAAGCTCGGCAAACTTTACCTCAGTTTTAGCAAGAAGCAGGACAAGACCGACTTCGATCTTGATGCGACCTATGACGGCAATCCCGTGCTGGCAGTCGGCAATATCGAGACGGCGGGCGACGTGGTGAACCTGAATCTCGATCGTTTCGCGGCAAGTCCGCGCAACATTCAGCTCGAGCTTGCCGCGCCGACGCAGGTCACGATCGGCGGCGGCGCCGCCAACCTGAACGGTCTGACGCTGAGGACCGGCGCCGGCACGGTGAGCGTGACCGGTACTGCCGGCGAGACGCTGAAACTCGATGCCGTCATCAAGGAGCTGCCGGCAGCGCTCGCCAACGGTTTCGTGCCAAATCTTTCGGCCGGCGGCACGATCTCGGGAACGATTGCTGTGACGGGAACGCCGGCAGCACCCATCGCCGATTTCAAACTCGACTGGAAGGATGCGACGACAGGGCAGACGAAGGGCGCCGGCCTGACACCGCTCGGCATCACCGCCAGCGGCAAATTTGCCGAAAGGAAGCTCGATTTCGCCACGACAATCGGAGGTAGCGACGGCCTCTCACTCAGGGCCGGCGGCAACGTCGCGCTCGCTGATCCGACGGCGCCCGTGCTCGATATTGACGCCGATATCCTCAACCTGCCTGCGCGCGTCGCCAATGGCTTCGTTTCCGATCTCGCCGCCGAAGGCACAATCACCGGAAAGGTGAGCGCCTTCGGTCCCCTCAAGGCTCCGACCGCCAATTTCGATCTCGCCTGGAAAAAGCTGCGACCAGCCACTCGAAGCGCGCCGGTCTAGCGAGCCTTGATGTGACGGCATCCGGTAAATTCGCTGACAACAAGCTCGATTTCGACGTCGCGGCCAGCGGCGCCGACAGCCTCTCGCTTAAGGCAAACGGCAATGTGAGCATCACCGGCACGACGATCGGCGGCGTCAAGGTCGATGCAACGCTGGCCAATGTCCCCGCCGCCATTGCGAACGGCTTCGTCCCGGATCTGGCGGCGGAAGGTGCTGTTTCCGGAACGGTGTCGGCCAACGGGACGCTTGCTGCTCCGGCAGCCGATTTCGATCTCCATTGGCAAAACGCCGCGACGAGCCACACGAAACGCGCCGGCCTTGCCGCTCTTGGCGTCACGGCATCCGGGAAATTCGCCGACAACAAGCTTGATTTCAACGCCGCGATCGCCGGCGCAGATAGCCTCTCGCTCAAGGCCAACGGCAATGTCGCCGTTACCGGCAGGACAATTGGCGCCGTCAGCGTCGATGCGACGCTGTCCGATATCCCGGCAAGCCTCGCAAACAGTTTCGTCGCCGATCTCGCCGCCGAAGGCGTCGTCTCCGGGAGAATCTCGGCCGCCGGCTCGCCTTCCGCGCCGACCGCCAATTTCGACCTCAACTGGAAGGACGCTGCGACGAGCCACACGAAGCGTGCCGGCCTTGCCGCTCTCGGCATTACCACATCGGGGAAATTTGCCGATAACAAGCTGGATTTCACCGCGGCGGCCGCTGGCGATCAAGGTCTCTCCTTGAAGGCCATGGGCAATGTCGCTCTCGCCGGTACGACGATCGGCAGCGTTAAGGTCGATGCCGAAATCGTCCGACTCCCGGCCGCTCTCGCCAATGCCTTCATTCCCGATCTGGCGGCCGGCGGCACGATATCAGGCACCCTGTCTGCGGCCGGAACACCGGCTGCGCCGAAGGCCGATTTCAAGCTTGACTGGACGGATGCCGCGACCAGCCAAACCAGAAGCGCGCATCTTTCCGGCCTTGCGCTTGCAGCATCGGGACACCTCGCCGACAATAGGCTGGATTTTAACGCCAATCTCGGCGGCAAGGACGGCCTTTCGCTGAACGCGGTGGGCAATGTCGCGATATCCGGCACCTCACTCCGCAATCTTGACGTCAAAGCCGAGCTTGCCAATCTGCCTGCGGGCCTTGCTAACGCCTTCGTCCCCGGTCTTGCCGCGGAGGGCACCGTGTCGGGAACGGCATCCGCCGCAGGAGCGCTTCCCAAACCGGCCGTCGATTTCAAACTCAACTGGAAGAACGCTGCCACCGCCCAGACCAGGAGCGGCGGCCTTTCGGGTCTCAGTGCTGCGGCCTCCGGCAAATTCGCCAATGACAGGGTCGACTTCGATGCCAGCCTTGCCAGTAAGGATGGCGTGTTGGCCAAGGCGGTGGGCGGCGTCACGATTGCCGGAAATGGCATTCGGGATCTCTCGGTCAATGCCGATATTCCGGCGCTGCCGGCAAATATCGCCAATGCCTTTGTTCCCGGTCTCGGCGCCGAAGGCACGCTTTCGGCAAGCGCGAAGACCTCAGGAACGCCGGCAGATCCGATTGTCGATTTCAAGCTGAACTGGAAAGATGCCGCAACCAGCCACACCAAGGCCGCCGGCCTCTCCCGCCTTGCGTTGGCGGCGACGGGAAAATATGCCGGCGACCGGCTGGATTTCGATGCCGCTCTCAGCGGCAGCGGCGGCATTTCGCTGAAAGCCGCCGGTAATCTTTCCATTGCAGGCACAGCGATCCAATCGATCGACGTCACGGCGAACGCTGCCAATGTTCCGGCGGCCATCGCCAACGGGTTTGTTCCGGGTATCGGAGCCGAGGGCGCGGTCTCGGCGACAGCCAGAGCGACGGGCGCGCTATCCTCACCTACCGTCGATTTCAAGGTCGACTGGAAGAATGCTGCGACGAGCCAGACGAAAGGCGCCGGTCTTTCGCCACTGAGCATCGACGCATCCGGCAAGCTTGCCGGCAACAGGCTGACAGTCGACACCAGTCTTGCCGGTGACGCCGGCATGTCGGTGAAGGGCGGCGGCAGCGTCGTTATATCTGGCAATCGCGCCCTCGACCTTCGGTTCAACGGCAACCTTCCCTTCGCTGTGCTCGGCGCCCCGCTTGCGCAGCAGGGCCTCGTCGCCGAAGGGGTCGCCGCCGTCAATCTCCAGCTTGGCGGAACGGCCGCAGCACCCATCATTAACGGCACCATCTCGACATCGCGCGCCAAACTCGTCGACGTCAGGCGCAATCTTGCCATCAACAATCTTGCGGCCACGGTCACCTTCAATGGCAATCAGGCCGTGATATCGCGGCTCAGCGGCAATCTTGGCGGCGGCGGCACGATTTCGGCAAGCGGCACCATCGGCATCCAGCCGGCCAGCGGTTTTCCCGCCGACATTTCGATCAAGCTCGACAAGGCGGTCTATGTCGACGGCACCCTCGTCGTTTCGACCGTCAATGGGACAGTGGGCTTGCGCGGCCCGATCATGGCCGCGACGGTGAGCGGCAAGCTCCGGCTGGACAAGACTTCGATCACCGTCCCGGAGAAATTGCCGACCTCGCTGCGGGAAATCGACATTCGCCACAAGAATGCACCGCGCGCGGTGCTGGCACAGCTGCGCGATGACGGCGAGCGGAAACCCGGCGAGAAATCCTCGGTGATCACCCTCGATCTCGAAATCGACGCGCCCTCGCAGATCTTCGCGCGCGGCCGCGGCATCGATGCCGAGCTCGGCGGCCGTGTGACAATCCGCGGAACGGCGGCTGCACCGATCGTGACCGGCGGATTCACCATGCGCCGCGGTCGCCTGACCATTCTCAACCGCCGCCTGGATTTTACCGACAAGAGCCGGATCACCTTCGCCGGCGACCTGACGCCAGCGCTCGATATGGAGGCGACCTCAACCTCCGGCTCGACGACGCTGACCGTCGACGTCACGGGCCTCGCCACCGATCCTTCGATCACCTTTTCCTCCTCGCCCCAGCTGCCGCAGGATGAGGTGCTGGCGCAGCTGATCTTCGGGCAGTCGATGTCGAAGCTCTCGCCGGTGCAAATCGCCCAGCTCGCCGACGCCGTCAGCCAGCTGGCCGGCAATCGCTCCACCTCGCTTTTCGAAGGCCTGCGCAACCAGCTCGGCGTCGACGATCTCGACATCAGCACCGATTCCAAGGGCCAGACCAGCGTCAGCGTCGGCCGCTATCTCAACGACCGTACCTATTTCGAACTGCAGCAAGGCGGCGCGGCCGGCGCCAAGGCCATCATCAATCTCGATGTCGGCCGGGGCGTCAAACTCCGGGGAGCGGCCGGCGGCAACGGCGCTGGTGAGGCAGGCATTGTCTACGAGCGAGAATATTGAGCCGGCTTCCGTTTCGGGCCGATAGCCGCTCCTCACCCTAACCCTATCCCCGTTCTGACGGGGAGAGGGGACGTGCCCAGCGCGAGGTGGGAGAGGAACGGCGAGGTCGCGGCAGGTCCCCTACGCCCCACACGCTACCGGCAGGGGGATGGGGCGCCCGATTTAGGAGGCCGGGCATCGCGTGACAATGCGTTAGAAGCCCGTCTTGCTTGTCTTCAGAAGAATGTTGGTCTCGGTCGAATTGATGCCGTTGATCAATCTGATTCGGCGTAGCGTCTCGTCAAAGGAGGCAAGGTCGCGATCCTCGAGTTCAGCGACGAAATCCCATTTGCCATTGGTGCTGTGAAGCGCCCGGACCTGCGGCAGCCCCCGCAGTTGATCGGCCACCCTGTCTGCGAGCTTGCCGAGCACCTCGATCATAACAATGGCGCGCACACCGGCGGATCGCGTCTCATGACCGGTACGGATGGTGAAGCCGACGATGGTGCCGCTGGCGACCAGCCGGTCGATACGGGCGGCGACCGTTGCCCGCGATGCACCGGTCATTGCCGCGAGCGACGAGACGGAAATGCGGGCATTGTGGCGAAGCGCACTCAGAAGTTCGGTATCAAGATCGTCCACGCTGAACACTTTGTCAAAATAGCTTTATCAATTTGCGCAATCATACTCCATTTCTGGCATTTTTCCATCTTTTTGCTGCCAGCCCTTTATCCCACTATCGGCCGAAACAGGCCTCAACACGGAGCCATCGAATGAATGCCCAATCGCGATCTGTCACCCTCATCGGCGCTCCGTTGGAAGAAGGCTCCGGCCGCAGGGGCGCGGCCATGGGCCCTGCGGCGCTGCGTATTGCCGGTGTCGACCAGACGCTGATCGATCTCGGCCATGATGTGGCCGATAACGGCGATCTCCGCATCGTGCCGGCGATGGACCTGCCGAATCATCCGAAAGCCCACAATCTGAGGATCGTCGGCGCCTTCACGCGCGCACTCGAAAGCAGCGTCTATGAGGTCGCGGCAGCCGGCCGCTTTCCGCTCATTCTCGGCGGTGACCACAGCCTGTCCATGGGCAGCGTCTCCGGCATGGCCCGCTATGCCGCCAGCAAAGGCCGCCCGCTGTTCGTGCTCTGGCTCGATGCCCATGCCGACTTCAACTCTCCGGCCACCTCGCCCTCCGGCAATATCCACGGCATGCCCGTCGCTTTTTTTTGCGGTGAGGCGGAATTCGCCGAAATCCTGCCGAGGGACCGGCCGTTCGTCGATCCGAAGAATGTCTTCCAGGTCGGTATCCGTTCGGTCGATGCGCGCGAGCGTGAGGAGATCCACGAACACGGCGTCAACGTCTTCGATATGCGCGCCATCGACGAGCAGGGCATCGGCGCCATCATGCGCCATATCCT
This sequence comes from Rhizobium lentis, assembly GCF_017352135.1. Classification (NCBI taxonomy): domain Bacteria; kingdom Pseudomonadati; phylum Pseudomonadota; class Alphaproteobacteria; order Hyphomicrobiales; family Rhizobiaceae; genus Rhizobium; species Rhizobium lentis. The sequence goes on from NZ_CP071454.1 coordinate 1,504,989, forward strand.
TGACGTCGTCGCCAAAGCGGACGGCCTGCTGCATGTCAGCCTCGACCTCGACTTCCTCGATCCTGACATTGCCCCGGGCGTTGGCACGACGGTGCCTGGCGGCGCGACTTTTCGCGAGGCGCATCTTGTCATGGAAATGCTGTCGGACAGCGGCCTCGTCTCGTCGCTCGATCTCGTCGAGCTCAATCCGTTTCTCGATGATCGCGGCAAGAGCGCTCGCATACTGGTGGAACTGACGGCAAGCCTCTTCGGCCGCCGCATCTTCGATCGCCCGACACGCGCTGCGTAAACAAGACTGGAGGGAGAAGCGCCATGAACACTTCGGAAAAACTGATCGCCACGGAACAGCGCCTCGGCGCCCACAATTACAAGCCGCTCGACGTGGTGCTGACGCGCGGCGAAGGCGTGTACGTCTGGGATACTGACGGCAATCGTTATCTCGATTGCCTCTCTGCCTATTCCGCCGTCAATCAGGGCCATTGCCATCCGAAGATCCTCGCCGCCATGGTCGAACAGGCGGGCAGGCTGACGCTCACCTCTCGCGCCTTCCGCAATGACCAGCTCGCCTATCTCTACGAGGAGCTTGCGGCGCTGACGGGTTCGCACAAGATCCTGCCGATGAATTCGGGCGCCGAGGCGGTGGAGACCGCCATCAAGGCGGTGCGAAAATGGGGATACGAGGTCAAGGGCGTGCCGGAAGGCAAGGCGGAGATCATCGTCTGCGCCGACAATTTCCACGGCCGGACGCTGAGCATCATCAGCTTCTCCACAGATCCCGACTCCCGAACCGGCTTCGGCCCCTACACGCCGGGCTTCCGCATCATTCCCTTCGGCGATGCCGAGGCTTTCGCCGCCGCAATCAATGAGAATACGGTGGCCGCCCTGATCGAACCGATCCAGGGCGAAGCCGGTGTCATCATCCCGCCGGCGGGTTATTTCACCCGCATTCGCGAGCTTTGCACTGATAACAACGTCACCCTTATCCTCGACGAGATCCAGACCGGCCTCGGCCGCACCGGCAAGCTGCTGGCCGAAGAACACGAAGGCATCGAAGCCGATGTGACGCTGATCGGCAAGGCGCTGTCCGGCGGCTTCTATCCCGTGTCGGCCGTGCTTTCGAATTCCGAAGTGCTCGGCGTGCTGAAACCCGGCCAACACGGCTCGACCTTCGGCGGCAATCCGCTCGCCTGTGCGGTGGCGCGCACGGCCCTTAAGGTGCTGGTGGAGGAGGGCATGATCGAGAACGCCGCCGTCATGGGCGACTATTTCCTCGAAGGCTTGAGGTCGATCCGCTCCAACATCGTCAGGGACGTGCGTGGCCGCGGCCTGATGATGGCGATCGAGCTGGAACCCGAAGCCGGCGGCGCACGGCAATATTGCCATGCGCTGAAGGAGAGCGGCCTTCTCGCCAAGGATACCCACGACCACACGATTCGCCTCGCTCCGCCGCTGGTCATAACAAAGGAGCAGGTCGATTGGGCCGTCTCTCAGATTGAAAAGACGATCAGCTGAAGTAAACCGAGGCTGAAAACCTTTCGCAATCCCGTTCCCGATTTAGATTTGGGCAACACTCTTCCGTTAATGTCGTCGCTAACCGTAACGATGCTTCGCTGAGCGCAAAGCCATCGCGTGGTGTGAAGGCAAGGCTCGTCGGCGCCAATGGTGGCGCACCCGCTTCTGCTTTGGCTTACGACAGTTGGGAAGAATCTAATGGCCACGATCAATTCCACTAGCTTCAGCGGCGATACGCTCGAGATCATTGCTTTCCGCCTGCATGATCAGGAATTCTGCGTCAAGACCACGACCATCCGCGAGATTCGCGGCTGGGCGCCATCGACGCCGATCCCACATGCCCCGGCCGACGTCATCGGCGTTATGAACCTGCGCGGCTCCGTGATCCCGATCATCGATCTCGCCTACAAGCTCGGCATGAAGAGCACCGTCGCCAACGAACGCAGCGCCATCGTTGTCGCCGAAGTTCACAGCATGGTCATCGGCATGCTCGTTGATCGTGTCTCGGATATTCTCACCATTTCGTCCGGCCAGGTCCAGCCGGTGCCCGAGGTGACCGCCTCCTTCGACCGCGCTTTCTGCGAAGGCATCATCGCTTCGGAAAATGGCATGATCTGCTTCCTCAACCTCGCCAAGATGTTCAAGGAAAACGAGACGGATGAACTGGCGGCCTGATCCGGCCGATATTAATTCACCACTCGAAAACCGCCCGACCTGGGCGGTTTTTGGTGCGTGTCGCAAACGACCTCGTCAAGGATGGCGTCGGCCTCGTCGGCCAGACCGGCAAGGCGCTCGAGTAGATCGTCGCCCAGGACGGGATATCGACGGCAACGTCTCCGCCATCGTCGAGGCCTCCAGGGAACAGCAACCGGCCTCAAGGAAATCAACCAGGCGGTCAATACGCTGGATCAGGCAACCCAGCAGAATGCCGCCATGGTCGAGGAGAGCACAGCCGCCAGCCACGGCCTTGCGAGGGAAGCTGAAACGCTGCGTGTCCTGCTGACGCGATTCCGCCTGCCGGACCAGATTCAGACCACCGGCGCGCAGGAGACAAGACAGACAGGCGGCGCTCTGTGGCGATCTGCGTAGGACGGGATAAAGCGCGCCGCATCAGCCAACGCCGCGCGCTTTCGTTGCTCATCCGAACAGCGCGAAGGTCGCCTTCAGCGTGACCCAAACACCCCAGAGCAGCGGAATGCCGACGACAGCCCAGGCTAGCACCGCCTTGGCGTCCAGCCCCCCGGTGCCAATGCCGAAGGAGCCGGTCGGGCCGGCATTGACGGCCGCCGACTTCGCCTGCAGCGCCGAGACCTCGTCGTCCGACGTGAACCATTTATCCGGAAGCGGCCTGACCAGCGCATTGGCGACGAGTCCGAGCGCCAGCATGCCGGCGAGGATATACATCGTGCCGGTGTAGAGCGTTGGGCCTGGAGCGACGCCGGCGGCAATCTGCGCTTCGCGGATATAGTTCACCACGACGGGGCCGACGATGCCGGCCGTTGCCCAGGCGGTCAGCAGCCGCCCGTGGATGGCGCCGACGAATTGCGTTCCGAAGATATCGGCAAGATAGGCCGGGATGGTCGCAAAGCCGCCGCCATACATCGACAGGATGACGCCGAAAGCGAGAACGAACAGCGCCTTGTTGCCCATGCCGGCGAAGGTCGGGGCCAGCGCATAGAGCCCGATGCCGAGGATGAAGAAGCAGTAGTAGGTATTCTTGCGGCCGATCTTGTCCGACAGCGAAGCCCAGAAGAACCGTCCGCCAATATTGAAGAGCGACAACAAACCCGCGAAACCGGCGGCGATCGTTGCGATCGAAGCCTTCTGCCCGGCGTCGAGCTCAGCGAAGCCAACATCCGGCAGGCCGATCAACGAACCGGCGAAGATCTCCTGCAGCATCGGCGATGCCATGCCGATAACGCCGATGCCCGCCGAGACGTTGAGGCAAAGTACGGCCCAGATGAGCCAGAATTGCTTGGTCTTATGGGCATTGCGCAGGTGCACGTGTCTGGTGGTGATCATCGTGCTCTTGGCGGCAGGCGGCGTCCAGCCCTCCGGTCGCCAGCCGGCCGGCGGGATGCGATAGCCGAAGGCCCCGCCCATCATGAAGACGAAATAGATTGCTGCCATGACGATGAAGCTCTGCCAGACGCCGACCGACACATCGGTCTTGAAAGCATTCATCAGCAGATTGGCAAGCGGAGCGCCGATCATCGCGCCGCCGCCGAAGCCCATGATCGCCATGCCGGTCGCCATGCCGCGCCGGTCGGGAAACCACTTGATCAGCGTCGAGACCGGCGAGATGTAACCGAGGCCGAGACCGATCCCGCCGATAACGCCGGCGCCGAGCCACATCAGCCAGAGCTGATGGGTGATGACGCCGACGGCGGCAAGCACGATGCCGCCGCACCAGCAGCAGGCGGAAACGACCCCCGCCTTGCGCGGACCGGCCCGCTCCAGCCAACCGCCCCAGATGGCGGCAGATGAGCCGAGCAGAACGAAGAACAGCGTATAGATCCAGCCGAGATCGGCAACGCGCCAGTCGCAAGTCGTTGTGAACAGCGCCGAGGCGAGCGTCAGATCGGGGCAGGCGGCCGAAGCGGTGATCCCGAGCGACTTGGAAAGCGGCAGCCAGAACACGCTGAAGCCATAGGCCATGCCGATGCAAAGATGGATGGCAAGCGCAGCCGGCGGCACCAGCCATCGGTTGAAACCGGGCCTTGCGACGATCCTTTCGCGATCTAGCAGGCCTGAGCCCGCCACCGCTCCGTCTGTACGGGTTTCCGCTGCCGTCATGAACAACTCCTCCTTATTTCAGACCTTGCTGGGATGGGAGCGCTGCCCGTCTTTTCAGGAGCGCAAAAGACGCTGTCGCATTTTGAATTTCTGCCAGGCTTTAAATTTAAATCGATTTAATTTTCAGGTATTCGATCATGCATTCGCGGAGTCTACTGCTGCTCCCGCACACGCCACTTTCGATTACCGGACCTGGCTTGCTTCCGCCTCCGGCTTGCGGATCATGGGAGCGGCCCGAAGCACGAGCGCATCCAGGCCGTTTTCCTCGGTCTCCAGGATTTCAAACAATTGCCGCCGCATGCGCGGCTCCCAGAATTTGTTGATGTGGTTGGCGACCCCTGGTGCGGCTTCGCTTTCCGGCTGGCTCTTGAAGAAGGTGGCGATCTGATTTGCCATATAGACAAGCTTGGTCTTGGTATCATGCGACATCGGCGATGCTTCCGGGCGAGATGCGGTGCGGGTGAGTGAATATCTCGAAATCCTCGCCGCGCACCAGCGCGATGAGCGTCATGCCGGCCTCTTCGGCCGTGCGGATGGCCAGCGCCGTCGGCGCGGAAATGGCAATGAGCACGGGGCTCCCGAGGATCGCCGCCTTCTGCACCATCTCGACCGACAGCCGGCTGGTGACGACGACGGCGCCGTTCCCGCCCCCTTCGCCGGCGCGGATGACGGCGCCGCAGAGCTTGTCCAGCGCATTGTGCCGGCCCACATCTTCGCGCACCGCAAGCAGTCCTCTGCCGGGAAGGTAGAACCCAGCGCCGTGCACAGCCCGCGTCTCGCGGTGCAGCGGCTGCGCCTCGTTCAGAAGCGAAACGGCGCGGACGATATCCGAATGCGACAGTGAGAGCGGCGATGCCGAAACGTCAGGCACCGGCCGCACCGCCTGCTCGATCGATTCGACGCCGCAGAGCCCGCAGCCGACCGGCCCCGCCATGCTGCGCCGGCGCGCCCGCAACCGGTCGGCGACATCGTCGACGAGGCTCACCTGCAGATCGATCCCCTGCTCGCCCTCGACGACCTCGATGGCGGATATCTCCGCCCGCGAGGCGATAATCCCTTCGGTCAGGCTGAAGCCAACGGCAAAATCCTCAAGGTCATCAGGCGTCGCCATCATCACCGCATGCGTGCTGCCGCCATAGGAAAAGGCGACCGGCACTTCTTCCGGCACGATCCGCGAACCCGCCTGCACGATACCGTTACGGCGGGCGGTTTCGGGAGCATGGGCGGTGGTCGTGAATTTCACCATGCGACAACAGGATGAGAGGCACCCTCCTCCGCAGTTCGGTGTGCAGCGACGTGAACGTGAGCCGCATGCTCTCTCTTCTCCCCAAAGGGTGAAATGCGAGCCTTGCCGACAACGCTGGATCGCCCCCCCATCCTCACTCCGCCGCTTCCAGCTTGCCGGCGATGCGGCGTGATTGCCGTGCCTGCTCGTCGTATTCGAGTTGCCACTCGCTCGGCCCGTTGGAGGGCGAGACCTGCACCGCCGTCACCTTGTATTCCGGGCAGTTGGTCGCCCAGTCGGAAAAGTCGGTGGTGATGACGTTGGCCTGCGTATTCGGGTGATGGAAGGTCGTATAGACGACGCCCGGCGCGACGCGCTCGGTGATCAGCGCCCGGAGCGTGGTGTCGCCGGAGCGGCTGGCGAGCTTCACTAAATCGCCATCGCGGATGCCGCGCTGTTCGGCATCGTGCGGATGGATCTCCAGCCGGTCTTCCGCGTGCCAGACGAGGTTCTCGGTCCGGCGTGTCTGCGCTCCGACATTATACTGGCTGAGAATGCGGCCGGTGGTGAGCAGCAGCGGGAAGCGCGGGCCGGTGCGCTCGTCGGTCGCCACATATTCAGTGCGGATGAACTTGCCCTTGCCGCGGACGAAACCGTTGACATGCATGATCGGCGAGCCGAGTGGGTTCTTCTCGTTGCAGGGCCACTGCACCGAGCCCATCTTCTCCAGGTAATCGTAGGAAACAAGCGCGAAACTCGGCGTTGTCGCGGCGATCTCGTCCATGATCTCCGACGGATGGGCATAGTTCCAGTCGAGTCCCATGGTCTGGGCAAGCTTCTGCGTCACCTCCCAGTCGGCATAGCCGTTGCGCGGCGTCATCACCTTGCGCACGCGGTTGATGCGCCGCTCGGCATTGGTGAATGTGCCGTCCTTTTCGAGGAAGGTCGAGCCCGGCAGGAAGACATGGGCGTAGTTGGCGGTCTCGTTGAGGAACAGCTCCTGCACGACGACGCATTCCATTGCCGCAAGGCCCGCCGCGACGTGTTTCGTATCGGGATCGGATTGGAGGATATCCTCGCCCTGAATATAGATTCCCTTGAACGAACCGTCGATCGCTGCGTCCAGCATGTTCGGTATACGCAAGCCCGGTTCGTTGCTGAGCTTCACGCCCCAGAGCTTCTCGAAAATGTCGCGCGTCGCATCGTCGGAAATATGCCGGTAACCTGGCAGCTCGTGCGGGAACGAGCCCATGTCACAGGAGCCCTGCACATTGTTCTGGCCACGCAACGGGTTCACGCCGACACCGGGACGGCCGATATTGCCTGTTGCCATCGCCAGGTTGGCGATCGCGATGACGGTGGTCGAACCCTGGCTGTGTTCGGTGACACCGAGGCCGTAGTAGATCGCGCCGTTGCCGCCCGTGGCATAGAGCCTTGCTGCACCGCGCAGATCCGCGGCCGGCACGCCGGTGAAAATCTCCGTCTCTTCCGGACTATGCTGCGGTTCGGCGACGAAAGCCGCCCAATCCTCGAACTCCGACCAGTCGCAGCGCTCGCGGATGAATGTCTCGTCATAGAGCCCTTCGCTGACGATTACATGGGCCAGCGCCGTCATGACCGCGACATTGGTGCCCGGTTTCAGCGGCAGGTGGTAGGAAGCTTCGACATGTGGCGACTGGACGATATCTGTACGGCGGGGATCAATGACGATGAGCTTCGCCCCCTGGCGTAGCCGCTTCTTCAGTCGCGAGGCAAACACCGGATGGCCATCGGTCGGGTTTGCGCCGATGATTACGACAACATCCGAATGTTCGACGCTGTCGAAATCCTGTGTGCCGGCCGAGGTCCCGAATGTCTGGCCGAGACCGTAACCGGTCGGCGAATGGCAGACGCGGGCGCATGTATCGACATTGTTGTTGCCGAAACCGGCGCGGACCAGCTTCTGCACCAGATAGGTTTCCTCATTGGTGCAGCGTGAGGAGGTGATGCCGCCGATCGAGTCGCGGCCATATTGATACTGGATGCGGCGGAACTCCGACGCCACATGCGCGAAGGCCTCGTCCCAGCTTACCTCCCGCCAGGGATCGCTGACCTTTTCACGGATCATCGGGTTGAGAACACGGTCCTTATGCGTGGAATAGCCGTAGGCGAAGCGGCCTTTGACGCAGGAATGCCCGCGATTGGCCTGTCCGTCCTTCCACGGCACCATGCGCACCAGTTCCTCGCCGCGCATCTCCGCCTTGAAGGAGCAGCCGACGCCGCAATAGGCGCAGGTGGTGACGGCCGAGTGCTCTGGCTGGCCGATCTCGATCACCGATTTCTCCGTGAGCGTCGCCGTCGGACAGGCCTGAACGCAGGCGCCGCAGGAGACGCATTCGGAATCCATGAAACTCTCATGCATGCCGGGTGAAACGCGGGAGCCGAAACCCCGCCCTTCGATTGTCAGCGCGAAGGTGCCCTGCACTTCCTCGCAGGCGCGCACGCAAAGCGAACAGACGATGCATTTGGAGGGATCGTAAGTGAAATAGGGGTTGGACGCGTCCTTCGGCATCCATTTCAGATTGATATCGCCGTTGTTGCGCGCTTTGACGTGGTTGTCACCCTCATAGCCGTAGCGTACGTCGCGCAACCCGACGGCACCCGCCATGTCCTGCAATTGGCAGTCGCCATTGGCGGCGCAGGTGAGACAGTCGAGCGGATGGTCGGAGATATAGAGTTCCATTACACCGCGGCGAATGTCCTTCAATCGCCCCGTCTGCGTGTGCACTACCATGTTTGCCGCCACCGGCGTCGTGCAGGAGGCTGGAGTGCCGGCGCGGCCCTCGATCTCGACGAGGCAGAGCCGGCAGGAGCCGAAGGCATCGACCATGTCGGTGGCGCAGAGCTTCGGCACCTCGATGCCGGCTTCCATCGATGCGCGCATGATCGAGGTGCCCTCCGGCACGCTGATCTGCTGCCCATCAATGGTGAGCGTCACCATGGTTTCGGATTTCGAAGCGGGAGTGCCGTAGTCGATTTCATGGATGAGAGACATGGTCGGCCTCCTGTACGGAAACGGAATTGAGCAAGTCAGGGCGTGCAGATGTAACTTGGAAGGTCATCACTCGGCCGCCTCCACTATCGGCGCCGGCGAAAAATCCTCCGGGAAATGCGTCATGGCGCTCATGACGGGATAGGGTGTGAAGCCGCCGAGCGCGCAGAGCGAGCCGAATTTCATCGTGTTGCAAAGGTCGGCAAGCAACACCCGGTTCTTCTCCGGCTCGATACCGTGCGCAATCTTGTCTACCGTCTCCACGCCGCGTGTCGAGCCGATGCGGCAGGGCGTGCACTTGCCGCAGCTTTCGACCGCGCAGAATTCCATGGCGAAACGCGCCTGTTTCAGCATATCAGCCGTATCGTCGAAGACGACGATGCCGGCATGGCCGATAAGTCCGTCCTTGGCGGCGAAGGCTTCGTAATCGAACGGCGTGTCGAACAGCGCCCGCGGGAAATAGGCTCCGAGCGGCCCGCCGACCTGAACCGCCTTGACCGGTCGGCCGGTCCTCGTGCCGCCGCCTATCCTGTCGACGATATCGCCGAGCGAAAGACCGAAGGCGGTTTCATAGAGTCCGGCGTATCGGACATTGCCGGCGATTTGAAGCGGAATGGTGCCGCGCGAGCGCCCCATGCCGAAATCGCGGTAGAAGGCAGCACCCTTCTCCATGATCACAGGCACGGAGGCGAGCGAAATCACATTGTTGATGACGGTCGGACAGTCAAACAGCCCCTTATGCGCCGGCAGCGGCGGCTTGGCGCGCACGACACCGCGCTTGCCTTCGAGACTGTTCAGCAAAGCGGTCTCTTCACCGCAGACATAGGCGCCGGCCCCGGTACGCACCTCAATATCGAAGCCGCGGCTCGAGCCAAGCACAGACGGGCCGAGAATCCCTGCCTGCCGGGCAATGCCGATGGCCTCGCTCATCACCGCGATCGCGTGCGGATATTCCGAACGCGTATAGATGACGCCCTTCGTGGCTCCGGTGGCAAGGCCTGAAATCGCCATGCCTTCGATCAGCACGAAGGGATCGCCCTCCATGATCATGCGATCGGCAAAGGTGCCGCTATCGCCCTCATCGGCGTTGCAAACAATATATTTGCGCTCGCCGGCGGCATCGAGAACGGTTTTCCACTTGATGCCTGTAGGAAAGCCCGCACCGCCGCGTCCGCGCAGGCCGGAATCTGTGACTTCCTTGACAATATCGACCGATCTCATCGAAACGGCGCGGCGGAGGCCGGCAAGGCCGCCATGCGCCTCGTAATCGCCGAGCGAAAGGGGATCGATGATGCCACAACGGGCGAAGGTCAGGCGGGTCTGTTCCTTGAGGAACGGGAGGTCCTCAACCTCCCCGAGACAGAGCGGATGATCGCCCCCGTTCAGCATTTCCGCATCAAGCAGGGCAGGCACATCTCTTGCCTTCACCGGCCCGTAGCCGATGCGCTTGCCGGCGACTTCAACTTCGACAAGTGGTTCCAGCCAGAACATTCCGCGCGAGCCGTTGCGCACGATCTCTGCATCGAGGCCGCGGGCGGCGATCTCCTGGGCAATCGCCTTTGCCACCTTTTCGGCTCCGAGCGCCAGCGCAGCGGCATCGCGCGGAACATAAATCTTGACTGTCATCGACGTGCCTCCGCAACGAGCTCCGCCGCCATCTGACCGTCTACCCGGCCATAAACCTCGCCGTCGAGCATCGCCGACGGGGCGCAGGCGCAGAGGCCGAGACAGTAGACCGGCTCCAGCGTTACGGCGCCGTCGGGGGTCGTCTGATGAAAATCGATCCCGAGCAACGTCTTGACGCGTTCAGCCAGCGCGTCGCCGCCCATCGACTGACAAGCCTCGGCGCGACACAGCTTCAGCACATGCCGGCCGGCGGGATGGTCGCGATAGTCGTGATAGAATGTCATCACCCCGTGCACTTCGGCGCGTGAGAGGTTCAGCTCCTCCGCGATCACAGGCACAGCTTCCTGCGGCACATAACCGAATTCTCGTTGAACCTCGTGCAGAATGGGAAGCAGCGGCCCCTCAAGGAAGCGAAGGTCCGCGACGATGGTACGCGTACGCGCTGCGATATCGCCTCCGGCGATATGAATGGTCATCAGGCAGCCCTCCCAGTGGCTTGCTCTTTCGGGATGGCCGACCTCCCCCAGCCGAGTGCCATCACCGAGACAGCATCTCAGGGAAGCCAATGACGATCAATAAAGCTGTCTTGTGGATTAATAGGTTTTTCCTATCAGAGTTCCTCATCCTGCACGAGCACTCTCGCTTCGTGCAACAAGGCCGATACGAGCGGGGTGAAGGGCTCGCGATAGGGTGCGACGAGGCCGACCAGATGGTGGGCCTCCGGCTCGACAATTGGAATCATCCGGATTTCAACCGGAAAACCAAAGGATTTGGCGACATTCCGCGGCATGATGCTCGCCCAGCGTCCGGTCCTGACATGTGAGAACAGCACGATCATCGAATTGGATTCGAGAGTCGGATGGACAGTGGCGCCTGCTTCCGTCAGGTGCCGATTGATGATGCGCCGGTTTTGCATATCGGCAGTCAATAGACAAAGCCGAAGATCGCCGACCTCCCGCCAGGTCACTTTGTCGCGATCGGACAGCGGGCTCCCTGCGGCCGTGATGAGGTTATAACGCTCGGCATAAAGGGGCACGGTCGTCACGCGGCCAAGCGGTTCGTTTTCGAGATAGGTGATGCCGGCGTCGATTTCGAGATTTTCGAGCATGCTGAGCACCTGCAGCGAGTTTCGCGAGACGATCGAGAAGGTCACTCCCGGATGTCGTTCCTGAAAGGGCGTGGTGATGCGCGAAAGCATGGCGAGCGCGGTCGGAATGGCGGCGAGGCGAATGTGGCCGGAAAGACCGCGACGCGCTGCGCGCATCTCCTCGCGCATGGTGCGGGCATCGCCGACGATGCGCCGCGCCCATTCAAGCACGCGCTGCCCCTCCGGCGTCAGCCCTTGAAATCGTGAGCCGCGCTGCACCAGCATTACACCAAGCTGATCTTCAAGCTGCCTGATGGCGGCCGAGAGCGTCGGTTGGGATATCCCGCATTCCTCCGCGGCTCGGCCGAAGTGCTTTTCGTTGGCAAGGGCGATGAAAAATTCCAGCTTGTCGATCATCCGGTCTCCCGATCCGGCGTGGAACCATCCGGATCAGCCTATCTTCGACGCAGCAACCGTGCTCCGCAAGAGCGCGTACTAATTGTTTTCAGCAGCCGGAAAAAGATCGAACAGTGATTCTAGGAAGACAGCCACGCTGGCATTGCCGATACTGTAATAGACCAGCCTGCCCTGACGGCGCGTATTGACGAGGCCTTCGAGCCTCAAACGCGCGAGCTGCTGCGAGACCATCGCCTGCTGAATGCCGAGAATGTTTTCGATTTCTCCGACCGTCCGCTCCTCGGTGGCGAGTATGCAGAGGATCAGAAGCCGGGTCTGGTGTGCCAGCGCCTTCAGCAGATCGCTCGCCTCACGGGCGCTTCCAGCGAGTTTGTGCAGTTCCTGACCGGACATTCCCGGCACGGGTTTGGGCAATGGCATTCGACATCTCGGAAGGGAAGCGAAAAGGCGGATCAGCACAATAGCATATTCGCACACGCGAATTTGCCAAAAGTGATGAAATGTCAAAAAAGGTCTAACTAAATCAGCAGATAAGCTGGCCGCCGTTGATCTCGAGGACCTGGCCGGTAATGTACCCGGAGAGGGAGGGTGCCGCCAGGAACAGATAGGCCGGAGCGCAATCCTCCGCTGTGCCCAGCCGCTGCAAGGGAATGGACTTTCTCGTCTGCTCCAGCTTCTCGCGGGAGGAATAGCGCTCATGGAAATCCGTCTCGATCGTTCCGGGCGAGACGCAATTGACGCGGATGCCATCCGGCGCAAGTTCGCGGGCAAGCGCCTTGGAATAGGTTGAAACGAAGGCTTTCGAGGCAGAATAAATCGAAGAACCGGGACTGCCGCCGGTGAGCGCGGAAATTGAAACGGTGTTGACGATGGCAGCGCCTTGCGCGGCTTTCAATGCCGGCAGCAACGCACGCGTCAGCGCCACCACCGACGTCTGGTTCAAGCGGACGATCGTTTCATAATCTGCGTCAGTCAGTGTCGCAGCCGGAAAACGGCCGAGCATGGTGCCGGCGTTGTTGACCAGCACATGCACCTTGTCGAAAAAGGCGAGCGCATTTTCAGCAAATTGCGCAGCACCGCCGACGGCGGTGAAATCGGCGTGCAACAGCAGCGCCCGCCTTTCCGATTCAGCCGTCAGCAGAAAATCCGGCAGGTCCCGTTCGGGTTTGCGACCGGTATGGACGATCACTTTCGCGCCGCAGTCCAGAAACTGCCGCGCCACTTCGAGGCCGATGCCCCGCCCGGCGCCGGTCACGACGACATTGCGATTTTCGAATAGTCTCGGATGGAACACGAAGCCGTCCTCCTCGCGGACAATGCCGCCTGTTGCGCCATTCGCCCTTAACATATGAGCGCGCCCGCCGAAAGAAAGGCAGGCATCATCTTTCCGCGAGAGGCTAGGGCTCTCCCCTGAAAGCTCATACTTCGTTTTCGGCCTCCAGCAGCCGCGCGCCCGGCCCTTCCTCGCCGAGTCGATCGAAGGGATTGCGCAAAGGGCAGCTTTCGATCGACAGGCAGCCGCAGCCGATGCAGCCGGTCAGGCGGTCTCGCAGCAGGCTGAGCTGCCTGATTCGCGCATCGAGTTCATTCTTCCAGCGCGCCGACAGCGTCTGCCAGTCGGCGACTGTCGGCGTGCGTCCCTGCGGCAGGGAGGCAAATGCCGTCTGGATTTCCGAAAGCGGAATGCCGACACGTTGCGCCACCTTGATGATGCCGAGCCGGCGAAGCACATCGCGTCCGTAGCGCCGCTGGTTGCCGCGCGTGCGGATACTCGAGATCAGCCCCTTGGCCTCATAGAAATGCAGCGCCGATACGGCAAGACCACTGCGTTGCGCCACTTCTCCGACCGTCAGAAGCCTTCCGAGCGGCGTTGCAGAAACCGTATTCATTCCTATTGACCTCAACATTGGTTGAGGTTTTATAACCCCTCCTCCCTCGGCCGTGAAGCCGCGGCGCAGGCAAGAGCGACGGTGAGACCGTCGATCGATACAGGTGAAATGACGACATCGACGCTTGCCGCCATACCGATCACCCCTGCCGAATAGCCGCCTGAGAGGTGAGCGCTCGGGTTCCGTTCCCGGCAGGTACGGAACCTCGGAAAACACCCGGACAGGACCTCCGTCCGGGTGTTTTTTATCTGCGGTCCCATCCGGCCAGACGGACTGCTTTGCAATTTTGCGGTTGCGGCAGGAAGACCCGAATGATAGTTTTCGCTGCAATAACAGGGGAGCTCCGTGTCGCCGGGGCTGAGATGCGAGGTGCAAGTCTCCGGACCCTTCTAAGCTGATCTGGGTAATGCCAGCGGAGCGAGGTCCAAATGTTTTCCGGCGCGCAAGTGTCACTTTACCCCACGTCCGGCAGTTCCGCCTGCATCATTATCGCTACCGTCATGGCAATCGCCCTCAAGCGGGTGCGGCCGCGCATCGAGACCGATGCCGTCGACAAGTTGCCACGAACGGCCCGACGAAAGCCCGAAATCGAACGCCGATGACATCGCCACGACCATCGGATTCGCGTCTTGCGACGCTCCGCCTCGCCATCTATCGCGCGATGCCCGCCTTGCTCGCAGGCTTTGCCTTTCTCGCGGCATGGGAACTTTACGTCGATCTTTCCGGCATAAAACCTTCCATCCTGCCGGCACCTTCGCGCATCCTTATCCAAGGCTGGCTGAACCGAGAGGCACTGATATCAAACACTTGGCCGACGCTCGGTGCCACGCTCGGCGGTTTCGCGCTGTCACTCGCCTTCGCCTTCGTCTCTTCCATCCTGATGGACTTCATGCCCTTCATGCGCCGCGCATTGCTGCCGATCTTCATCGCCAGCCAGACCTTGCCGCTGGTGGCGATCGCACCTCTTGTCGTTCTGTGGTTCGGTTTCGGCCTCTTGCCGAAAATATTGCTGGTGGCGCTCGTCACCTTCTTCCCGCTGCTCGTCGCTCTGCTTCAGGGCTATGAGGCGACCGACCGTGACATTGCCGAGCTCTTGAACTCGATGAAAGCGAGCCGCTGGCGCATTTTCCGCCTGGCGCGGCTTCCCTCCTCGCTGCCCTATTTCTTCGCCGGCCTCAGGATCTCGATCACCTATGCCGTCGTCGGCGCAATTTTCGCCGAATATGCCGGTGCCGCGCGCGGCCTCGGCATCTATATCCTCAACGCCAAGAACAATTTCCGTCCCGATCTGGTGCTTGCCGCCGTTATCGTCAGCGCTCTGTTGACGCTCTGCCTCTTCGCGCTGACGTTGCTGATCCAGCGTTTCGTCATGCCCTGGCAGCCATCCCAGGAACGACGCCGATGACCGGTCAGATGCTTGAGCTGCGCAACATCTCGAAGTCCTTCGACGGCATGAAGGTTTTGGGCGACATTTCGCTCGCTGTCGCAAACGGCGAGTTCGTCTCGATCGTCGGCCCATCCGGTTCCGGAAAATCGACCGTTCTGAGACTGCTGACGCAGGCGCTGCGGCCCGATTCCGGCAACATGTTTTTTAATGGTGCGGCATTGGAAGAGACGCCACATTCCTTTGCCTTCATGCCGCAACGCGATGCGCTGATGCCCTGGCGCCGGATCATCGACAATGCCGCCCTCGGGCTGGAAGTGAAGGGCATGAGCCGGCGGGCCGCCCGCGCCGCTGTTGCGCCGCTCTTCGATCGGTTCGGCCTCGCCGGCTTCGAACATCACTACCCCGCCTCCCTTTCCGGCGGCATGCGCCAGCGTGCTGCGCTGCTGCGCACCGTCATCCAGAAACAGGACATGCTTCTGCTCGACGAGCCCTTCGGCGCGCTCGATGCGCTGACCCGCACGCAGATCCAGGAGTGGCTGCAAGGCATGTGGACCGAACATCGCTGGACGGCGCTGCTGATCACCCACGATGTCCGTGAGGCCGTTTTTCTCTCCGATCGGATCTACGTGCTGTCTGCCCGTCCGGCGCGCGTCATCCGCGAATTCCGCGTTCCCCTGCCCCGCCCGAGAAGCATCGCCGACCTCGGCTCGCCGGCGGCCCAGGCGATAGAGACCGAAATCCTGCAAACCCTGCTTCATCCGCTAGAACAGGATGATTTTAGGCCGTCGGCCTAAAATCTGAATCCTGTTCTGATTTAAAGAGTTAGAGCCTGATGTCGTCCGAAAACCGCTCACAATTTTCGGCATCATCTCTAGAGACCTGAGGAGGTCACCATGCTGCTGCTCACCCGTCGACAGACGATTCTCGCCGCTATCGCAACAAGCCTCGCCGGCCGCGCCGCCTTTGCTCAATCGGCGCCGGCAAAGGTTCGCATCGCGCTCGACTGGACGCCCAACACGAACCATATCGGCATTTACGTCGCCAAGGAGAAGGGCTTTTATGCGGCCGCCGGCCTCGATGTCGAGATTCTACCCTTTACCGACACCAGCGCCGGCACGCTGGTGTCGAACGGAGTTGCCGACTTCGGCATCAGCAGCGAGATCGAGGCCCTAACGCAGCGTGCCGGCGGCGGTGACGTGAAGATGGTCTACGGCGTCGTCCAGACGGAAACCGCACGCCTGATCTTCAAGGGCGGGCGCGACGACATCAAGAGGCCTCGAGATCTCGACGGCAAGACCTATGGCGGCTTCGGTGGCACCTGGGAGAGCGCGTTGGTCTCGGCGATGATCCGCAATGACGGCGGCAAGGGCGACGTCAAGACCGTCACCCTCGGCACCTCCGCTTATGAGGCGCTGGACAATGGCTCGATTGACTTCACACTGGAAATCTACACCTGGGAAGGCATCGCCGCCGAGCTGGAAAACCGGAAGATCGGCCGCTTCCACTATTCCGACTATGGCATTCCGGACGAGCAGACGACGGTGATCGTTTCCAGCGACGCCTATCTCTCGGCAAACCGGGAAAATGCCCGCGCTTTTATCCAGGCGACGCGCCAGGGTTATGCCTATTCCGTCGACCATCCCGACGAAGCCTGCGAACTGCTGATATCGGGAAGCAACGGCGCGCTGATGAACACGCAACTGGTAAAAGCATCTCAGAAGGCGTTGATCGAAGGGCATTTCCTGAAATCCGAGGCTGGCGTGATCGGCACGCTTGACCCGGCAAAGGCCGATGCCATCGGCAGCTTTCTGTTCCAGAACGGCATTTTGGTCGATGCGAATGGCGCCGTGCTTAAGGAGAAGCCGGACTTTTCCACCTATTATACCAACGAACTCCTCGGCTGAATTTGCCCCGGCCTTGCCCGCTGCGGCTTTCCGCGGCAAGGTTTTGAGTCGGAGCGGTTTCAGCCGGATGGGGCAAGGCGGGCAACAAATGCGACCACAGGACAGACTCGCCGGAGCCGACTTTCTGCGCGCGATGGCCTGCCTGCTGGTGCTCGCTCACCATCTCGCGCTCCGGCTCGACATGCGCAGAATTCCCGACGAATTGGCGCCGACCGCAAACATCCTCCGCTTCGGCAATTTCGGCGTCGCAATCTTCTTCGTGCTCAGTGGCTTCCTTCTTGCCCGCCCCTTCTGGCGCGCGCTCGACGCCGGCGACGGCATGCCAAGCCTTGGCAACTACGCCATCCGCAGGGCGGCACGCATCGCTCCAGGCTTCTGGGTCGCCGCGAGCGTCGGCTTCATTCTCAGCCTGACGTTGCTTGCCCTGCCGCTGACGCCGGAGCTTGCGCTGCGCTACCTGTCCGGACTGCTGTTCATGAGCCAGTGGCATTGGCGCACGCTCTTTCCTGTCGAAGCCGACGGGCCGCTCTGGTCCATTCCCTTCGAGGTCACCAGCTACGTGCTCCTGCCGGTATGCTTTCTCCTGCTGTTTCGCTTACCCCCGCTGCGGCAGCGCCCATTCCTTGCCCGCTCCGTCTGGATCTGCGTCATTGCCGTCGTGCTTCTTGCCCATATGGCGATCCTGAACCTCTTTGCGCTCGACGACGTCGAGCGCGGCTGGGCGTATGGCCTGCAGGGTGGCGCGAAGGAATGGATGCCCAAATATAATCCGATCGGCTTCTTCGCCGTCTTCGCGCTCGGCGCGCTTGCCGCCGGCATCGAAGTCATGCTGCCTGCAAGACGCTCTTCCTGGTTTGATGCCACGGCCCTCCTAGCCCTTGCGGCAGCAGGCTACCGCCTCGTCGCATCGCCTGGCGGCACCCCCGAAGCCTACGGCTGGCTCGATATCCCCTATGGCTTTCCGGTCTTTCCGCTGGCGGTCGCGACGGCGCTCGTTTCACTAAGCCATTCGCAGCACGTGGGAAGACTGCTTGATAGCAGGCCAATCCGCTATATCGCAAAAATGTCTTTCGGCATCTATATCTGGCAGGAGATCATCCTGATCCTGATCCAGAGGCTCGATCCAGGATCGTTCGGCGTTTCCACACAAAACGTCGTCACCGGATGGCTGCAGTCGAGCGGGTTGGCCGTGGCGCTCGTCTTTCTGGTCGCAAGCCTCAGCTATTACCTGCTGGAGAGGCCGGCGATCGACATCGGGCACCGTCTCACGAGCCACCAGCCCAATCGAGCTACTCCTTTCAAAGTATAAATCCTTCCACACCTCAACTAGAGGCATTAAGGTTAACAGGAATTACTCCCATTTTTGGCGTCTTTATGATTACTAATTTCCTAATGATATTGATGACAAACGATATCGCTCCATGTATTTGTCTCGCTGCGGCTCAGCTTCACACTTAAACTTGTGGATTTTGCGTAATGAATGCTTTTACTTCGAAGAGAAACGCGCGCTTCGATTCGTCTCAGCGTCAGGACAAAATCAGGTCGCTGGTCATTGCGAATTCCAACATCCGCCGGCCGGAGAGCTTTTCGCATGCCCAGGGAAGGATGGCTGTTCGTCTGGGGGTGAAGCGCCTGATCGACATCGTGGTGTCCACCAGCGCACTGATCGTGCTGGCCCCGCTTTTTCTGGCAATCGCGCTTTTCATTAAATCCGACGATGGCGGCCCGGTTTTTTTCCGGCAGCTTCGGTGGGGACTGAACGGCCGCAAAATTACCGTCTTCAAGTTTCGGTCGATGCGGGCGGAAGCCTGCGATCCCAGCGGCATCCAACAGACCGTCAAGGGCGACAGCCGGATGACGGCAATCGGCGCCGTGCTCCGCAAGACCAATATCGATGAACTGCCGCAGCTTTTCAATGTCCTCAAGGGCGACATGTCATTGGTCGGCCCGCGCTGCCACGCCATCAATATGCGCGCGGCCGGCAGGCTGTATGAAGAGCTCGTGCCGGATTACCATCATCGCCACATCATGCGGCCAGGCATCACCGGCCTCGCGCAAATACGCGGCTGGCGCGGCCCGACGACGCGACCGCTGCAGGCGCGGGCCCGCATTGCCTGCGATATACATTATGTAAAGAATTTCAACCTATTGCTCGACCTGCGGATCTTGTTCAAGACACTCGTCATCGAACTGCGCGGCGGCACGGGTTTCTGAGACGGCTGCTCCAAGAGACCCAACGACGCGACCCATTGCAGCCGCTAATCTCTTCTCAAACACTCAGCGGAAATAAAAAAGGCGGCTAACGAGGCCGCCTTCATTATCACATTTCGTCGCGGTCAATCCTGCTGGACGATGCCGCGAAGATGCGTCAGTTCCATGATGAAATACTCGAGCTTCGACTTGTGCTCGTGCAACTCGGCATGTTCGAGTTCCTTGCGAGCAGCCTCAATGCGGCGGGTCAGCTCGTCCTTATGGAGTTCCTCGACCGGTACGGCAGACTCGGCCAGCAACGTGCAGCCCGTCGGCAGGATATCGGCAAAACCGCCGAAGACGACATAGTCCTGCTTCTTGCCGGAAGCCGACCGCACGCTCACGACGCCGGGCTTGATCGTCGTCATTGTCGGCGCATGATGTGCCATGACGGTCATCTCGCCCTCAGTCGCGGGAATAACGACCTCAGTCACCATCTCCGACAGGAGCAGGCGCTCCGGCGAAACGAGCTCAAAGTTGAAATTGTCAGCCATCAGTGACTTACCTTCTCGGCTATGGCTTTTGCATCTTGCAATTTGGTCCCGCAGAACGGGCAGTGCAGTATCGCCTGATCGAGATATCCGAGCCCTTCCTCGGTCTGAACCAGCCCCACAACCATCATGATCACGCCATTATCGGCACGGTAGACAGTCGGCGCGGCCGGCTCCGGAAGTTCCGCCACGACCCCCTTCAGGGAGGCGCAGCAGAATATCTCGTCCTGAGCGTCGCCCATCAAGCGGCAGCGAGCTTCTTGGCCTTTTCGATGGCTTCATCGATGGAGCCGACCATGTAGAAGGCAGCTTCCGGCAGGTTGTCATATTCGCCGTTGACGAGGCCCTTGAAGCCCTTGATCGTGTCTTCGAGCGCAACTAGCTTGCCGGGCGAACCGGTGAAGACCTCGGCAACAAAGAACGGCTGCGACAGGAAGCGCTCGATCTTACGGGCGCGGGCGACAGCGAGCTTGTCCTCTTCGGACAGTTCGTCCATGCCCAGGATGGCGATGATGTCCTGCAGGGCCTTGTAGCGCTGCAGCGTCGACTGAACCTTACGAGCAACTTCGTAGTGCTCTTCGCCGACGACCATCGGGTCGAGCATGCGCGAAGTGGAGTCGAGCGGGTCGACCGCCGGGTAGATGCCCTTTTCGGCGATCGAGCGCGACAGAACGGTCGTTGCGTCCAGGTGGGCGAACGAGGTTGCCGGCGCCGGGTCGGTCAAGTCGTCGGCCGGAACGTAAATGGCCTGGACCGAGGTGATCGAGCCGGTCGTCGTCGTGGTGATACGCTCCTGCATCGAACCCATGTCGGTTGCGAGCGTCGGCTGATAACCCACGGCCGAAGGAATACGGCCGAGCAGAGCCGACACTTCCGAACCTGCCTGGGTGAAGCGGAAGATGTTGTCGACGAAGAACAGAACGTCCTGGCCCTGGTCGCGGAAGTGTTCAGCAACCGTCAGACCGGTCAGAGCGACGCGAGCGCGTGCGCCCGGCGGTTCGTTCATCTGGCCGTAAACGAGCGCTGCTTTGGAGCCTTCGCCGCCGCCATGCTTGTTGACGCCCGATTCGATCATTTCGTGATAGAGGTCGTTGCCTTCGCGGGTACGCTCGCCCACGCCTGCGAAGACCGAGTAACCACCGTGCGCCTTGGCGACGTTGTTGATCAGTTCCATGATGAGAACGGTCTTGCCGACGCCGGCGCCGCCGAACAGGCCGATCTTGCCGCCCTTTGCGTAGGGAGCGAGAAGGTCGACGACCTTGATGCCGGTGACGAGGATCTGTGCTTCCGTGGACTGCTCGACATAGGCCGGAGCGTCCTGGTGGATGGCGCGCTTGTGGGTGGTATTCAGCGGGCCTGCTTCGTCGACCGGCTCGCCGATGACGTTCATGATGCGGCCGAGCGTTTCATCGCCGACCGGAACCGAGATCGGAGCGCCGGTATCGACGACCTGCTGGCCGCGAACGAGACCTTCGCTCGAGTCCATCGCGATCGTGCGGACTTCGTTTTCGCCCAGATGTTGAGCGACTTCGAGAACCAGACGGTTGCCGTTGTTGTCGGTTTCAAGCGCGTTCAAAATCGCCGGCAGTTCGCCTTCGAAAGCAACGTCGACGACAGCGCCGATAACCTGGGTGACTTTGCCGACAGAGCGGGTAGCTGCCTCAGCCATTTTCTTACCCTCTTTCCCTAACTCAGAGCGCTTCCGCGCCCGAAATGATTTCAATCAGTTCCTTGGTGATCTGAGCCTGACGCTGACGGTTGTAGCTCAGCGTCAGCTTGTTGATCATCTCACCGGCATTGCGCGTCGCATTGTCCATCGCGCTCATCTTGGCGCCCATCTCGCCCGCGACGTTCTCCAGGAGAGCGCGGAAGATCTGGACGGAGATATTGCGCGGGATCAGGTCATCGAGGATCGACGCCGGATCCGGCTCGTATTCGTAGACGGCGCCTGCATGTTCCGCATCCTCGGCCACAGCTTCCGGAGCCTTGGCCGGAATGAGCTGCTGCGCGGTCGGAACCTGGCTGATCACAGACTTGAATTCGGAGTAGAACAGCGTGCAGACGTCGAACTCGCCGGCAGCGAACATCTCGATGACGCGCTTGCCGATCTGGTCGGCATTCTCGAAACCGATCTTCTTGACTTCGCGCAGTTCCTTGCGCTCGATGATCAGCGACGCGTATTCACGCCGCAGGATGTCGTAGCCCTTCTTGCCGACGGTGAAGATCTTCACCGTCTTGCCCTCGGCAAGCAGCTTCCGGACATGGTCACGCGCAAAGCGCGCAATCTGCGAGTTGAAGCCGCCGCAAAGACCGCGTTCGGCCGTGCAGACCACCAGCAGATGGACCTGGTCCTTGCCGGTGCCGGTCATCAGCGCCGGCGCGCCATCCGCATCGGTGACGGCCTTGGCGATGTTCGCCAGAACCGCACCCATGCGCTGCGAATAGGGCCGGGCAGCCTCGGCCGCCTCCTGCGCACGCCGAAGCTTCGCCGCGGCGACCATCTTCATCGCCTTGGTGATCTTCTGCGTCGCCTTGACGGAGGCGATCCGGTTTTTCAGATCCTTAAGTGAAGGCATCCGTTATCCGTCCTAACTAGGCCCGATTACTGGAAAGACTTGGCGAAGCTATCGAGAGCAGCGGTGAGCTTGCCCCTGGTATCGTCGCTGATAGCCTTTTCCGTGCGGATCGCGTCGAGGATGGCAGAGCCTTCCGAACGCAGATAGGACAACAGGCCCTGCTCGAACTTGCCGACCTGAGCGACCGGAAGCTTGTCGAGATAGCCGTTGACGCCAGCGAAGATCACAGCGACCTGCTCTTCCGTCTTCAGCGGCGAGAACTGCGGCTGCTTCAGGAGCTCAGTCAGGCGTGCGCCGCGGTTCAAGAGGCGCTGCGTCGCAGCGTCGAGGTCCGAACCGAACTGGGCGAAGGCGGCCATTTCACGATACTGGGCAAGCTCACCCTTGATCGAACCGGCAACCTGCTTCATGGCCTTGATCTGGGCCGAGGAGCCGACGCGGGAAACCGACAGACCGACGTTAACAGCCGGGCGGATACCCTGATAGAACAGGTCGGTTTCAAGGAAGATCTGGCCGTCGGTGATCGAGATCACGTTAGTCGGAATGAAGGCCGAAACGTCGTTGCCCTGCGTTTCGATAACCGGCAGAGCGGTCAGCGAACCGGCGCCCTTGTCGTCGTTCATCTTTGCAGCGCGCTCGAGGAGACGCGAGTGCAGGTAGAAAACGTCGCCCGGATAGGCTTCGCGGCCCGGCGGGCGGCGCAGCAGCAGCGACATCTGACGATAGGCGACAGCCTGCTTGGACAGGTCGTCATAGCCGATCAGGGCATGCTGAGCGTTGTCGCGGAAATATTCGCCCATTGCGCAGCCTGCGAACGGAGCGAGGAACTGCATCGGAGCCGGATCGGAGGCCGTAGCGGCGACGATGATCGAGTACTTCAGGGCGCCGCGCTCTTCGAGAACCTTGACGAACTGGGCAACCGTGGAACGCTTCTGGCCGACGGCGACGTAAACGCAGTAGAGCTTATCGTTGTCGGGACCGTTGTCATGAATCGGCTTCTGGTTCAGGAAGGTGTCGAGCAGGATCGCGGTCTTGCCAGTCTGGCGGTCGCCGATAACGAGCTCGCGCTGGCCGCGACCGACCGGGATCAGGGCGTCGATGGCCTTGAGGCCGGTCGACATCGGCTCATGAACCGACTTGCGCGGAATGATGCCCGGGGCCTTGACGTCGACGCGCGCACGGCGGGTCGCGTTGATCGGGCCCTTGCCGTCGATCGGGTTGCCGAGAGCGTCGACGACGCGGCCAAGCAGCTCCGGACCGACCGGCACGTCGACGATGGCGCCGGTGCGCTTGACGGTGTCACCTTCCTTGATGTCGCGGTCGGAGCCGAAAATAACGACACCAACGTTGTCAGATTCAAGGTTCAGGGCCATGCCGCGGATGCCGCCGGGGAACTCGACCATTTCACCAGCCTGAACATTGTCCAGACCGTAAACGCGAGCGATACCGTCACCGACGGAGAGAACCTGGCCGACTTCCGAGACTTCTGCCTCTTTGCCGAAATTTTTGATCTGGTCTTTGAGAATTGCGGAAATTTCCGCGGCGCGGATATCCATCAGCCGACCTCTTTCAATGCAAGCTTAAGGGTAGAGAGTTTGGTACGAAGAGACGTATCAATCTGACGGGACCCGACCTTGACGATCAGACCACCAAGAATTGACGGATCAACCGTGACAGCAATTGCCACGTCTTTGCCGGTGACGCCCTTCAGCGCCGCCTTCAATTCATTTTCCTGCTCTGCGGAGAGAGCATGGGCCGAGGTGACCTCGGCAGAAATTTCGCCGCGATGATTGGCGGCGATCAGGCGGAAGGCCTTGATCATGCCCGGCAGGGCGAAGAGGCGGCGGTTGCGCGCCACGACCTTCAGGAAGTTGGCGAAGAAGCCCGAGATACCGGCCTTTTCACTGATGGCGACGATCGCCTTCAGCTGGTCCTCGGCAGAGAAAACGGGGCTCAGGATGAAACGCTTCAAATCATCGCTCTCATCCAGCATCGCCTGGAAACGGTCAAGGTCTGCAGTTACGGTAGCGACGGCACCCTCTTCGAGCGCCAGCTCGAAAAGCGACGAGGCATAGCGCTCTGCAACACCAGAAGTAAGCTGGGACGTGTCTGCCACTGGCACAAATTTCCCTGATTTCAATCCAAAATCCGGCTCTCGGCGGGCGCCGAACCTATGACCTTGAATTCGTTTTGATTTCCCCCAGAAATCACAAGAGAAGCCTCTTGCTTCTTCCGAAATTCGGGGTCCGTCTAACATAGGATGTTCGGACTCGCAACACGCGTAATGCCCGAATACGCCTTTCACATGAATTTCTGTCCGCAAAATTGCGCAATGACTTGGAAGCAGGCCGGAGAGGCCGCCCGCCGGCAGCGAAATTCACGCCTGGAAGAAGCCGAAAACATATAGCAGCGGCAATGCCGCCAGGGCGATGTGCACAACCAGGAGTAAATAGTTGACGATGTTACTCCCCTTATCGGACAGGATCGAGATGACACGAGCAAAGGCGGCCATGACAAAGGAAGCGCCGAGCGCCATGTAGATCCAGTTCTGGGCGAGCATGATGGCCGAAGCGCCGAAGCCGAGATAGAAACCGCCCATCGAGCGCGCTTCTCCAAAACCTTCCGGCCGTCCCTCCCGCGCCTGCAGGCCGAGAAGGCGCAGGGCGTGGCCCGGTGCGAACATCATGAGGAAGCCCGCCAGCGCCGTGAAGGCTGCAGAGCAGAACGCCAGCTGCTCGCCAAACTCGGTCGGAAAATAGAACTCCATGCACCGCCCCCAAATCACTCGTGAATCGCTGTTTTATGGCACGGGTCGAAAAGGGAGGAAATGGCGGAGTGGCCAGAAAAGCGGGCCGCTGGCAATCCATAGCCGGCTGGTAGCTAGAGAAAACTCTGCGGATCGATGTCGAGCTGCACCTGCACCGATCCGCGCTCCTTCGGCGATTGCGACAGCATCGCCCGCAGGAAACCCTGCATGTCCGAGTTCCGCCGCCCGTGCACCAGAAGGCGGAAGCGGTGGCGGCCGCGCACCAGTGCGAGCGGCGCTTCCGCTGGGCCGAGCACGGAGATGCCTGACACCTGCGGCGCGGCATTGCGCATGCCGCGCGCATGGTTTTCAGCGTCATGGCGGGTTTCGGCCGAAACGATGATCGAGGCGAGTCTGCCGAAGGGGGGAAGTGCCGCGCGTTCGCGTTCAGTAATCTCGCGCTCGTAGAAGGCGTCGGAATCGCCTGATACGATGGCTTGCATGACGGGATGCTGCGGCTGGTATGTCT
Source organism: Rhizobium lentis (assembly GCF_017352135.1). Taxonomy (NCBI): domain Bacteria; kingdom Pseudomonadati; phylum Pseudomonadota; class Alphaproteobacteria; order Hyphomicrobiales; family Rhizobiaceae; genus Rhizobium; species Rhizobium lentis. The sequence goes on from NZ_CP071454.1 coordinate 1,530,455, forward strand.
GCAGCAGCCCGTGGCTCTTGAGGCCGGTGCGTCCGGCGCGGCCGGTCACCTGCGACAGAAGCTGGAAGGTGCGCTCCGCCGCGCGCGGATCGCCATTGGCAAGGCCGAGGTCGGCGTCGACGATGCCGACCAGCGTCATCAGCGGAAAATTGTGCCCCTTGGCGACGAGCTGGGTGCCGATGACGATATCCGCCTCGCCCTTGGCGATCGCTTCCAGTTCCAGCCGCAGCCGTTTCACCCCGCCCATGATATCCGAAGAGAGAACGATGGTCCGCGCCTCGGGGAAATGCCGTTCCACCTCTTCGGCGATGCGTTCGACACCCGGTCCGCAGGCGACGAGATGGTCGAGCGTGCCGCATTCCGGGCAGGCCTCCGGGGTGCGTTCGGCATGGCCGCATTGGTGGCATTGCAGCTGCTTGCGGAAGCGGTGCTCCACCAGCCAGCTCGAACATTGCGGGCACTGGAAACGGTGGCCGCACACCCGGCAGAGCGTCAGCGGCGCATAACCACGCCGGTTGAGAAAGAGCAGCGCCTGTTCGCGCCTTTCCACCGTCTTGCCAACCGCCCTGATCAAGACCGGCGACAGGAAGCCGCCCCGCTCCGGCGCGTGCCTGCGCATATCGACGAGATGCAGGTCCGGCAGCGCGGCGTCACCGAACCGCGTCGGCAGATGCACCGTAGTGTAGCGTCCGCTCTGTCCATTGACCTGGCTTTCGACCGATGGCGTCGCCGAAACCAGGATGACGGGAAAATCGCCGATGCGGCCGCGCACCACTGCCATGTCACGGGCATTGTAGAAGACGCGGTCCTCCTGTTTGTAGGCAGGATCGTGCTCCTCGTCGACGATGATGAGGCCGAGATCCTCGAAGGGCAGGAAGAGCGCCGAGCGCGCACCCGCCACGACGCGCACCTCGCCGGTCACCGCCTGGCGCCAGACTTTCTCGCGCATGCGCGGCGCGAGGTCGGAATGCCATTCGGCCGGCTTCGCGCCGAAGCGATCCTGAAAGCGATCCAGGAAACTTGCCGTCAGCGCAATCTCCGGCAGCAGGATAAGCACCTGCCTGCCGCGCCTCAGCGTCTCGGCGATCGCCTCGAAATACACCTCCGTCTTGCCAGATCCGGTCACCCCGTCGATCAGCGACACCGAGAATTCGCCCTTGCGCACGTCGCCGAGAATCTCTTCGGCAGCGTCTTTCTGCGGCCCTTCGAGACGGGCAGCGGCAAATTCGGGATCCGGCAGCGCCACGACCGGCGGAGGCGGCAGGAACACCGTCTCGAAGATACCGAGCGTGATCAGCCCGTCGACGACGCTCGTCGACACCCCTGCCGCATGCGCCAGACCGCTGCGCGTCCAGGACAAGCCGTTGGAGGCGGCATCGAGCACCCGGGCGCGCGCCGGCGTCATCCGCTCCGGTCGGCCGCCGACGAGTTTCAGCCCTTCCACCATCGGCTCCGGCTCGAAAGCGTTCGGCGCCCTCAGTGCCATGCGGGCGACGAGGCCGGGCGGCGAGAGCGTATAGGCCGCCACCCAGTCGATGAAATCCCGCATTTCCTTGGTAAGCGGTGGGCAGTCGAACACATGGCTGATCGGCCTGAGCTTCTTCGGATCGACGCCATCCTCGCCGCCGTCCCAGACGACGCCGATCACCTGCCGCGGCCCGAGCGGCACCTGCACGACCGAGCCCGGCGCGACCGCCATACCCTCCGGCACGGAATAAGAATAAGGCTTCGGCGCCGGCATCGGCACCAGCACCGGAACCGTTCGGTTCGCGGGCGGCGCCTCGAAAAGCGCGCCAAAAAGATCGGACGAATCTGTGCTCATCGCGGCAGACCATGCCCGCAAATCATTGGAATTGGAACCGCAAACACGCAGATGCGCGCCTGGCGGCGGACGTGGATGACGAAGGTTTGCCAAGATTGGCCGCACGCTGACGAAAGGGTTGCTGGGCGAGCGGTCGAGCGCATAGATTGCCGGACGATTTAATCGATCGCTGGATCGGAGAGATACGAAATGGCCCGACTAACCGAAGATGCCAAGGGCGTCTATGTGATTGCCGTAACACCCTTTACCGACGACGGTGCGCTCGATCTTGCCAGCATCGACAGCATGGTCGATTTCTACGAGGGCGCCGGCGTCACCGGCCTGACGGTGCTCGGCCAGCTCGGCGAAGCGCCGAAACTGACCGCCGAGGAATCGCGCCTGGTGGTCGAGCGCGTGCTGAAGCGCCTCGACGGGCGCCTTCCGGTTGTCGTCGGCGTATCGGCGCCGGGGCTTGCGCCGATGCGCGAACTCGCCGAAGCCGTCATGGGCGCGGGGGCCGCCGGCGTCATGGTCGCGCCGCCCTGGACCGTCAGGACCGATGACCAGGCCTTCGCCTTCTACCAGACGGTCGGCGAGGCGCTTGATGACACCCCCTTCGTGCTGCAGGACTATCCGCTCACCACCAATGTGACGATCGCGCTTGGTGTCATCGAGCGCATCGTCAACGCTGTTCCCAATTGCGTCATGCTGAAGCACGAGGATTGGCCTGGTCTTGCAAAAATCACAGCGCTTCGCGCCGCCAGCGACAAGGGCGCCATGCGGCGCATCTCGATCCTCTGCGGCAATGGCGGACTCTTCCTGCCCGAAGAGATGGGGCGCGGCGCAGACGGCGCCATGACCGGCTTCTGCTATCCGGAGATGATGGTCGACGTCGTCGAGGCCCATGCTGCCGGCAATCCAGATCGCGCCCATGAGATCTTCGACGCATACCTGCCGCTCGCCCGCTATGAACAGCAGCAGGGCATCGGCCTCGCCTGCCGCAAATATGTCCTTGCCAAACGCGGCGTGATCAAATCCGCCGCGCTGCGCAAGCCGGGCGCCAAACTTTCCACGCTCGATATTGGCGATGTCGAGCGGCTGCTGGCGCGCCAGGCCATCCGCCTCAAGGAGATCGGCGCATGACGGCCGGCAAGAGTTACGATTTCATCATCGCCGGCGGTGGATCCGCCGCATGCGTTGCGGCCATGCGCCTGGTGCGCGATTTCGGTTTTTCGGTGCTGATCATCGAGCGCGGACCGCGTGATACCGCGCGGCTGATGTCCTTTCCCGCCGGCTACATGAAATATCTCGCCCGCGACGATTTTCTCGAAATGCACCATACGGCACCGCAGCCCCTGCTCGGAGGACGCGGCCCCATCGTCCCCGTCGCAAAAGCACTTGGTGGTGGCAGCGCCGTCAACGCCATGGTCTATATGCGCGGCCAGAAAGAGGATTACGACGGCTGGGCCGCCTATCTCGGCAACGAAAGGGAATGGTCCTACGGGGACATGCTCCCACACTTCAAGGATATTGAAGCCAACAGCCGTTTCAACGACCGGTATCACGGCATTTCCGGCGATCTCAGAGTTTCCGAGCCGCGCCATATCTCCGATACGACCGAGGATTTCATCCTGGCGGCGCAAGGGCTCGGCCATCCCTACAATCCTGACTTCAACGGCGTCCGGCAGAACGGCGTCGGCATTATGCAGCATACTTTCGCGCAGTGGGGCAGGCGGATCGCGCGATCGGACGCCAAGAAGGCGTTTCTCGATCCGCTCGCGGGCGACACCAGGCTTACGATCGTCACGCAGGCGCGGGTCGATCGTATTCTTGTCGAAAACGGCCGCGCCGTCGGCGTCGCCTACACCAGCAATGGCGAGAGCCAGAGGGCGTCGGCCAACCGCGAGGTGCTTGTCGCGGCCGGCACTTACAACAGCGCCAAGCTGATGATGCTTTCAGGCATCGGCGCGGCCGACCATCTTCGCGAGCACGGCATTGCCGTTGTCGCCGATCTTCCCGGCGTCGGCGCCAATCTCCAGGACCATCACGAGGTGCCGGTCATCGCCTCGACGAAGTCGAAATCCGGCTATTTCGGCGAGGACCGTGGCTGGCCGATGATCCGCAACGGCCTGCAATATCTGCTGTTCAATTCCGGCCCTGTCACCACGACCGGCATCGAAGCCTGCCTGTTCTACGACCCCGATGGCGGCGAGCGTCCGACGATCCAGCTCTATTGCGCGCCGATCGTCTATCTCGACCGCGACGTCTCATCGGCAAAGCCGACGTACGGGGTGACGTTCACCTCCTGCCTGCTGAGGCCGAAGGCGCGCGGCAGTGTCAGGCTACGCTCGGCCAATCCGGCCGACCAGCCACTGGTCGATTGCAATTTCTTCGGCGATCCCGAGGATCTGCGCCTGACCCTCGCCTCGTTGAAGACGGCGCGCCGGCTTCTGGAAACCGAACCCTTCAAGGGCAAGATCGCCGAGGAGATTCTGCCGGGACGGTCGCTTCAGGATGAGCAGTCGCTGGCGAAATTCGCCGGGCAGACGGTCAAGACCAACTACCATCCTTCCGGCAGCTTGAGGATGGGGCCGCAGAGTGATCCGATGTCGGTCGTCGACGGCAGGTTGCGCGTGCGCGGCGTGGATGGGCTGAGGGTGATCGATTGCTCGATCATCCCTTTCATTCCGTCGGGCAACACCAACGCCCCGGCCATGGCGATCGGATCGAAGGCCGCGAGCATGATCGCCGCAGATCACCGGTCAAGCTGACGAAGATGTCTAAACGGCGACAACCGGAATCTCGGGACGCACGACCGCAGCCGGTAGACCGGCCGGCACGAAGGTCGCGTCGCCATCGGCTGCCATGTCGTGCACCGTATGTTTCTCCAGCGCCTTCGTCACCTCGTTTAGGTCGCCGTCCAGATGTTCGGCGGGGATGAGATTGCCGATGACGAAATCGAAGCGGTCGCCGCGTTTGTTCAAGAGCTCGTGAAACACGGTCATGTCGCGAAGCTCCGTCGACCATTTCGCCAGCCAATAGAACAGGCCGGAATTGCGCGCCGTCATATGCACGGGCAGGATCGGCAGATTATATTTGCGCGCCAGCCCGACGGCCGAGGTCTTCCAGGGGCGTTCGTTCAGCCGGCCGTTCGCCCAATAGGCGATGCGGCCCGAGGGAAAAAGCACCGTCGCCTTGCCTTCCCTCACCGCATGATTTGTCAGTTGCAGCGTCTCGCGCGCCTTGAGCTTGCTCTTGTGCTCCTCCCGCCATTCGACAGGAATGATCATCTCCGCAAAGCGCGGATTGACACGGATCGCATCGCGATTGGCAAAGAACATCATATCCGGCCGGCGCGCTTTCAGGAGATCGAAGACGGCAACACCGTCGGCAATGCCGGTCGGGTGGTTGCTGACGAGGATGAAGCCGCCTGTATCGGGAATGCGTTCGCCATGGGTTATGCCGATGTCGAGTTTGAGCACGTCACTCAGATATTCGAACGATTGGAAGCCCGGCATATTGGCAACCGCGTTGGCGAATTCGATCGCCTTGTTGTAGCGCAAAAGCGTATAGAGGAAAGGTCGCATGACCGGCCAAAGCGGATTCTTGACGATCCTCCGGCCGCGTTCGGCAATCAGCGTATCGACGATATGACCTGGCTTTCCCTGTGAAACGAGAGCGATCGCTTCCGCGAGCTGTCCGAAAGCCGTCATGGAGTCGCGCCGTGCCATGAAAGATCCTGTCTATGGGCTAGAAGCTATCGCAGTACAATATGATCGAAGGATGACAAAGCCTTGGCCGGCATTAGCAATTCCATAACCGTTCCCGTTTCAAGATTGGCGACCTTAGGGGCAAATTCAAGGCCGTGACGTGAACGAACTATTGGTTATCGCCGATCCGCGCCTGATGGCGGAACGCGCCGCGTGGCTCGAAAACCTCGCTCGCGAGCGTCGCCTTTCCGAGCACACGCTCGATGCCTATGAGCGTGACACCCGCCAGTTCCTGACCTTCCTCACCGGCCACCTCGCCGGGCCCGCGACGCTCGGCGATATCCGGGAATTGCGCCCTGCCGATTTCCGCGCCTTTCTCGCGGCCCGGCGCAAACAGGGCTCCGGCGCCCGCTCGCTCGGCCGCAATCTTGCGGGCCTGCGCTCGCTGCTGCGTCATCTTGAAAAGAAGGGCCTGGTCAATGCCGCCGGCGCCGGCGCCATACGCTCGCCGAAGCAGCCGAAATCGCTGCCCAAGCCGCTGTCGGACACGCAGGCGATCACCGTCGTCAGCAACGAGGCTCAGCTCCATGACGAACCGTGGATCGCCGCGCGCGATGCTGCGGTCTTGACGCTGCTCTACGGCTGTGGCCTACGCATCTCCGAAGCCCTCGATCTCATTCCTTCCGACCTGCCGAACGGCGCGACGACGCTGCGCATCACCGGCAAGGGCAACAAGACACGGTTGGTGCCGCTGCTCTCAGTGGTTCTCGACGCGGTCGAAAAATACCGCGCGCTCTGCCCCTACGATCTTGAAAGCAGCGAGCCGCTGTTTCGCGGCGCCCGCGGCGGCAAGCTGCAGCCGGCGATCATCCAGCGCAGCATGCAGAAGATGCGGAGCGCCCTCGGCCTGCCGGAGACGGCAACGCCACATGCATTGCGCCACTCCTTCGCCACGCACCTGCTTGCCGGCGGTGGCGATCTGCGGACGATTCAGGAATTGCTCGGCCATGCCAGCCTTTCCACAACGCAGGTCTATACCGGCGTCGATGCGTCGCGCTTGCTTGAGGTGTATGATAGGGCGCATCCGCGCGCGTAATGCATCTCGCCCAAAGGTGCGCAACGGTTTTGAGGCGACGACAAGCGGTACGACAGCTTCAATCTTTCGTTAACGCATTCTCTTAAGCGAATATGCGCAAGCCGGGGGTAGAGCATGAAGCTTACAAGGCCTGTGATGGGAACACGCATCATGACGATATCAATCGGCCGCCGGACGTTTCATCTCATGGCGCCGGGCAATCTGCTGCTCTGGCTGATCGCAGCCTTTCACATGCTGCTTCTCGCGGCCCTGTTTGCCGCCCTTTTGACTGCTCGACCGGCAATGGCCGCCGACGAGTCCTGCACCGGCCGCAACCTGGTGGTCGAGCTGCAGCAGAACGACCCAACCCGCTATGCCGCGGCGGTCAAGGAAGCCGAGGCGACGCCGAACGGCCAGGGCATTTTCTGGAAGATCGAAAAGTCGGGACTTGCCCCCTCCTGGCTGCTCGGCAGCATGCATGTCACCGATCCACGCGTGCTGGCCCTGCCGCCGCGCGCCCAGGCCGCCCACGACGGCGCCGATACGATCATCATCGAATCCGACGAGATCCTCGATGAGCGCAAAGCCACCGCCGCCCTGCTCGCAAGGCCCGAACTGACGATGTTCACCGACGGCACGACGATCGACAAGCTGCTCTCGCCCGAGGATTACAAGCGCCTCGAAGCCGGCCTCAAGCAGCGCGGCATTCCGCTCGGCGCCGTCTCCCGCATGCGGCCCTGGATGATCTCGAGCGCCGTTGCCCTCCCGGCTTGCGAGATCGCCCGCAAGGCGAAAGGCGTGAAATTCCTCGACCAGAAGATCGCGGCCGATGCTGCTGCCGAAGGCAAAACAGTCAAGGGACTGGAAACCCTTGCCGAGCAAATCCAGGCCATGGCCGACCTGCCGATCGAATTCCATCTAAAGTCGCTGATCGAAACGCTGGAACTCGGCGACAAGATGAACGACGTCGTCGAAACGATGACCGATCTCTATCTCTCCGGCGATATCGCCATGACCATGCCGATGCTGAAGACCCTAACGCCGGAAGGCGAAGGCGAAACCAGCGACTACGCCGCCTTCGAACAACGTGTCATCCTCGACCGCAACAAGCTGATGGCCGAGCGCGCGGCGCCCATTCTCGACGGCGGCAACGTCTTCATGGCCGTCGGCGCCCTGCATCTGCCCGGTAAGGACGGCGTTATCGAACTGCTGCGCAAGCAGGGCTTTACCGTCAACGCGGTGAACTGAACCTGTCGGCAATCAGCCAAGCGACATGCGGCGCAACACATCGCTTTTCCAACAGACTGAGACTGTAACGCATGACGGACGGCTGCTGAATTCCTGATCTCCGTGGCATCCCGGACTCGGCGATACCAAGTAGAACAGCCGCTTGCCTTCCGGCAAGCGGCTGCGCGCTTCATTACGAAAAATGCAAGTTTTACATATGGATCGGCTTGAAGAAGGTCGCGAGCGCGGCCTCCTTTACGGCTTCCGACATCGTCGGATGGGCGTGGCAGGTGCGGCCGAGATCTTCGGAAGAGCCGCCGAATTCCATCAGCACGGCGATCTCGTGGATCATCTCGCCGGCGCCGAAGCCGACGATATGGCCGCCGAGCACCCGGTCGGTCTCCTTATCGGCGAGGATCTTGACGAAGCCGTCGGTCGCGAGCATCGCACGAGCGCGGCCGTTTGCGGTGAATGGAAACTTTCCGACCTTGTAGGCGACGCCTGCCGCCTTCAGCTCTTCCTCGGTCTTGCCGACCGAAGCGATTTCCGGCTGTGTGTAAACGACGCTCGGAACGACCTCGTAGTTCACATGGCCATGCTGGCCGGCGAGGATTTCAGCGAGCGCCACACCCTCGTCTTCCGCCTTGTGCGCCAGCATCGGGCCCTTGACCACGTCGCCGATCGCATAGATGCCGGCGACATTGGTCTTGAAGTGGTCGTCGATCTCGACGCGGCCGCGATTGTCGAGCGCCACACCGGCTTCTTCTAGCCCGAGGCCCGATGTGTAGGGCTTGCGGCCGGTGGCGATCAGCACGACTTCGGCCTCGAGCGTCATCTTCTCGCCGCCCTTGACCGGCTCGAAGGTGACCTTGGCGCCCTTGTCGCCCTTTTCGACGCCGGTCACCTTGGCGCTGAGATTGAAATCGATGCCCTGCTTGGCGAGCATGCGCTGGAACTGCTTGGAGACTTCGCCGTCCATGCCGCCGAGGATGGTGTCGAGATATTCGACGACGGTGACCTTGGCGCCGAGGCGCGACCAGACCGAGCCGAGTTCGAGGCCGATGACGCCGCCGCCGACGACGATCAGCGTTTCCGGCACCTTCTCCAGCGCAATGCCGCCGGTGGAGGAAATGATGGTTTTCTCATCGATCTCGACGTGCACACCGGGAATGCCGGCGACGTCGGAACCGGTGGCGATCACGATATTCTTGCCCTCGATCTCCTGCACTGTGCCGTCCTCGGCAGTGACGGAAACCTTGCCGGCCGAGACGATCTTGCCGGTGCCCTTGATGGCATCGATCTTGTTCTTCTTGAAGAGGAAGGCGACGCCGTCGACATTTGCCTTCACCGTCGCATCCTTGTGCGCCATCATATTGCCAAGGTTGAGCGTCGGGGCCGGAACATCGATCCCGAGCGCGCCCAGTCCGTGACCGGCCTGATGGAACATTTCGGAAGCATGCAGCAGCGCCTTCGACGGAATGCAGCCGACGTTGAGGCAGGTGCCGCCATAGGTCGCCCGCTTTTCGACGACGGCGACCTTGAGGCCGAGCTGGGCCGCCTTGACGGCGCAAACGTAGCCGCCCGGGCCGGTTCCGATAATGATCACATCGTAAGACATTGCTTTTTTCCCTTTGGATTTTCGTTTAATCGGCCGCGCGTGCGAGCGCGAGGCGGAAGCCGAAGCCAACAAGTGCGGCGCCGGTGATGCGGTTGAACCATTTGCCGCTGGCGATGAAGCGGTCACGGATCGCCTTGACCGTGAAGAAATAGGAGACGCCGGCAAACCAGGCGACGAGCGCCGTCGCCATGCCGATGCCGTAGGAGAATTGGATCAGCGCCGGGGTGTCGTGATGCACCAGCGTCGAAAACAGGGACAGGAAGAACAGCACCGGCTTCGGGTTCAGCGCATTGGTGATGAAGCCCATGCCAAGGCATTTCAGCACCGAGACCGGCTGGCGCCTTTCGGCCGCCACCTCGATCTCGCGCACTTTGAAGCCCGGCTCGCGGAACGAGTTGATGCCGAGATAAACGAGATAGGCGACGCCCGCCCATTTGATCGTCGCAAACAGCATCAGTGATTGCGACACGATGAGTCCGAGGCCGAGGATCGTATAGCTGACATGGAAGAGCAGCGAGATGCCCATGCCGAGCCCGGGCATAATGGCGGCACGGCGCCCATGAACGATGCTCTGGCGCAGAATGACAGCAAAATCGGCGCCCGGCGCGACAATGAAGATCGAGAAGACGGCCATCAGGCCGAGAAATTCGAACATGTAAGACATTGCTGTGTTTCGTCCTGTCGCTCTAGCGGCCGCCGCTCACGTTGAGGATTGTTCCCGTGACATAAGAGGCGGAAGAAGACAGGAGATAGAGGATCGCGTCCGCCACCTCCTCGGCAGTCCCCGCGCGCTGCATCGGGATCGATGATGCCATCTCGCGCGCCCGGTCCGGCAGCCCGCCCGAGGCATGCAGGTCGGTTTCGATGATGCCGGGGCGGATGGCATTGACGCGGATGCCCTCGGCAGCGACCTCGCGCGCAAGTCCGATCGTCAGCGTATCGATGGCCGCCTTCGAGGCGGCATAGTCGACATACTGCGCCGCTGAACCCAGAACCGCCGCCATCGAAGAGACATTGACGATCGCCCCGCCCCGCCCGCCATGTCGGCTCGACATGCGACGCACGGCTTCTCCCGCACAAAGGATAGAGCCGGTCACATTGATGCGCAGCATTCGTTCGATCCGCTCCGCCGACATCTCGTCGACCCGCTGCGGAAAGTCGACGACACCAGCGTTGTTGACGAGCCCGTCCAGCCGGCCGAAATGGCGATCGACGGCAGCAAACATCGAGATGATATCGGAAGCCTTGCCGACGTCTCCCTCGATCGCCACCGCTTCGCCGCCGGCCTCGGTGATCGCCGTGACGACGGCCTCCGCCGCCTTTCGGCTCGAAGCGTAATTTACCGCGACGCGCCAGCCCTGGCGCGCGGCGAGCCGCGCGACGGCGGCGCCGATGCCCCGGCTTCCGCCGGTCACGAGAAGAACAGGTGCATCACTCATGTCGCGCACTCCTTCAAGGTCAACACATCCCAGGGCGCCACGGAAGCCTTGCCATTGCCCCAGGCGCTCGATTCGCGAATGGCGGGACCGAGGCCGGGAAGCATGAGCTTTTCGGCGGCCTCTGCGCCTTCCGGCTGCAGATTGTCGATCTCGCCTTTGGCATTCATGCCATAGACGGCGCCCTGCCACACCGTGCAGGCGTCGAGATCGGCACCGGTCGCGTCGCCCTCGGGGCAGTTGAACATCAGGATGCCGATCGCGCGCACCGGATCTTCCGATGGCATGACATAACCTTCCATGATGACGGATGTCTTGAGCGCGCTGATCTTGAACTGGTTGCTGGCGGCAGCCGAGGGAGAATTCAGCGGCGCGAAGCGCAGTTCGTAGGCGCCGTCGCGGTCGACGTAGACGGCCCGTTCCTGCTTGCACTCGGCGCCGAAGGTGACAGCAGGCATGGCGAAAAACGTCGCGATTGCGATTGCGGCCACGCCCTTCCGTCCTGTCACGATGCCGATTCCTGTGCTCATTGTCCCGTCGGCTCTCTCCGCCCGTCGGCATTCTTGACCACGCCGAAATCCGTCAGCAGCACCAGCGGCCTGCCATCCTTGTCGAGCCCCCAGAAGACCGGATAGAACCCATCGCCCCAGCCGCTCCAGAACACCGCAACATTGCCCTTCTTGCCGGCGACCGGCCGGTGCAGCGCATAGTGGCCCTTGTTGGCATCGAGGTCCGAAGCCAGCACGTCGTCGTAATAATTGATGTCGGCATCCGGTTTCTGCGCCTGGACCTGCGCTTGACGCTCGTCGATCCGCGCCAGCGTATCGGCATCCATGTAGCAGCCGACGCCGGCATCGACGGGATAGCCGAAGATCTCGCCGTCCTTCAGCGTCGCCGGATCCTGGCCGGGCAGGACGGCAAGCTCCCAGTGATCCGGCTTACCCTCGGCAAAGCGCATGCCGGCGGCGGCAATGCGCCCGAAGGCCTGGTAGAGCGTGACCGGGTATTCCCCCGGTGCGACCGTCTTTGCGAGGGCCGGACGATCCGGCTGGGCGAGCGGATCGGCCGCGACGATGCGACCCGAGGTCAGTTCCACCTTGCCCATGTGGATCACGCCGATCGACCGTCCCGAGAGCTCGGTGTCGCCGAGCGCGACCAGCTCGAAATTACTGCTCGCTTTGCTGACATCCCAGCCGGCGGCCGCGACGGAGACCGGGGCATGCGCTGCGGCAGCGCAAAGAAGGAGGCGCGCCGCTTGCATGATCCGGTTCCGCATCGAAAGCTCCCTTAGAGATCGAGAACCAGACGTTCCGGATCCTCGAGGCTCTCCTTGACGCGCACGAGGAAGGTGACCGCTTCCTTGCCGTCGACGATGCGGTGATCGTAGGACAGTGCCAGATACATCATCGGGCGGATGACCACCTGGCCGCCGATCGCGACCGGCCGCTCCTGGATCTTGTGCATGCCGAGGATGCCGGACTGCGGGGCGTTGAGGATGGGCGACGACATCAGCGAGCCGTAGACGCCGCCATTCGAGATGGTGAAGGTGCCGCCCTGCATGTCGGCCATCGAAAGCTGGCCGTCGCGGGCTGCCTTGCCGAGGCGGCCGATTTCCTTTTCGATCTCGGCGATCGACATCTGGTCGGCGTCACGCACGATCGGAACCACCAGGCCCTTGTCGGTACCGACGGCGACGCCGATATGGCAGTAGTTCTTGTAGATGATGTCGGTGCCGTCGATCTCGGCATTAACAGCCGGAAGTTCCTTGAGGGCATGCGTCACGGCCTTGGTGAAGAAGCCCATGAAGCCGAGCTTGACGCCGTGCTTCTTCTCGAAAACGTCCTTGTACTTGTTGCGCAGGTCCATGACCGCCTTCATGTCCACCTCGTTATAGGTGGTCAGCATGGCGGCAGTGTTCTGCGCGTCCTTGAGGCGCTTGGCAATCGTCTGGCGCAGGCGCGTCATCTTCACGCGCTCTTCGCGGGAGGCGTCCTCGACCGTCGACGGGCCGCGTGCAGCCACAGGCGCTGCAGCGGGTGCGGCTGCCGGAGCGGAAATACCCCTGGCGACGGCGGCAATGACATCGCCCTTCAGCACCTGCCCGCGCTTGCCGCTGCCGTCGACCTGATCGGCGGAAAGGTTGTTTTCGGCAAGCATCTTCGAGGCCGCCGGGGCCGGCGGCATAGTGGAGACGGAGGCGCTCGACGACGCAGCAGCGACGGCAGCCGGCTGGGCGGCAGCGGCCGGAGCCGGCTGGGCGGGAGCGGCGGCCGGTGCAGCGGCAGCCGGAGCGGCGGCGGCGGCTGCACCTTCGGCGATCTGGCCGAGCAATGCGCCGAGGCCGACTGTTTCACCGGCGGCAGCGACGATTTCCGAGAGCGTGCCGGAGGTGGGGGCGGGAACTTCGATGGTCACCTTGTCGGTTTCGAGCTCCAGAATTGGCTCATCGGCCTTGATGGCGTCGCCGACCTTCTTGAACCAGGTGCCGACGGTTGCCTCGCTGACGGATTCACCGAGAGTTGGAACGCGGATTTCTGTGGCCATTATTCAAATCCTGATTTCGTGTGTTTTCGTTTATGCGTTTCAGACGGCGGGCGGCCGCAAAATGATCGAGGGCATCGGCAAGACATCGAAGCGGAAACCGAAGCCGGAAGTGACGATCGGATCGCCGTCGGCAAGAGCCTGCGCCGCCGCCCGATCCTCGACCTCGACGACTGCCATGCCGAAGGCGCCTTCACCCTCGAATACGGGGCCGACGATGATTGCCGATCCCGCAAGGGCGTGCCGATGCCAGTATTCGACATGGCGTTTCATCGCCGCCATTTCCTCCCCCGTTCCGTCATGCGGAAAAGTTGGGCGCGGCGGCAGCAGTCTCAGAAAGAAATAAGCCATTGCGCCCCCCTTGCCTTAACCGCCCAGTGCATCCTCGAGGAACGCGGCGAGCTGCGACAGATGTTTCGACATCAGGCCCGTCGCCGGCGAAGCGGCAGCCGGGCGGCCGGTGTAACGGACGCGCTGGTATTTCGCATCGATATGGGCAAGCACCCATTCGAGGAACGGGTCGATGAACGACCATGCGCCCATGTTCTTCGGCTCTTCCTGGCACCAGACCATCTCGGCATTGCGGAATCGCGACAGCTCGTTGATGAGCGCCTTTGCCGGGAACGGATAGAGCTGTTCGACGCGCAGGAGATAGATGTCGTCGATACCGCGCTTTTCGCGCTCTTCGAGAAGATCGTAATAGACCTTGCCGGAGCACATGACGACGCGGCGGATCTTGTTGTCCTTCTGCAGCTTGATCGGGCCGTCCTTGATCACCTCGGCATCGTCCCACAGCAGGCGATGGAAAGCCGATTCGCCGGCCAGTTCGGCAAGCGTGGAGACGGCCCGCTTGTGGCGCAGCAGCGACTTCGGCGTCATCAGGATCAGCGGCTTGCGGAAGTCGCGCTTCAGCTGCCGGCGCAGGATGTGGAAGTAGTTCGCCGGCGTCGTGACGTTGGCGACCTGCATGTTGTCTTCCGCACAGAGCTGCAGGAAACGTTCCAGGCGAGCCGAGGAGTGCTCCGGCCCCTGACCCTCATAACCGTGCGGCAGCAGGCAGACGAGGCCGGACATGCGCAGCCACTTGCGTTCGCCCGACGAGATGAACTGGTCGAACACCACCTGCGCGCCGTTGGCGAAATCGCCGAACTGCGCCTCCCAGAGCGTCAGCGCGTTCGGGCGGGCCAGCGAATAGCCGTATTCGAAGCCGAGAACGGCTTCTTCCGAAAGCATCGAGTTGATGACTTCGTAACGGGCCTGCGTCGGCGCAAGATTGGCGAGCGGAATGTAGCGCTCTTCGGTTTCCTGATCGTAGAGGACCGAATGACGCTGCGAGAAGGTGCCGCGTTCGCAGTCCTGACCGGACAGGCGGATCTTGTGGCCTTCGACGACGAGCGAACCGAAAGCCAGCGCTTCGGCCATCGCCCAGTCGATGCCCTCGCCGCTGGCGATCATGTTGGCGCGGTTTTCCATGAAACGCTGGATCGTGCGGTGCGCATTGAAGCCAGCCGGGATCTCCGAGAGTTTGCGGCCGATCTCCTTCAGCGTCTTCATCGGCATAGCGGTCTTGCCGCGGCGCTGCTCGTCGGCATTGTCGGCGGTGCGCAGGCCCGACCATTCACCATCAAGCCAGTCGGCCTTGTTCGGCTTGTAGTGCTGGCCCGCATCGAACTCCTGCTCGAGATGCGCGCGCCAATCGGCCTTCATCTTCTCGACTTCGCCGTCGGTGAGCAGGCCTTCGGCAACGAGGCGCTCGGCATAGAGCTGCAGCACCGTCTTGTGGCCGCGAATGACCTTGTACATCTTCGGCTGCGTGAAGGACGGCTCGTCGCCTTCATTGTGGCCGTAGCGGCGATAGCAGAACATGTCGAGCACCACAGGCTTGTGGAACTTCATGCGGAATTCGGTGGCGATCTTGGCCGCATAAACCACGGCTTCCGGATCGTCGCCGTTGACGTGCAGGATCGGGGCTTCGATCATCTTGGCGACGTCGGACGGATAGGGCGACGAGCGCGAAAAGGCAGGGTTCGTCGTAAAGCCGATCTGGTTGTTGATGATGACGTGCATGGTGCCGGCAACACGGTGGCCGCGCAGACCGGACAGGCCGAGTATTTCAGCAATGACGCCCTGGCCGGCAAAGGCCGCGTCGCCGTGGATCAGGAGCGGCAGAACCTTTGCGCGTTCGGAGAGCGGAATGATGTCGCCGTCCCAGACGGTGGCGCTCATATCCTGCTTGGCGCGGGCCTTGCCCATGACGACGGGATCGACGATTTCGAGATGCGAGGGGTTCGCGGTCAGCGAAACGTGCACCTTGTTGCCATCGAATTCACGGTCGGAGGATGCACCGAGATGGTACTTGACGTCGCCGGAGCCTTCGACTTCATCGGGTGCGTAGGAGCCGCCCTTGAATTCGTGGAAGATGGCGCGGTGCGGCTTGCCCATGACCTGGGAGAGCACGTTCAGGCGGCCGCGATGGGCCATGCCGAACACGGCTTCCTTGAGGCCGAGATGGCCGCCGCGCTTCAGGATCTGTTCGAGCGCCGGGATCAGCGATTCACCGCCATCGAGGCCGAAGCGCTTGGTGCCCTTGAACTTGACGTCGAGGAACTGCTCGTAACCTTCGGCTTCGACGAGCTTCGCAAGGATCGCCTTCTTACCTTCAGCGGAGAACGCCACGCCCTTGTCAGGGCCTTCAATGCGCTCCTGGATCCAGGCCTTCTCCTCAGGATTGGAGATGTGCATGAATTCAACGCCGAGCGTCGAACAGTAGGTGCGCTCGAGGATCTCGATCATTTCCCTGAGGGTCGCGTATTCCAGGCCGAGCACGTTGTCGATGAAGATTTTGCGATCGTAATCGGCTGATGTGAAGCCGTAATTTTCCGGCGAAAGCTCGCGATAGTCGTCGACGGCCGCGGCGATGCCGAGCGGATCGAGCTTGGCATGCAGATGGCCGCGCATGCGGTAGGCGCGGATCATCATGATGGCGCGAACGGAATCGCGCGTCGCCTGCAGCACGTCGGTGCCATCGGCGGGCTTGCCCTCGGCGGCGGCCTTCGCCTTCACCTTGGTCTCGATCACCTTCTCGACGATGCCCCAGTCACCGTCGAGCGCCGACACCAGATCGCCGCCGGCCTGCAGCGGCCAGTTCTTCTTGCGCCAGGAAGCACCCTTGGCCGCCTTCTTCACATCGGCAGGATCGTCTTCCAGCGCCTTGAAGAAAGTGCGCCACTGATCATCCACCGACGCCGGATCCTCTTCGTAGCGCGCATAGAGCTGCTCGATATAGGCCGCGTTGGCGCCATCCAGAAACGAGGTGATCTGAAACTGCTCGTTGGCTTCTTGCCGTGCCATGGTGATATGCGAACGCTTCCGTCCGCCTCCTGACTGTGATGATTTTGCCGGATTGATCGCCGGCTGCCGCATTCCGTTCGCCGCCTGTCCGCGGCGCATCTGCTGGTCTGATGTTTTCGAACCGGGCGGAAGGCGCAGATGCCGTTCCTCCGCCCGGCCTGTAAAGTGGCTTCAGCCCTTGAGGACTTCAACCAGCGTCTTGCCGAGGCGGGCCGGCGACGGCGACACCTTGATGCCTGCCGATTCCATCGCCGCGATCTTCGATTCCGCGTCGCCCTTGCCGCCGGAGACGACAGCGCCGGCATGGCCCATGGTGCGGCCCTTCGGTGCGGTACGGCCGGCGATGAAGCCGGCCATCGGCTTCTTGCGGCCCTTCTTGGCTTCGTCCTTGAGGAACTGAGCCGCATCTTCTTCAGCCGAGCCGCCGATTTCGCCGATCATGATGATCGACTGCGTGGCTTCGTCGGCCAGGAACATCTCGAGCACGTCGATGAACTCGGTGCCCTTGACCGGGTCGCCGCCGATGCCGACGGCCGTCGTCTGGCCGAGCCCTTCATTGGAGGTCTGGAAGACGGCTTCGTAGGTCAGCGTGCCCGAGCGGGAAACGATACCGACCGAACCCTTGCGGAAGATCGAGCCCGGCATGATGCCGATCTTGCATTCTTCCGGCGTCAGGATGCCCGGGCAGTTGGGCCCGAGCAGACGCGAGCTGGAGCGGTCGAGGCGAGCCTTGACGCGCACCATGTCCATGACCGGGATGCCTTCGGTGATGCAGGTGATGAACGGGATCTCGGCGTCGATCGCCTCGATGATGGCGTCGGCGGCGCCTGCCGGCGGAACGTAGATGACGGTCGCGTCGGCGCCGGTCTTTTCCTTGCCTTCGGCCACGGTCGCAAAGATCGGCAGGCTTTCGCCCTTGGCGCCGGTCCAGGTTTCGCCGCCCTTCTTCGGGTGGATACCGCCGACCATCTGGGTGCCGTAATAGGCGAGCGCCTGTTCGGTGTGGAACGTGCCGGTCTTGCCGGTCAGACCCTGAACGAGGACCTTGGTGTCTTTGTTGACGAGAATAGACATTCTTTCGATCCCTCAAATTAGCCGTTGATCGCCGCGACGATCTTCTTGGCGGCATCGTCCAAGTCGTCGGCCGCCGTGATCGCGAGACCCGACTCGTTCAGGATCTTCTTGCCAAGCTCGACATTGGTGCCTTCAAGGCGCACGACGAGCGGAACCTTCAGGCCGACTTCCTTGACTGCGGCAATGACGCCCTCGGCGATAACGTCGCACTTCATGATGCCGCCGAAGATGTTGACGAGAATGCCTTCGACCTTGGGGTCGGCGGTGATGATCTTGAAGGCCGCAGCGACCTTCTCCTTGCCGGCGCCACCGCCGACGTCGCAGAAATTGGCCGGCTCCTTGCCGTAGAGCTTGATGATGTCCATCGTCGCCATGGCAAGGCCCGCGCCGTTGACCATGCAGCCGATATTGCCGTCGAGCGCGACATAGGCGAGGTCCCACTTGGAAGCCTCGATTTCCTTGGCGTCCTCTTCGGTTTCGTCGCGCAGCGTCCTGACGTCGTCGTGACGGAAGAGCGCGTTGCCGTCGAAGGACATCTTCGCGTCGAGAACGCGCAGATGGCCATTCTTCATGACGATCAGCGGATTGATTTCGAGAAGCGACATGTCCTTCTCGTTGAACGCCCTGTAAAGCAGCGGGAAGAGCGACTTGGCGTCTTCCGCGGCAGCACCTTCGAGCTTGAGCGCGGCGGAGATCTTGGCCACGTCGGCGGCCGTTACGCCGGCTTCCGGGTCGATGGCGATCGTCTGGATCTTCTCAGGCGTGTCGTGGGCGACAGCCTCGATGTCCATGCCGCCTTCGGTGGAGACAACGAAGGCGACCTTGCCGACCGAGCGGTCGACCAGCAGCGAGCAATAGAGTTCGCGTTCGATGTCGGCGCCGTCCTCGATGTAGAGGCGGTTGACCTGCTTGCCGGCTTCGCCGGTCTGCGCGGTCACCAGCGTGTTGCCGAGCATTTCCTTGGCGTTGGCGACCACGTCCTCGATCGACCTGGCGAGACGCACGCCGCCCTTGGCTTCCGGCGACAGTTCCTTGAACTTGCCCTTGCCGCGACCGCCGGCATGGATCTGGCTCTTGACCACGTAAAGCGGACCGGGAAGCGACTTGGCGGCAGCCTCGGCCTCTTCGACCTTGAGAATTGCCACGCCCTCGGCAACCGGAGCGCCATAGCCCTTCAGCAGAGCCTTGGCCTGATATTCATGAATGTTCATGGGTCTATCCCTGTTTCGATTACTTCAGCGCCAATTACTTGAGGGCAGGCGCGATGTTGATGCAGGCTTCGCAGAGACCGGCGACGGCAGCCACCGACTTGTCGAAGGCCTCCTTCTCGGTCTTGTTGAGATCGATCTCGATGACGCGCTCGACGCCGCCGGCGCCGATGACCGTGGGAACGCCGACATACATGTCCTTGACGCCGTACTGACCGGTCAGGTGGGCAGCGCAGGGCAGTACGCGCTTCTTGTCCTTGAGGTAGGATTCAGCCATTTCAATCGCCGAGGCAGCCGGTGCATAGTAGGCCGAGCCCGTCTTCAGCAGGCCGACGATTTCGGCGCCGCCGTCACGGGTGCGCTGGATGATTTCTTCGAGGCGCTCCTTGGTGACCCAGCCCATGGTAACGAGGTCGGTGAGCGGAATGCCGCCGACGGTCGAGTAGCGGGCGAGCGGCACCATCGTGTCGCCATGGCCGCCGAGAACGAAGGCCGTTACGTCCTGGACGGAAACGTTGAATTCCTTGGCGAGGAAGAGGCGGAAGCGCGAGGAGTCGAGAACGCCGGCCATGCCGACGACCTTGTTGGCCGGAAGGCCGGAAAACTTCTGCAGCGCCCAGACCATGGCGTCGAGCGGGTTGGTGATGCAGATCACGAAGGCGTTGGGCGCGTACTTCTTGATGCCGGCGCCGACCTGCTCCATGACCTTGAGGTTGATGCCGAGAAGATCGTCGCGGCTCATGCCCGGCTTGCGCGGAACGCCGGCGGTGACGATGCAGACATCAGCGCCTTCGATCGCCGAATAGTCGCTGGCGCCGGTCAGGTTGGCGTCGAAGCCTTCGACGGGCGAGGACTGCGCGATGTCTAGGCCCTTGCCCTGGGGAATGCCGTCCGCGATGTCGAAGAGGACGATGTCGCCCAGCTCCTTCAGGCCGGCGAGATGCGCCAGCGTGCCACCAATCATGCCAGAACCAATGAGTGCGATCTTGTTACGCGCCATTTCGCTGTTTCCTTTGCGATCAAATTCGTCGAACGAGGCTGCAAGGCACCGCTCAATGACGCAATCGCATAGACCCAAAGGCTAAAAATGGCAATCCATTAATTTTGATGCAGCATTTTCAATCGTTTAGATAGGAAAATTCTTACGTAAACGTAAGATATTTTGTCACCAGATTGTTACTCTGCGGCCCGCTTTTCATGGTGCAGCGCAAGATATTCAGCGCTCCTCATTTCGAAAAGTCGTGATGTCGTGCGGTCGAATTCGAAGCCCTCGGTGCCGCGCCGTTCCACGAGCAGTTCCTCGGGCATGGCCGCGGCGGAAATGTAAAGCCGCACGGCGTGATCATAGAGCGCATCGACCAGAATGATGAACCGCTTGATCTGGTTCCGCTTTTCCGGGCCGAGCAGAGGAATGCGCTCGATGAAGACCGTGTCGAAGCGTTCGGCAATGGCAAGAAAATCAGTTGCCCCGAGTGGCTTGTCGCAGAGATCGGCGAAAGAAAACCGCGCCATGCGGTCGACGGCAAGCGGCACATGGATGGAGCGCCCTTTCATGGGAATATCGAGGGGCTGCGCCTTGCGCCCATGCAGCGCCTGCGTCCAGGACGCCTCCATCGCCATATCGTTGTGCTCGTTGATCGGCACCAGATAGACCGGCTGGCTGTTCAGCTTCTCCATCCGATAGTCGGTCGGCGAATCCAGGGTGACGACATCGACATGCTGCTTGAGCAGGGCGACGAAAGGCAGAAAGAGACCGCGGTTAAGGCCGTCCTTATAGAGATTGTCAGGCTCGACATTCGAGGTGGCGACGAGCACGCATCCCCGCGCGAAGAGCTCGGAGAACAGCCGCGACAGGATCATCGCGTCGGCAATGTCTGTGACCGTGAATTCGTCGAAGCAGAGGAGCTCCGCTTCCTCGTAGAGGGCAGCGGCGACCGGCGGCATCGGGTCGGCCTGCTTCGTCTCGCCGTTCTTGAGCTTCAGCCGGTGCGCCGCAATGCGGTTGTGCACATCCGCCATGAATTCGTGGAAATGCGCCCGCCGCTTCTTCCGGCAGGGCGCCATCGAGAAGAACATATCCATCAGCATGGTCTTGCCGCGTCCGACGCTGCCGTGAATATAGAGCCCCTTGATACCGTCAGCAGGCTTCTTCTTGCCGGCGAACAGCCAGCCAAGCGCGCTCGATTTTGCCGCCGGCCGCCGCTGCTTCAGCCCGGCAAGCACCCTATCGAGGTTTTTCGCCACGCTCATCTGGGCGGAATCGACCTGCAGCGCACCGGAAAGCGTCAGCGATTTAAGCTGTTCGCAAACGCTGAGCGCATAATCTGGTATTGGCTGCATGAGGGCATGTCCGCCTGTCAGTCATCGGCGGAAACCGCCGGATCGTTTCCCGCGCCGTTGGTTTACCGGCTGAGGCTGATCTGCTGACCCGTACTCGTCTGGCCTTGGAAGCGATTGTCGGCCGTCTTGTAGACGCTGCCGATCTGGTTGCCCGAACGGTCCTTGAGCAGCACCTGCTTGCCCGCGACTTCCCAGGAGCCCATCGCCGTCAACTCACCGACGCAGCCGCGCGTGCCGCCACGCGACCCACTGCCGAGATTGGTGAGCGTCAGGAACATGTCGCAGCTGCCATTGACGCGCCAGTTTCCGACCATCGATTCCTTGGTGACATCGAGCGCATTCGCGGCAACCGCGCCGGCTTGCGCACCCGGCATCGGCGCCGTCGCTGTCGGCGCCGCCGGAAACTGCGAGCCGCCCGTTGGCGGCGGAAGCTGCCCGCCCTGCACTGAGGGAACCGGCTGCGCCGTCAACGGCGCCGGTGCGGCGCTAGGAGAGTTGGAGCTGTAATCATATGCCGTACGCTGACAACCGGCTAGCGCGAGAGCCACCCCCAGACCTGTCATCGCATATCGCAACTGCATCATCATACTCCTGAAATTCGGCTGTCACCGCAGAGAAACGGACGTGAGACAAGATCCGATTATCGTAATTCGCTTTGGTTAATCAAGTCGGGCTGCATAAATTGCCCGTGACAACAACTAACCGAAAAACGATACGGTTCAACTGCCCCGCTGCAAAACTTCCTGCACGTAGAATTTGTCAGCAAGGTGTTGCGCCCGTTCATCTCTGACAGGATCCCGGGCCGACCGCCCCGCCAGCGCCTCGACCTCAACCCGCGACGGCTTCGGGATCGAAGCCATCTATTCCGTCATCGGCTACAACGCCGACTAAACCCGGCGCTCGACCATCATCTTCTTGATTTCGGCGATCGCCTTGGCCGGGTTGAGGCCCTTCGGGCAGGTCTGCGCACAGTTCATGATCGTGTGGCAGCGGTAGAGTCGGAACGGATCCTCGAGATTGTCCAGACGCTCGCCGGTCGCCTCGTCTCTGGAATCGATAAGCCAGCGATAGGCCTGCAGCAGAACGGCCGGGCCGAGGTAGCGGTCGCCGTTCCACCAGTAGCTCGGACAGGAAGTCGAGCAGCAGGCGCAGAGGATGCATTCGTAGAGACCGTCGAGCTTTTGTCGGTCCTCGTGGCTCTGCTTCCATTCCGTGGCCGGCGCCGGCGACACGGTTTTCAGCCAGGGCTCGATCGAACGATGCTGGGCATAGAAGTTGGTGAGGTCGGGAACCAGGTCCTTGACGACGGGCATATGCGGCAGCGGATAGACCTTCACAGCGCCCTTGATGTCGTCGAGGCCCTTGGTGCAGGCAAGCGTGTTCGTGCCGTCGATATTCATCGCGCAGGAGCCGCAGATGCCCTCGCGACAGGAGCGGCGCAGCGTCAGCGTCGGGTCGATCTTGTTCTTGACGTAGAGCAGGCCGTCGAGCACCATCGGGCCGCAATCGTCGACATCGATATAGAAGGTGTCGATCGACGGGTTCTGACCGTCATCCGGGCTCCAGCGGTAGACGCGGAACTCGCGGGTGTTCGTCGCACCCGCCGGCTTCGGCCAGACCTTGCCTTCGCGCATCTGAGAATTCTTGGGGAGAGCGAGTTCAACCATGCCAGGTTCCTCTTGAAATCAGTAGACGCGCGCTTTCGGCTCGATCTTGTGCGGATCGATGCCGTCGGCGATCAGTTCGGTGTGGACCGGCCGGTAATCGAGCTTCACATCGCCCGCCTCGTTCACCCAGGCAAGCGTATGCTTGCGCCAGTTGACGTCGTCACGGCCGGAGAATGCCCCCTCGGTATAGTCCTCGCGGGCATGCGAACCGCGGCTTTCCTTGCGGGCTTCGGCGCCGTAGATCGTCGTGATGGCGTTGGCCATCAGGTTCTGCAGTTCGAGCGTTTCCACGAGGTCGGAGTTCCAGACCATCGAACGGTCGGTGACCTTGAGATCGGCCATTTCCTGCCAGATCGCCGAAATGCGCCGGCAACCGGATTCCAGCGATTCCTGGGTGCGGAACACCGCGGCGTCTTCCTGCATGGCGCGCTGCATCTTCTCGCGAAGCGCAGCCGTCGGCGTGCCGCCGCTGGCGTGACGCAGGCCGTCGAAGCGGTCCATGATCTTGTCGCAGGCCGCGACATTGAGATGGGGAACCGGGGCTGCGCGGTCGATGACCTCGCCGGCGCGGATTGCGGCGGCACGGCCGAAGACCACGAGGTCGATCAGCGAGTTGGAACCGAGGCGGTTGGCGCCGTGCACCGAGGCGCAGCCTGCTTCGCCGACGGCCATCAGGCCGGGGATGATCCGTTCCGGATTGGCGCCGTCGGCATTCAGCACTTCGCCCCAATAGTTGGTCGGAATGCCACCCATATTGTAATGAACGGTCGGCAGAACCGGGATCGGCTCTCGCGTGACGTCGACGCCGGCAAAAATCTTGGCGCTCTCGGAAATGCCCGGCAGCCGCTCATGCAGCACGGCCGGATCGAGATGGTCGAGATGCAGGAAGATGTGATCCTTGTTTTTGCCGACGCCGCGGCCTTCGCGGATCTCGAGCGTCATGCAGCGCGAGACGACGTCGCGCGACGCAAGGTCCTTGGCCGACGGCGCGTAACGCTCCATGAAGCGTTCGCCCTCGGAATTGACGAGGTAGCCGCCTTCGCCGCGGGCTCCCTCGGTAATCAGACAGCCCGAACCATAGATGCCGGTCGGATGGAACTGCACGAATTCCATGTCCTGCAGCGGCAGGCCGGCGCGCGCCACCATGCCGCCGCCGTCTCCGGTGCAGGTATGGGCTGATGTCGCCGAAAAATAGGCGCGGCCGTAGCCGCCGGTCGCCAGCACCACCATCTTGGCGGCGAAGCGATGAATTGTGCCGTCATCGAGGCACCAGGCGACGACGCCGGTGCAGCGGCTGCCGTCTTCCGACATGATCAGATCGAGCGCGAAATACTCGATGAAGAATTCTGCGTTGTGGCGCAGCGACTGGCCGTAAAGCGTGTGCAGGATGGCGTGGCCGGTGCGGTCGGCGACGGCGCAGGTGCGCTGCACCGGCGGGCCCTCGCCGTAATTCTGCATGTGGCCGCCGAACGGGCGCTGGTAGATCTTGCCTTCTTCGTTGCGCGAGAACGGCACGCCATAATGCTCGAGCTCATAGACCGCCTTCGGCGCTTCCATAGTGAGATACTGCATGGCGTCGACGTCGCCGAGCCAGTCGGAACCCTTGACGGTGTCGTAAAGGTGCCACTGCCAGCTGTCGGGCGTCATGTTGCGCAGCGAAGCGGCGATGCCGCCCTGGGCTGCAACCGTGTGCGAGCGGGTCGGGAACACCTTGGTGATGCAGGCGGTGCGGAAACCCTGCTCGGCCATGCCGAGCGTGGCGCGCAAGCCCGCGCCGCCGGCGCCGACGACGATCACGTCGTAGGAGTGATCGACATATTTGTAGGCCTTGCCGTTCTGGGCGGGTGAAGTCGGTGCCATGTCGAGCTTATCCTACGAATGCGATTTTCAGAATGGCGAAGAGACAGAGGCCGGCGATCACGATCGCAAAGAACGTGTTCAGCATCAAAAGGGCGATCTTGCCGAATTCGCCGTGCACGTAATCCTCAATGATCACCTGCATGCCGAGCTTCATATGGACGACGCCGGAGATCACCATCAATCCCATGACGACGGCGACAAAGGGGTTGGACAGCGCGCGAACCACGTCCGCATAGGGCGCGCCGGCATAGGCGATCATGAAGATGACGAAGAAGAGGATGAGCGGAATATTGGAGACGGCCGTCAGCCGCTGACGCCAGAAATGGCTCGTGCCTTCCTTGGCGGAGCCGAGCCCGCGAACTTTGCCGAGGGGGGTGCGCATATCCATGAGAGGACCTTCAGAAGCGAATGAGGAAACCGATCACCCAGACCAGAACGGTCAGACAGAGCGACCCGACAATGTTGGCGATGGCAAGCTTGGTCGAGACTTCCTTCTCGAAACCGTAGCCGAGGTCCCACATGAGATGGCGGAACCCGCCGAGCATGTGGTGCAGCAATGCCCAGGTATAACCGAGAAGCACGAGCTTGCCGAGAAGACTGCCGAGCACCCAGTTGGCCCAGTCGTAAGAGCCCTGGCCGCTTGCGGCCGCGATCAGCCACCAGGCGACGAGCAGCGTGCCAACGTAAAGCGCACCACCGGTGATGCGGTGGACGATGGACATGACCATGGTGGGAATAAGCTTGTAGACTTGCAAATGCGGCGACAGGGGCCGGTTATTTGTCACGTTCGCCATCAGAACCTCGCGGCGGCTTCTCTGCGCTCCCGTTTTCCGGAGCATGCTCAGTCAACCACACGAATGACGAAATTTTCTGTGTGCGTTGCATCAATTGCGACGTTTACTCACGGAAAAGCCGGACGACAAGCACAATCGCTGTCTGCATTTAATTTAATCGATTCGGGTTACCGCGAAGTCTGCGGCTCATTCAAACTCGTCTTTTGCACTCAATATTCCTGCCGCTCTTCCGGCGATAATGGACAAGCTGCCGGTTTTGGCGCAATCTCGCGTTAAAGATTTGTTAACGATTGGATTTCCGGAGACCGGCGCCATGTCTCGTAGTCTGTCCGCAGTCACCCTGCTCGCGCTCGCAGCACTTGCCGCACTTCCCGCCACAGCGGGCGAACGTCGTCATGATGATCGATTTTTCGGGCATCGCCACGCTTTCCACGGCGGATTGCTTCTCGGCAAACAGGTGAGCTGGCGCAATCGCGGCATCCGCTTCAACGATTTCTATGCGCATCGCCACGGCCGAAACCGGATGCCGATGCTGACCCGCTATTCGTCAGCAGCGACAAATCGCGTGGTCCGCAGCAATCTCATTGTCGTCGTGCCCCAGGCGCCGGCCGACAGCGGCGACACCTATTCCGGCTCTTCCTATGCCTATCAGGTCGACGGCGGCACCTATGTCGGCGGTTATGGCTACGGCTTCTCCTCCCCCGTCCGGCCTGAGCCGCTGGCGCCGAAGGCGAAAGTCATCGACGTCGCCGTCCAGGACGATCCTTGCGCCTATGAGGCCAATGTCTGCGTCATCCGGCCTTAAATATTTGAGGCAAAGCGCCAAACGGTCGTCTTCTTGATTTCGCTGTCCTCCAGCGCCCGCGTCACCGGAACCTGATAGACCGCGCAAAACTCCAATCGATCCCGAGGCAGGTAGCTGCGCCCGGGATCGCCGACGAGCACCGGCTTGCCTTCGGCGACCAGCCGGTCAAACCAAGGCACGAGCGCATCGGCAAAAGCCCGCTCGTAGAAAACATCGCCGGCAAGCACGATATCCGCATCGACTGCCTGTCCGATGAGATCGGCGCCGGCAAATCCGAGTGAAACCCTATTGACCGCCGCATTCAGCCGGATCGCCGTTTCCGCCCAGGGATCGATATCGCTGGCGGTAACCTCGAGGGCGCCAGCAATGACCGCCGCAATGCCAACGAGGCCGGAACCGCTGGCGAAATCCAGCACGCGCTTCCCGCGCACCGTCTCCGGATGATCGAGAACATAGCGCGCCAGCCCCTGCCCGCCCGCCCAGGCGAAAGCCCAGAAGGGCGGCGGCAGGCCGATCGCCTCCAGCTCCTCCTCCGTCTTCAGCCAGAGTTCATGCGCCTCGCTTGCGAGATGCAGCGAAATCTCCGGTACGTGCGGCGGCGCCATCACGCTGGTATTGGCACGGATGAAGGCTTCCGGATCGGTTTTCAACGCGGCGGGTTGTCCAGCCCGCCCATGCGGCAGATTTCGAGATATTCGTCCTCGGTCACCGGCTGCACCGAAAGCCGCATTGAGGTGACGAGCGACATCTTGGCGAGCTTGTCGCTCGCCTTCACGTCCTTCAGTGTCACCGGCTTCGGCATGTCCATGACGGCGCGAATATCGACGCAATCCCACTTCGGATCGCCTTTGGCGGTGGAATCGGGATGTGACAGCGCGCAGACCTCGACAATGCCAACGATCTCCAGCCCGTCATTGGAATGGTAGAAGAAGCCCTTGTCGCCGATCTGCATCGCCCGCATATTGTTGCGCGCCAGATAATTGCGCACGCCCGTCCATTCCGTGCCCTTGTCGCCGGCAGCCTTCTGCTGCTCCCACGACCAGGAGGCCGGCTCGGATTTATAGAGCCAGTGCGCCATGCTTATGCCTCCGGTTTGTTGAAGACCCAGTTGAAGGGTTTGACCTCGACGCTTTCAAACAACCCTGCCTTGGCGTAGGGGTCGGCATCGCCGAGCGCCTTAGCTTCTTCCGCCGTCTCAGCCGTCACCATGACCAGGCTGCCGCAGGCCTTGCCTTCGTCGTCGAGGAAGGGACCGGCCATGGCGAGCTTGCCTTCGGCATTGAGCTTGTTGAGATAGTCGAGATGCGTCGGCCGCGTCTCCAGGCGGATGTTCAGATGTCCCGGCTTGTCTTTGCAGAGAAGGGCGAAAAGCAAGTCTGTTCTCCTATTCGGTGGTGATGGGACGCGTCATCAACTGCTCGATGGCGTCTGATATCTCGAGCCTGCCGTCGATGATGGCAGAGACGGCGTCGGTTATCGGCATGCTGATCGCCAATTCCGCCGCAAGCCGGGAAGCGATCGAGGCGGCGAGCGCGCCTTCGACCAACGGGCCTTGCAAGGGATCGGCTTTTTCGCCGCGTCCGAGCGCAATGCCGAAGCGCAGGTTACGCGATTGATGGCTCGTTGCCGTCAGCACCAGATCGCCGAGACCGGAAAGCCCGCGCACCGTATCCGCCTTCCCGCCCTTGGCCACCACGAAACGCGACATTTCCGCAAGCCCGCGCGCAATCAGCGCCGCGCGTGCGGAATCACCGATGCCCCGGCCTTCGACAATGCCGCAGGCGATCGCCAGCACGTTCTTCAGCGCGCCGCCGAGCTGCACGCCGATCCGATCGTCGGAGGCGTAGAGCCGGAAGGTCCGGCCTGATATCGCCTGCGCGAGCCGCTCCGCGGTCTCCATATCCGCCGCTGCGATCGCCATTGCCGTCGGCAGGCCTTTGGCGATGTCGGCGGCAAAGCCCGGACCGGAGAGCACGGCGATGCTGTGGCCCGGCAGTTCCCGCTCCAGCATGTCGGTCAAAAGATTTCCGGTCGCCCGTTCGATGCCCTTGGCGCAGGTGACGAGGATGGCATCCTTCGCAAGATAGGGGCCGTATTGCCGCGCCGCATCGGCCTGGGCCTGCGACGGCATCGCAAAAAGCACGATCGAGGCGCTGGCGACCGCCTCAGCCTCGGCGGAAAATTCCAGGGTGTCGGGCAGGGTAATGCCGGGCAGCACCGCATCATGCAACCGTTCGCTCTTCAGGTCGGCGATCAACGATGGATCGCGCCCGACGAGCGTTACCGCACTGCGGCCGGCAAGGGCGATGACGGTGGCAAGCGCCGTGCCGAAAGCACCCGATCCGACGACGGCGATCGTTTCGCTCATGCCTTGGCCCCTCGTTTTCCAAAACCGATCAGCGTTTCCGCCTTGGAATCGAGCGGCCAGCGCGAACGCGGCTGCACGTCGAGCGCGTCGGGCTGAGCACCTGTGGCCATGCGCTCCAGTCCCGCCCAGGCGATCATCACGGCATTGTCGGTGCAGAGATGCAGCGGCGGTGCAATGAAACGGAAGCCATTCTTGTCGCAAAGTGCCTGCAATGTGCCGCGCAGTTCGAGATTGGCGGCGACACCGCCGGCAACGACGAGCGCCGGTTTCTCGCCGGCAGCCGGGAACGTCGCCGCAAATTCCGTCTTGAACCGCCGCAGGCCACGACCGATGCGGTCCTTCAGCGTGCGCGAAATCGCCTTCTGGAACGAGGCGCAGATATCAGCAACGTCCTGATCGCTGAGCGGCGCGATCTCTTGTGCGGCTTGCCGCACCGCCGTCTTCAGGCCGGAGAAGGAAAAGTCGAGCCGTGCCTCGCCGACGAGCGGGCGCGGAAAATCGAAACGATCGGCATTCCCATCCCGCGCCATCCGCTCGACGGCCGGCCCGCCGGGATAGGGAAGCCCAAGCAGCTTCGCCGTCTTGTCGAAGGCTTCGCCGAGCGCATCGTCGATCGTCGTGCCCCAGCGCTCATATTCTCCGACGCCGCGCACCAGGATGAGCTGGGTATGGCCGCCGGAGACGAGCAGCATCAGATAGGGAAATGAAAGCCCGTCCGTCAGCCGTGCCGTCAGCGCGTGGCCCTCGAGATGGTTGACCGCGTAAAGCGGTTTGCCGGCGGCCCTGGCGATTGCCTTGCCGGTCATCAGCCCCACAAGCAGTCCGCCGATCAGCCCCGGCCCCGAAGTGGCGGCGACGGCGTCGATATCGGCCAGCGACACATTGGCGCGCTTCAGCGCCTCCTCGATGAGCTCGTCCAGCGCCTCGACATGGGCGCGTGCGGCAATCTCCGGCACCACGCCGCCATAGGCGCTATGCTCGTCGAGCTGGGAAAGCACGACATCGGAGAGAACATTGGAATGCCCTTTTGCATCGCGCTCGACAACGGCGGCGGCGGTCTCGTCGCAGCTCGTTTCAATGCCAAGGATACGCAGATAGGGAACCATGAGCCTGTTCGTTGATTGCGATAGAACGGAAACCCGTTTACGAGAACTCCGGTAACAACGGAACAGAGCGGATGCAAACAAAACCTTTCCGGATCGGCACGCGAGGCAGCCCGCTGGCGCTTGCCCAGGCGCATGAGGCCCGTGACAGGCTGATGGCGGCGCACAATCTGCCTGAAGAGATGTTCGAGATCGTCGTGCTGACGACCAAGGGCGATCGCATCACCGACCGCTCGCTGGCCGAGATCGGCGGCAAGGGCCTCTTCACCGAGGAACTCGAACAGAAGCTTGCCGCGGGCGAGCTGGATTTCGCCGTGCATTCCGCCAAGGACATGCCGACGCACCTGCCGGACGGCCTTCATCTCTCCGCCTATCTGCCGCGCGAGGATATCCGCGACGCCGTCGTCGGCCGCACCGCCCGCAAACTGATCGACCTGCCGCATGGCGCGACCGTCGGCTCTTCATCGCTCCGCCGGCAGGCGCTTATCCGCCGCATGCGGCCGGACATCAATGTCATCACCTTCCGCGGCCTGGTCGAGACGCGCCTACGCAAGCTGGAAGAGGGCCAGGCCGACGCCACCCTGCTGGCGCTTGCCGGCCTCAAGCGCCTTGGCAAGGTCGAGGTGATCACCGATATTCTCGAACCCGACACCTTCCCGCCGGCGCCGGCCCAGGGTGCGATCTGTATTGAAAGCCGCATCGGCGATGTGAGGGTCGACGATCTGCTGGCGGCCGTCAACGATGCTTCGACCTTCGACACGGTCTCCTGCGAACGCGCCTTTCTCGCGGCTCTTGATGGCTCCTGCCGCACGCCGATCGGCGGTTATGCCGTCTGTGAAGGCGACCTGATCCGTTTCTCCGGCCTCATCATCACGCCCGATGGCCGCAGCCAGCATGCGGTGACGACCGACGGCCACCGCCGCGATGCCGCGGCCCTCGGGACCCGCGCCGGCCAGGACGTGCGCGCCAGAGCCGGCAGCGCTTTCTTCGACGACTGGCGCTGAAGCCGACATGCGCGTGCTCGTCACCCGCCCCGCGCATTCAGCCGAGCGAACCGCACAACGTCTGCGCGAAATGGGTCATGAGCCGCTGCTGCTGCCGCTGCGACAGCCGCTGCATGACGCCGCCGCTGCCGCAAAGGCGCTTGCCGCCACCGGCGGCGCGATCGCGGTGACCAGCGCTGAAGCTCTCCGGGTCGTTTCAGGACTTGGCGAGAACCTTCGCCCGCATCTTGACCGCCCGCTTTTTGCGGTCGGGGAAACGACGGCGAAAGAAGCGGAAAGCCTCGGCTTCCAATCGGTTTTCGTATCTTCCGGCAATGGACGTGATCTTGCCGATCTTGTCGCAGCACAAGGTGCGGACGGTTTGCTCTATCTTACCGGCATGCCGCGCGCCGAGACTTTCGAGCAAGGGCTGCGCGAAAGCGGCATCCGCTTTTCTGTCGCCGAGTGTTATCGTATGCAGCCGGCAGCGCCCGGCCCGGCCGAGATCGCGGCGATTTTTTTGGGCGGCCAACCGGACGTCATTCTCTTCTATTCCAGGCAGACAGCCGACGATTTCTTTCGCCTGCCGCAGTTGCGAGCAACCCTGCGGAAGCAGGACGCAATCCGCCTTCTCTGCCTCAGCGAGGCAGTGGCGCAGGCGATTCCGGCGGCCCTGAGAAAAAACGTCGCGATTTCGTCGATGCCGGATGAGAAAAGTCTTTTGTCGCTGCTTTGAAGGCTTTAGCGGCCCAAATTTGATCTAACCTCTTCCCTTAACTGGCATCACTGTCTAGTTTCGTTGCAATGCAGAATAAAGAGGATCTCATGGTATCGGGAAATCCGCCACGCCATTCCAAGAGCGCCGACGAGCCGGTCACGATCGACCTCAATTCACAGGAATTCGCTTCTGCAGCCTATACCGAAAAGCCAGCGGAGAATGATCCCGGCATCGCCGACGATGGCGGCACGCCGCCTGAAACGGATATTGCGCCGCCCTCCGAACAGGAAGACGATCCGGTGGCCGAGGCCCGGGAAGAACGGTCGCCTGAGCCTGCCTTTACGCCTGCCCCCGAACAGGCAGCGCCAAGAGGCGCCGCTACCTCAAGCCTTATCGCGGCCGGCATCTTCGGCGGCCTCGTCGCCCTGCTTGGCGCAGGCGCCATTCAATATGCCGGTTACCTCCCGGGTTCCTCCTCGCAACAAACGTCCTCGCCCGAGATCGCCGACCTTTCCGGCGAGATCGACGGCCTGAAACAGACCGTCGCCAATCTTGCCGCCAGCCCGGCGAGCGGCGACGACGCCGCGCTTGAAAAGCGCATCGCCGCGCTGGAAACAGCGGCGCCGGCAGCCGGCGCGCCGGGCGATTCGGCAAACGTCGAGGCACTCAACCAGAAGATTGCGGAGCTGAGCAGCCAGCTCGACCAGCTGCGCGCGACGCTCGCTCAGTCTTCCGAGCAGCAGACGACCAGTGGCGCCGATATCGCCAAGCGCCTCGACGAGGCCGAGAGGAAGCTGAACGAGCCGCGCGAAGATGTCGCCGTTGCCCGCGCGATCGCGGCTGCTGCCCTCAAGGCGGCGATCGATCGCGGCGGTCCGTTCCTGGCCGAGCTCGACAC
Organism: Rhizobium lentis; assembly: GCF_017352135.1. Classification (NCBI taxonomy): domain Bacteria; kingdom Pseudomonadati; phylum Pseudomonadota; class Alphaproteobacteria; order Hyphomicrobiales; family Rhizobiaceae; genus Rhizobium; species Rhizobium lentis. The sequence goes on from NZ_CP071454.1 coordinate 1,563,032, forward strand.
TTTCGCCGGCGTCGCACCCGACGATCCCGCCGTTGCCGACCTGCGCGCTTTTGCCGAGACCGGCGTTCCCTCCCGTGCCGAGCTGATCCGTCAGGTTCCCGACGTTGCGACCGCCATCGTCGAAGCCGTCAACCAGCCGGACCCGAACCAGAGCTGGTCGGACCGGCTGATGGCGAGCGCGAAATCGCTGGTCACCGTCCGCCCCGTCGGCAACATCGAAGGCGAAAACATCGAAGCGATCGCCGCCCGCATGGAGGACAAGGTGAAGAACGGCGATCTGCCCGGTGCTTCCTCCGAATGGAACAACCTGCCCGCTCCCGGCAAGCAGGTCTCCGCCGCCTTCAAGCAGTCGCTGGAGGCGCGCATCCGCGTCGAAGAGTTGGTCGGCGGGGCATTGTCGAAGGCAGTCACCGGCACCGGCAAGGAAGGGTGAGACCATGATCAGGCTTGTCGTCTTCGCCGTTCTCGTGTTGCTTCTCGCCTACGGCTTCTCCTGGTTCGCCGATCGTCCCGGCGATCTCTCCTTGGTCTGGGAAGGCCAGATCTATCAGACGAAGCTGATCGTTGCCGTGAGCGCGATCATCGCCCTCATCGCCGCCGTCATGATCGCCTGGTGGTTCGTCCGGCTGGTCTGGACCTCGCCGCATTCGGTGACCCGCTATTTCCGCGCCCGCAAGCGCGACCGCGGCTATCAGGCGCTGTCGACCGGCCTGATTGCCGCCGGCGCCGGCAATGCGTTGCTCGCGCGCAAGATGGCGGCCCGCTCGCGCGGCCTCATCCGCGCCGATCAGGAGCCGCTGATCAACCTGCTCGAGGCCCAGGCTGCCCTGATCGAAGGCCGGCATGACGAGGCGCGCGCCAAGTTCGAAGCCATGGCCAACGATCCCGAGACGCGTGAGCTCGGCTTGCGCGGCCTCTATCTGGAAGCCCGCCGCCTTGGCGCCAACGAGGCCGCCCGCCAATATGCCGAGAAGGCTGCCGACAACGCGCCCTACCTGCCGTGGGCCGCACAGGCGACGCTCGAATATCGCAGCCAGGCCGGCCGCTGGGACGATGCAATCCGTCTGCTCGAACAGCAGAAGGCCGCTCGCGTCGTCGAAAAGGCCGAGGCCAACCGCCTGCACGCCGTGCTCCTGACGGCGCGCGCCGCCGAGAAGTTGGAAAGCAATCCGGCCGGCGCCCGCGACGATGCCCTGCAGGCACTGAAGCTTGCCGCCGATTTCATTCCGGCCACCCTCGTTGCCGCGAAGGCATTGTTCCGCGAAGGCGGCCTGCGCAAGGCGGCTTCCATCCTCGAACAGGCATGGAAATCCGGACCTCATCCCGAGATCGGCCAGGCCTATGTCAGAGCCCGCAGCGGCGATTCCACGCTCGACCGGCTGAAGCGCGCCGAGCGGCTGGAAGCGATGCGGCCGAACAATGTCGAATCCCTTCTGGTCGTTGCCCAGGCGGCGCTCGACGCGCAGGAATTCGCCAAGGCGCGCGCCAAGGCGGAAGCGGCGGCACGCATCGAGCCGCGTGAAGCCGCCTTCCTGCTTCTGGCCGACATCGAGGAAGCCGAGACCGGCGACCAGGGCCGCGTGCGCCACTGGTTGGCCCAGGCGCTGAAGGCGCCGCGCGATCCCGCCTGGGTGGCCGACGGTTTCGTCTCCGACAAATGGCTGCCGGTGTCGCCCGTTACCGGCCGTCTCGACGCCTTCGAATGGAAGGCGCCTTTCGGCCAGATCGAGGGACCGCTCGAAGACGGTTCGGCGCCGGCTGCGATCGAAACCGCCTTGAAGACCTTGCCGCCGCTACGTGACGTCAGGCCGGAAAGCCCGGTCAACGACCATCGCATTATCGAACTTGAACGCGCGGCAACGATTGCCGAAGCTGTGCGCCCTGCCCCGGCGCCGACACGAACGCCGGCGAAACCAAAAACCGTGGAGCCCTCCGTCAGCGATAAGGCGGCAGCACCGAATGAAGCAAAGCCGTTCTTCGGCGGGCTGCCGGATGATCCCGGCGTTCGCGATCCCAAGGTGGAACCGGAACCCAAGACACGGCTCCGCCTTTTCTGAAATGGAACGAAACCCGCATGTTCGAACGCTTTCAGGCATTCTTCCAGAAGCTCACCACCGATCACTCCAGGAATGGTTTCGCTCCGGATGATCCACGCATCGCGGTGGCGGCGCTCTGCATGCAGGTCATGGAGGCCGACGGGCAGATCAAGGCCAGCGAGAAGAAGCGGCTGCGCAAGCTGTTGAAAGAGCAGTATGCACTCGACGGTAAACAGCTTGACGCCCTGATGGCCGCCGGGCTGGAAGCTGAAAGCTCGGCGGTCGATTATTACCGCTTCACCTCCGACCTAAAGCGCCATCTCAATACCGAGCAACGGCTGGAGCTGATCGGCGTCCTCTGGGACATCGTCTATGCCGATGGCGAACGCAGCGAGATGGAAGACCATGTCATCTGGCGTATTGCCGATCTGCTCGGGGTTTCCGCGCGCGAACGCATCCAGAAACGGCAGGAGGCCGCCGCTAGGGTCACCGATGTCCAGGTTGCACAAGATGATTCCGATTGAGCAAAATCCGAACCGCGACAGGCGCCCGATCCTCATCGTCCTGCATCAGGAACGGTCGAGCCCCGGTCGTGTCGGCCAGCTACTGGTCGAAAAAGGCTACCGCCTCGATATCCGTCGCCCGGTTCTCGGTGAGCCTCTTCCCGGAACACTCGAAGATCATGCCGGCGCCGTCGTCTTCGGCGGGCCGATGAGCGCCAACGATCCCGATGACTTCATCAAGAAGGAGATCGACTGGATCGAGGTTCCACTGCGGGAAAAACGCCCTTTTCTCGGCATCTGCCTCGGCGCCCAGATGCTGGTACGTCATCTCGGCGGCAAGGTGCAGCCGAATGTCGACGGCTCGACGGAGATCGGCTGGTATCCGTTGAGACCGACAGAGCGGGGCCGCCTGCTGATGCACTGGCCGAAGATGGTCTATCATTTCCACCGCGAAGGCTTCGAGCTGCCACACGGCGCCGATCTCCTGGCCGAAGGCGATGCCTATCCGAACCAGGCCTTCCACTACGATGGCAACGCCTGGGGCCTGCAGTTCCATGCCGAGCTCACCCGGGTGATGATGCATCGCTGGGTGGTGCACGGCGCGCATCGCTTCATTCTGCCGAATGCCCAGCAAGGCCGCGAGCACCTGGAAGGCCGCATGCTGTTCGATGCGCCGCTGAAAGCCTGGCTGACCGAATTCCTCGATATCGTCTTCGAGGGCAGGAGCCTGAAAGCGGCGCACCCTATCACGCTTCCTGCGTAGAATCGCGCGAATGCCGGATCAGGCTATGTCGCCGGCGCGTCGAGCGTATCGATGCTGCGCAGCTTCGGGAAACTCGAAGCCCAGATCGCCGCGACCGCAAGCGTTCCGACCCCGCCGATGATAACAGCCGGCACGGCGCCGAAAACCGATGCCATCGTGCCCGCCCGGAATTCCCCGAGTTCGTTCGAAGCGCCGACAAAGACCATGTTGACCGCATTGACCCGGCCGCGCAGCTGATCCGGCGTCCAGAGCGCAATCAGGCTTTCGCGCACATAGACCGACACCATGTCGGCTGCCCCCATCAGCGCCAGCGCGGCGATCGAGACTTCGGTATTGGTCGAGGCGCCGAAGATGATGGTTCCGACGCCGAACAGCGCAACGCCGATAAACATATAGAGGCCAGCACGGTGCTTCAGCGGATAGGCGGCGAGAAAGATCGCCATGACGATGGCGCCGAGCCCCGGCGCCGCGCGCAGCAGTCCGAGGCCCCAGGGACCGAGCGTCAGTATATCGCGGGCGAAGATCGGCATCAGCGCGGTGGCGCCGCCGAGCAGCACGGCAAAGAGATCGAGCGAGATCGCGCCGAGCACGACCTTTTCGGCACGGATGAAACTGAAGCCGCCGAGGATCATCGCCCAGCTCTTGGCCTCGCCCGTCGTCTTCTGCTCCGGCTTCGGGATCATGAAGAGAAGAGCCGCGCCGAGCACGGAGAAGATGACTGCTACTGTATAAGCGGTCGACGCGCTGACGCCATAGAGCAGGCCGCCGATGACCGGTCCTGTGATTGCCGCAAGCTGCCAGGACGACGAATTCCAGGCGATCGCATTGGAAAGGGCGTGTTCCGGCACGAGATTGGGTGCGAGCGACTGCACGGCCGGCGACATGAAGGCGCGTTCGATACCGAAGATCAAAAGCACCGCAAAGACCGGCCAGGGCGCGAACGTGTTTGTTGCCGTCATGACCAGCAGCGCCAGCGTGCAGAGTGCGCTCACCAGCGAACAAAGGGCGGCGATCGCCCGGCGATTGTGCCGATCAGCCACCGAACCGGTAACGAGGATGAGCAACAGCGATGGCAGGAATTGGACGAGGCCGATCAGGCCGAGATAGATCGCTTTGCCCGTCTGGTCGTACATCTGCCAGCCGACGGCGACGCTGACGATCTGCTGCGAGAAGGACAGCAGAAAGCGCGCGAAGAAGAAGCGCGTGTAGGACGAATGCCGAAACGCGGCAAAACGGTCTCCGGTGGGCGAAAACGACATGGGCGTTGTCCGAGGAAGCGGGCGCCGGGAATGGTTGGAAAGCCGCCCGTTAAACATGATTTGCCGTGCGTTCCCACACGGCACTTGCCCGTTTACTTGCCAATGTCTACATGTCTGTCAACAACCAATTGGAGACGACGATGTTTGCATTGTTTCAAACCATTGATTTGGTTTTGAATATTTATACGTGGATACTGATTGCCAGTGCCGTTTTCTCCTGGCTCTATGCGTTCAACGTCATCAATTCCAGCAATCAGTTCGTCAATTCGGTCGGCATGTTCCTCTATAACGTCACCGAACCCGCGCTGAAGCCGATACGGCGCTTTCTCCCCAACCTGGGTGGCATCGACATTTCCCCGATCATCCTGCTGGTGATCATCTTTTTCCTGCGCACCTTCCTCTGGACCACGCTGTACCCGCTGGTCGCGTGAACCCTCCCTGGAAGCTTTTCGATGACCATCTGCGCCTCGCCGTCCGGCTGACACCGAATGGCGGGCGTAACGCAATCGACGGCATCGAGGCGGATGGCGACGGCGAAGCCCTGCTGAGGGCACGCGTCACATCAGTCCCGGAGAAGGGCAAGGCCAACAAGGCGCTCATCCTTCTGATCGCCCAGTCGCTGCGCATTCCCAAGTCCAGTGTCAGCCTCGCCTCCGGCGAGACGGCGCGCAAAAAAATCCTCCGGATCGAGGGCGACCCAGAGGATTTGGTGAAAAAGCTTGAAATGCTGTTGCGCTGAGCAGGTCAGCCCTTCGCCTTCTTGGCGCGCTCGACGGCTTCGATGATGAGCTGGCCGGCTTCCTTGGAATCGCCCCACCCGAAGATCTTCACCCACTTGCCGGGCTCCAGATCCTTGTAGTGCTCGAAGAAGTGCTCGATCTGCTTCAGCGTGATTTCGGGAAGGTCGGTATAGTCCTTCACCTTCTCATAGCGCAGCGTCAGCTTCGGCGACGGCACGGCGATGATCTTCTCGTCCTTGCCGGAATTGTCTTCCATCTTCAGGACGCCGATCGGGCGCACATTGATGACGCACCCGGGAACCAGCGGGCGGGTGCTGGCGATCAGCACGTCGATCGGGTCGCCGTCTTCAGACAGCGTGTGCGGCACGAAGCCGTAATTGCCCGGATAGGTCATCGGCGTATAGAGAAAACGGTCGACGACGAGCGTGCCGGCTTCCTTGTCCATTTCGTACTTGATCGGATGACCGCCGACCGGAACCTCGACGATTACGTTGACGTCTTCAGGGGGATTCTTACCGATTGAAACGGCGTCGATGCGCATACGAAACTCCTGCGAGGTTGAATTGCTCGCAGCCAGATAATCAGTTTCATGCGGCAACGCAACATTGGAGATCACCAATGCGTGATGGCGCCGACGCGCAACGACATCAAATTTCCAGCAGGAGATGAGCGAACCGCCGGTAAAGCGGTTCAGTTCCAGATGAAGCCGATTTTCTTCAACTGTTTGTGGTCGAAATTTTCCATGCCTTCGCAGAAATCGATGCCGCCGTGGCTGCGATAGAAGCGGCTGGCGTTCTCGTTATCCTCGAGGCACCAGACGACCAACCCGTTGCAACCGAGCGACTTCAGGAGCCGGCGCGCCTCGCCGAACAGCATCCGCCCGAGGCCGATGCCCTGATATTCGGGGCGGAGATAAAGCTCGTAGATTTCGCCTTCCTGCGGCAGGGCACGAGCGCGGTTGAGGCCGAGCGTGGCGTAGCCGGCAACTGTTCCGGCGACATCGAGAACCAGCAGCGTCGCAGGTCCGCGCGTTGCCTTGCGCCACCAGTTTTCGCCACGCCGCTCGATCATCTGCGTCAGCGCACGATGCGGAATGATCCCCGCATAGGTGTGCTGCCAGGCAAGCCTATGCGTTTCCGAAATGGCTCGGGCATCGTGCGGCTCGGCCCGCCGGACATCGATCGACAACGTCTTCATAACGTTTACTCTGGTCCTGCCGGGGGCAATTAACCATATGCGACAGCGCATTCCGGTTGGTTGCCCACAGACTTAACATGTGGACGATGGTCAAATTTTAACGCTTTTTTAACGATTGTCACAAGTCGGAATCGACGCAGCGCACAATAAAAAACCCCGGCGCAAAGGCCGGGGTTCTAAAAAGGAATCTCTCAGAATGCTTAGAGAGCCGCCTTCGTCTTTTCGAACCGCTTGCGGTCGTTGGCGTCGAGATACATCTTGCGCAGGCGAATGGACTTCGGCGTGACCTCGACCAGCTCGTCTTCCTGGATCCAGGAGAGCGCCCGCTCCAGCGTCATGCGGATCGGCGGGGTGAGCTTGACGGCTTCATCCTTGCCGGCGGCGCGGATGTTGGTCAGCTTCTTGCCCTTGAGCACGTTGACTTCAAGGTCGTTGTCGCGCGTATGGATGCCGATGATCATGCCCATATAAACCTTCTCGCCGGCATCGATGATCATCGGGCCGCGGTCTTCCAGGTTGAACAGCGCATAGGCGACGGCTTCGCCGGCTTCGTTGGCGAGCAGCACGCCATTGACGCGGCCGCCGATCTCACCCTTGTAGGGCTGGTAGCTGTGGAACAGGCGGTTCATGATCGCCGTGCCGCGTGTATCCGTCAGCAGTTCCGACTGGTAGCCGATCAAGCCGCGGGTCGGTGCGTAGAAAACGAGACGGACGCGATTGCCGCCCGACGGACGCAGCTCGACCATTTCGGCCTTGCGCTCCGACATCTTCTGCACGACGACGCCGGAATGCTCTTCGTCGACGTCGATCAGGACTTCTTCGATCGGCTCCAGCAGCTGGCCGCTCTCATCCTTGTGCATGACGACGCGCGGACGCGAAACGGCAAGCTCGAAGCCTTCGCGGCGCATGTTTTCGATCAGAACGGCAAGCTGCAGTTCGCCGCGGCCGGAAACGAAGAATGAGTCCTTGTCGGCGCTTTCCTCGATCTTGAGCGCAACGTTGCCTTCGGCTTCCTTGAACAGGCGGTCGCGGATGACGCGGCTGGTGACCTTATCGCCTTCGGTGCCGGCAAGCGGCGAGTCGTTGACGATGAAGGACATGGTGACGGTCGGCGGATCGATCGGCTGCGCTTTCAGGGCTTCCGTCACCGACGGATCGCAGAATGTGTCGGCAACGGTGCCCTTGGAGAGGCCGGCGATGGCGACGATGTCGCCTGCATGCGCTTCTTCGATCGGCTGGCGCTCGATGCCGCGGAAGGCGAGGATCTTGGAAATACGGCCTTGTTCGATCAGCTTGCCGTCCTGGCCGAGCACCTTGACGGCTTGGTTCGGCTTGATCGAGCCGGACGCGATACGGCCGGTGATGATGCGGCCGAGGAAGTTGTTGGCCTCGAGGATCGTGCCGATCATTCGGAACGGACCCTCCTCGACCTTCGGCTCGGGCACGTGCTTGACGACGAGGTCGAGCAGCGGCGCGAGACCTTCGTCGGTCGGGCCGGACGGATCGTAATTCATCCAGCCGGCACGGCCGGAACCGTAAAGGATCGGGAAGTCGAGCTGCTCGTCGGTGGCATCAAGAGCGGCGAATAGGTCGAAGACTTCGTTGACCACTTCGTCGGCACGCGCGTCCGGGCGGTCGATCTTGTTGATCGCAACGATCGGGCGCAGGCCGACCTTGAGGGCCTTGCCGACGACGAACTTCGTCTGCGGCATCGGGCCTTCGGCGGCGTCTACGAGAACGATCGCGCCATCCACCATCGAGAGAATGCGCTCGACTTCACCGCCGAAGTCGGCGTGGCCGGGCGTATCGACGATGTTGATGCGCGTATCCTTCCACTCGATCGATGTCGCCTTGGCGAGAATGGTAATGCCGCGCTCTTTTTCGATGTCGTTGGAGTCCATCACGCGTTCCATGACGCGCTGGTTCTCGCGGAACGAACCGGATTGTTTCAGAAGCTCGTCAACGAGGGTTGTCTTGCCATGGTCAACGTGCGCGATGATCGCGATGTTGCGAAGTGCCATATGTCATAATCTCTGAGGCTGGGGCGCTACGCCAAGTGGACGCGCCATTTACGTTTGGCGCGCTCTTACCGTTTTTTTCGCGATTGCGAAAGGGGGTCGCGCGCGAAAGCTGCGGCATGGCTGTCACCATGCCGCGTGGGTATCTGTCATCAAATTGTCTTAGGCGTCGCTGCCTGTCAATTCCTCGAAGGTCGAAAGCCCCTTTTTGACGAGCATCGCATTCGGGCTCGGCAGCTTGCCGCGGAAGGCCTTGTAGGCATCTTCCGGATCGACCGAGCCGCCGACGGAATAGATATGTTCCTTCAGCTTGCGCGCCATATCGCCGTTGAAGGCATCTCCTGTTTCCTCGAAAGCGGCAAAGGCGTCGGCGTCCAGCACTTCCGACCACATGTAGGAGTAATAGCCGGCCGAGTAACCGCCGGAGAAGATATGCTGGAAGTGCGGCGTCGCGTGGCGCATGACGATCGACTTCGGCATGCCGATTTCGGCCAGCACCTCTGCCTGCACCGCCATCGGATCCTCGACGGTCTCTCGCGTATGAAACGCCATATCCACGAGCGCCGACGAGGTGAACTCGACGGTGTTGAAGCCGGCATTGAAGGTGCGGGCCGCCAGCACCTTGTCGAGCAGAGCCTGAGGCATCGGCTCCCCGGTTTCGAAATGCACGGCATATTGCTTTAGGATCGCCGGAACCGTCAGCCAATGCTCGTAGAGCTGCGAGGGCAATTCGACGAAATCGCGCGAGACACCGGTGCCCGAGACCGAGGGATAGGTGACATCAGAAAGCATGCCGTGCAGCGCATGGCCGAACTCGTGGAACAGCGTGCGGGCATCGTCGAGCGACAGCAGCGCCGGCTTGCCTTCGGCGGGCTTGGCGAAATTGCAGACATTGTAGATGATCGGCAGTTCGCCGCGGCGGCCGTTCTTCAGCTCCAGCCTATGCTGCGATTGCAGGGAGCTCATCCAGGCGCCGGAGCGCTTCGAGCTGCGGGCGAAATAATCGCCGAGGAACAGGGCGACCAGCCTGTCTTCCCGGTCTCTGATCTCAAAAACCCTGACGTCGGGATGATAGGCCGCCACACCCTTCTTCTCGATCGCGCGGATACCGAACAGCCGGCCGGCCACATCGAAACAGGCCTCGATGATCTTCTCGAGCTGCAGATAGGGCTTGAGCTCGGACTCGGAGAAATCGAACTTCCGCGCCCGGATCTTTTCCGCATAGTGGCGCCAGTCCCAGGGCATTACCTCATGATTGCGGCCTTCTTCGGCGATCAGCGCCGCGATATCGATCTCTTCCTCGCCGGCGCGTCTTACTGCCCGCGCCCAAACGGCCTTCAGCAGGCCGTTCACCGCATCGGCCGTCTTCGCCATCGTATTATCAAGCTTCAGCTCGGCGAAATTGCCGTAACCGAGCAGCGCCGCCACCTGATGGCGCAGCGCCAGCGTTTCCCTGATGACGGCGCGATTGTCTGTCTCCCCGTCATTCTCCCCGCGCGCCACCCAGGCCTTGAAAGCCTGCTCGCGTAGATCCCGGCGCTCTGAAAAAGTCAGGAACGGTTCGATGATCGAACGTGACAGCGTCACCGCATATTTTCCCTCTTCGCCGCGCTCGCACGCTGCCGCCGCCATCGCGTCGCGCAGGAATTCCGGCAGCCCGGCAAGCTCGGCGCCGTCGGAAAGCATGAGCGCCCAGGCCTTTTCGTCGGCCAGCACGTTCTGGCCGAATCGGGTGCCGAGGCCGGCAAGCCTTTCGTTGATCGCGGCAAGCTTCTCCTGCTCGGCCTTTTCGAGCTTGGCGCCCGACTTGACGAAGCCCTTCCAATGGCGTTCGAGCACGCGTGTCTGTTCGAGCGTCAGGCCGAGGCTTTCGCGCTTCTCCCAGAGCGTGTCGATGCGGGCAAAAAGCGGGGCATTCATGCCGATCTTCGAATAGTGGCGCGACAGCTTCGGCGAGATCTCCCGCTCCAGCGCCTGGATCACATCGTTGGTATGGGCGCCGGCCTTGTTCCAGAACAACGCCGAGACGCGCGACAGCGCATCGCCGGCAATCTCCAGCGCCACGACCGTGTTCTCGAATGTCGGCGCTGCGGCGTTGCCGGCAATCTCGTCGATCTCCCGTTCATGCTCGGCAAGCGCCGCATCAAAAGCGGCGGCGAAATCGCCGTCATCGATAACATCGAACCTCGGCAGCCCGTGCAGGCCGTCCCAATTGACCAGCGCCGGATTGAAATCATGTGGAGAAGGCATCGGAGAATCCTTTTTGGCAGGCGATTGGATGGTAAATATAGGAGAGCCGCCACAGAATTGGTATGTCGTCCGACGAACCCTTTGCCGGGTCGAGCGATCTGACGCACGTCAGCCAAAGCTAGTGGACAAGATTTGACAACCGCAAATTAACCATTTGTTAACGATTGACGCGAATCAGGCACAGGCGCTAGTTTCCAGGTGATCTTCCTGCCAGGGGACATGCGCCATGGAAATTTTTTCCCTGCGGTCTTCTCAGAGTTTGCTGTTTAAAAACAACCCTAACAACGCAAGAAATTCAAAGACCGCCGATATTCAAATCGAGACCAAGGCTCCGGCCCCGGTTTCGTTCCAGCTCGAAGATAATCTCGACGAGGGGCCGGATTTCACCGCCGTCAGCCCTGGAGAGCTGCGCAACTACGCCCGCCAAAGCTTCGATAGCGGCCTGATCGATCAGAACACTTACGCCGCGATTTCCGAACCATTGCCGATGCATGCGATCGATCCACTGGGCAATATCATCGATCTCTCCAGCGTCACCGACGGCACGAGTTTCAATTTCCTCGATTATTATAAGAATCAGTTGCAGGTCGCCATGTCGATTGGCGACCCCCAAGAAGTCCAGACGCTGAAATCGATCGTCAGTTTCCTGAATGCATGATCGCAGTCAGGCCCTGCGCCAGCCGATGAGGCCGGGCGCTGCATGCCATAGCGCCTGGGCGGCAAAGCCCATGAACAGCACGCCGGACGAGCGCACGATCAGCCGCTCATGTGCGCGATAAAAGCGGCGCACCGCACCCGCGCCAATGATGCCGATCAGGATGATGTCGGCGGTCACGAACCCCAGGAAGGACACAACGAGAAGCACTGGCAGCGCCTCGAAATCGAGCGCGCCGGCCGAACCGGCGACCAGCGCCGTGAATGTGGCAAGCGCCACCGGATAACCCTTGGGGTTGGTGACGCCGAAAATGAGGCCACGCCGGAATGGCCGCTCGACCACAACAAGCGCCTGCCCATCTGCTTTCGCCCTAGCATTGACGGCGCTCCAGCCGATCCAGGCGAGATAGAAACCACAGGCGAGCCCGAGCAGATCGAAAACGAAGGTTCCGATCGTCTTTGCCCCGACGATCGCGATCAGCGCCAGCGTCGACCAGATGAGATCCCCGACGAGATGCCCCATCATGAACAAAGCCCCGGCCTTGCGCCCCTGCCCGGCGCCGATGCCAAGCAACTGCAGGAAGGCAGGTCCCGGAATGAGCACGTAAAACAGCGCCGCCAGAAAGGCGCCGAAGAGCAAGGACTGCGTCATGGAAATGCTCCCGAGGATGATCGAGCAGACTAGGCGATCACGGCCATCCGTCAAGGGTGGTTACGCGGCCACGAAAATGGAGATGCCACCGTCGCGTAATTCACGCAGCAATTGAAGCGCGCTCGGCGTTTGCCGGCGGGCTCAATGTCGTCGTTTAGTCTTGGCGTGACTGTTTGATCTCGACAGGCGTCCTCATGATGATTTCCCGGTGCGGGAACGGGATCGACACGCCAGCTTCCTTGAACGCGTCCCAAAGCGCCATCAGCACCTCGCCCCTGACATTCGTCAGACCATTTGCGGGATCGGAGATCCAGAAGCGGAGCCGGAAATCAAGCGACGAAGCGCCAAAGCAGGTAAGCCAGCATACCGGCGCCTTGTAGTTGTTTGCAACGCGATCCACCGTGGAGGCAGTCGCGATCGCGATTCTAGCGACCTCATGTGGATCGCTGTCGTAAGCCGTACCGAAGTCGACGTCGATCCTGACGTAGTCGCTGGAGAACGACCAGTTGACGACCTGTTGGGAGATGAAGTCCTCGTTGGGGATCAGGTATTCTTTGCCGTCACGCGTGATGACCGAGACGAACCGCGAGCGCAAATCACGAATCGAACCGAAGGTATCTCCGAGGGTGATCGTGTCGCCTGGCTTGATGGATTTATCGAGGAGGATGATGATGCCGGAGATGAAGTTCGATACGACTTTCTGAAGGCCGAAACCTATTCCGACGCCAACTGCGCCGGAAAAAACCGTCAATGCGGTAAGGTCGATGCCGGTCGCTGATAAGGCAATTGCGCCCGCGATCATGATCAAGCCGATTTTTATGAACTTGCTGATCAGGACCTTGATCGATGGCGAAAGGTCGCCCGACCTCTGCACCCAATGGGACAGGACATTTCCGAGGAGAACAGCCACCCAGATGAGCGCGATGGCCAAGACGACCGCTTTTAGCACAAGAAGGAATGAAAGGCGCACAGCCCCCAAATTGACAGCCAGGCCATCGAGCGCGGAGAGCACTGGCCCGTCAAGCCGGAGCGCATACAACGCGACGTAGCTCCAACTGACGATCGCGACCGTTCGCGACAAGGTGGGATTGCGGATAATCTTGGTCAGCACGGAGATGAGGAACCACGCCGCCGTCAGCGTCAGGGCAGTCGAGACGAGCCACCGTTGCGACGGCCAGGTGTTTTGCGTCAAGACGACGTTTGCAAGCCATAGCCATACCGCAAGAAAGAGCCATTTCAAGCGCCGCATAAAGGCGATTATGACGCGCAACAGGTCCGGATTACCTTTGATGCGCCTGGCCTTCGAATCCAGCGCAGGTTCGGTTCGGGAGGCTAAGAAGGACGCTGCGACGTAACCGACGGCGATAATCCCGACTTGATAGAACGTCCATTCGCTCAATACGAATGTTCTGAACCACTGTTCGAACGCGTCGATTGTCTGCCTGACATCCATGGTTCTGGCCTTTGTAGAGCTTCAAGGCAGATAAGGCGTCGAGACGATGTTTGTTCAATTCATCCCCTGATGGCCGGTGACCCTACGCTTCCACGGAAAGCTGAACCCGTTCCGCAAAAAAAGCCCGCGCGACAAAGCCGGCGGGCTCAATGCAGTTCGAAAGCGAAGCGTGATTACTTCACGAGGTTACGCTTGCCGAGCGTGCGCAGGCGCAGCGCGTTGAGCTTGATGAAGCCGGCCGCATCCTTCTGGTCGTAGGCGCCCTGGTCGTCCTCGAAAGTGACGAGCTTGTCGGAATAGAGCGACTTTTCGCTCTCGCGGCCGATGACCATGACGTTACCCTTGTAGAGCTTCAGCGTCACCTCGCCCTCGACATGCTCCTGGCTCTTGTCGATCAGCGCCTGCAGCATCTCGCGCTCCGGCGAGAACCAGAAGCCGTAATAAATCAGCTCCGCGTAACGCGGCATGATCTCGTCCTTGAGGTGGGCGGCACCCCGGTCGAGTGTGATCGATTCGATGGCGCGATGCGCCGTGAGCAGGATCGTGCCGCCGGGTGTTTCATAAACGCCGCGCGACTTCATGCCGACGAAGCGGTTTTCGACGAGGTCGAGACGGCCAATGCCGTTGTCGCGGCCATAGGTGTTGAGCGTCGCGAGCAGCGTCGCCGGCGACATCTCGACGCCGTTGATCGAGACGGCATCGCCCTTGCGGAAGCCGACCTTGATCACCGTCGCCTTATCGGGCGCGGCCTCAGGCGAGATCGTGCGCATATGCACATATTCCGGAGCTTCCTGTGCCGGATCTTCCAAAACCTTGCCCTCGGAAGAGGAGTGCAGCAGGTTGGCGTCGACGGAGAACGGCGCCTCGCCCTTCTTGTCCTTGGCGACCGGGATCTGGTGCTGTTCTGCAAAGGCGAGCAGTTCCGTGCGGCTCTTGAACGCCCAGTCGCGCCACGGTGCGATGATCTTGATGTCGGGGTTGAGGGCATAGGCGGAGAGTTCGAAACGGACCTGGTCGTTGCCCTTGCCGGTCGCACCATGGGCGATCGCATCCGCGCCCGTCTTGCGGGCGATATCGATCAGATGCTTTGAGATCAGCGGACGGGCGATCGAGGTGCCGAGCAGGTAGACGCCCTCGTAGACGGCATTGGCGCGGAACATCGGGAAGACGAAATCGCGCACGAATTCCTCGCGCACATCCTCGATATAGATTTCCTTGATGCCGAGCATCTCGGCCTTCTTGCGCGCCGGCTCCAGCTCTTCGCCCTGGCCGAGATCGGCGGTGAAGGTGACGACTTCGGCGCCGAGTTCCGTCTGCAGCCACTTCAGGATGATCGAGGTGTCGAGGCCGCCGGAATAGGCGAGCACGACTTTCTTCACGTCTTTGTACGATGCCATGATGATGAGGTCCGTTGAATAATGGCCGGCGAAAACCCGGTGTCGCGGCACTTTTAGCGAGATTGGCGCGTGACGCAAGGGCAAGTGCGACAGCGCATGGCGCCGATACCGTTTGACAGTGCGAAAGCGGCACCCATATTCCGCAACGTGCGAACAACGCTCGAGGAGGGGCTGTCCCCGTGACGAATATTCAAGACATTTTCAAGAAGTCCAATGTCGCCGTCATCACCGGCGGCGCATCCGGCATCGGCCTTGCCGCGGCGAAATATTTCGCCGGGCGCGGCATGAGCGTCGCCATCGCCGATCTCGGCGGCGATCGGCTGGCTGCCGCCGCCGACGAACTCAAGGGCATTGCCGGCGAAGAGGAGGTCATGGCGGTCGAGACCGACGTGGCCAGCAGGGACTCGCTCGAGGCGCTCGAACGCGCCGTGCTCCAGCGTTTCGGCCGCGTGCACGTGCTGATGAACAATGCCGGCATCGGCCCGGAGACCTCGCTCTTCAGCCCACAGGCCAATTGGGATCATATCTTGGCCGTCAACCTGATGGGCGTCGTCAACGGCACGCGGACCTTCGGCCCGAAGATGCTGTCCCACGGCGAGCCCGGCATGATCATTAATACCGGCTCGAAGCAGGGCATTACAACGCCGCCGGGCAACCCCGCCTACAACATCTCCAAAGCTGGCGTGAAAGTCTTTACCGAAGCGCTCGAGCACGAGCTGCGCAACATCGAGGGGGCGAAAATCTCCGCCCATCTTCTGATCCCCGGCTTTGTCTTCACCGGCCTCACCAAGGGCGACCGCGCGGAAAAGCCGGCCGGTGCCTGGACACCGGAACAGACGATCGATTTCATGGTCGAGAGTCTCGAACGGGGCGATTTCTATATTCTCTGCCCGGACAACGACGTGGCGCGCCCGGTCGATGAACGGCGCATGGCCTGGGCGATCGGCGATATTATCGAGAACCGCCCGCCCCTGTCGCGCTGGCACAAGGACTATGCCGACAAGTTCAAGGCCTTCCTGGAGCAGAAGTGATCGGCGCCATCAGGAGGTTTGATTGGTAATTTTCTGCAAGCCGGGTAAGAGATCATAGCTCACTTTCCGGCTTTCAGAGTATGCCCATGGATTTCGTGCCCAGCCTGCCGACGCTTCTCGCCTTTGCCGCCGCGACGCTGCTGCTTGCGGCCACTCCGGGCCCCGACATGACGCTGTCGATCAGCCGCGCGCTGGCGCAGGGCAAGAAGTCTGCCCTCTTCGTCGTCGTCGGCACCAGCCTCGGCATCGTCGTCCACACCATGCTGGTCGCTTTCGGTATCTCGGCGCTGATCACCGCTTCGCCGACCGCGTTCCTGATGCTGAAAACCGGCGGCGCCGCCTATCTGTTCTGGCTGGCGGTGCAGGCGATCCGATTCGGCTCGAAACTCACCGTCGCCAAGGTCGAGTCGCAGAAGGGCAGCGCACTGTCGAACATTTCGTCGGGCTTCTGGGTCAACCTGCTGAACCCGAAGGTCATCATCTTCTTCATGACTTTCCTGCCGCAATTCGTCAGCGCCGGTGATCCCGCCGTGACCGAGAAGCTGCTTTTCCTTGGGCTTTGCTTCATTCTGATCGGCATGCCTGTCAATGCCAGCGTGATCTTCGCCGCCGACTGGCTCGCCGGCTGGCTGCAGAACAACAAAAAGGTGCTGCGCGGCATGGACTATACTTTTGCCGGCGTCTTCTCGATCTTCGCCGCCAAGATCCTGCTCACCCAGGCAAGATAGCCCACGCTGTCGGTTCACCCGATCAGCACCCTGCCGGTTTAGCCGATCAGCAACGCATCGTCATCCAGTGTCTGGCCACGCATCTTGCGGAACATGGCGATCAGATCCTCGACCTGCAGGTTCTTTCTGTTGTCGCCCGCGACATCGAGGACGATCTCGCCCCCGTGCAGCATGATCGTGCGGTGGCCGTAATCCAACGCCTGGCGCATGGAATGCGTTACCATCATCGTCGTCAGCTTGCGCTCGGTAACGATTTTCTGCGTCAGGTTCATCACGAACTCGGCCATGCCGGGATCGAGCGCTGCCGTATGTTCATCGAGCAGCAGCACCTCCGAACCGGAAAGCGTTGCCATGACGAGCGAAACGGCCTGTCGCTGTCCACCCGAAAGCAGATCCATACGATCCTTCAACCGGTTTTCCAGCCCGAGGTTGAGCTCGGCGATCCGCTCCTTGAAAGTGTCCCGGCGTTTGCCGCCAAGCGCTGGCGCAAGTCCGCGCTTTTCGCCGCGCCGGGCCGCCAAAGCGAGGTTTTCCTCGATCGACAACGAGCCGCAGCTTCCCGTCAGCGGATCCTGGAAGACACGCGCCACCAGGCCCGCACGCGCCGCCGTCGACCTGCGGGTCACCTCGTTCTTGCCGATCAGCACCTGTCCCTCGCTCGGAATGACGTCGCCGGCGAGCACGCCGAGCAGCGTCGATTTGCCGGCGCCGTTCGAGCCGATGACGGTCACGAAGGAGCCTTGCTCGATGGTCAGGCTGACGCCGTTCAGCGCCTGTTTCTGCAGCGGCGTGCCGCGTCCGAAAACGACCTTGATATCCCTAACGCTGATCAAGATGCGGCACCTCTGCGAAGACGAGGAAGAATGAGCGCGAAGGTCACCAGCACCGCCGTGACGAAGTTGAGGTCGGAGGCCTGCAGGCCGATGACGTCGCTCGACAGCGCCAGCTGGATCGCGATGCGATAGAGGATCGAACCGAACACGCAGCCGATGAGCGCGATCAGGAGACCACGCCGCCCGAGCAGCGTCTCGCCAATGATGACCGCCGCGAGACCGACGACGATCGTGCCGACCCCCGAAGTGACGTCGGCAAAGCCGTTGGTTTGGGCGAACAATGCGCCGCCGAAGGCCACCAGTGCGTTCGAGATCGCCATGCCGAGATAGATCTGCCGGCTGGTATCGACGCCCTGGGCGCGGGCCATGCGCGCATTGGCGCCGGTCGCGCGCATCGCCAGTCCGGCATCGCTCTCCAGGAAGCGCCAGACCAGCACAAGCGCAACAATAACCAGAACGCCGACGAAGAGCGGCCGCACGTAGAAATCGCGAAGGCCATGGCCGAAGAAGGGGCTGATCATCGTATCGGCATTGATGAGCGCGACATTGGGTTTTCCCATCACTCTCAGATTGACGGAAAAGAGCGCGATCATCGTCAGGATCGAGGCGAGCAGGTTGAGGATCTTGAAGCGCACATTGAGCAGCGCCGTCACCATGCCGGCCGCAGCGCCCGCCGCCATCGCCATCAGCGCCGCAAGCCAGGCATTGACGCCTGATATGATCAACACAGCGGTCACCGCTGCGCCGAGCGGAAAGGAACCGTCCACCGTCAGATCGGGAAAGTCGAGGACGCGGAAGGCGAGATAGACGCCGAGAGCGACGAAGGAGTAGACTAGGCCGAGCTCGACGGCCCCCCAGAATGCAATTTGGCTCAAGGCTTTCAGCCCCTTTTTTGTTTCAGTTCCGCCCGTCGCGAAACCGCAGCCTTGTAATACTTCAGCCGCCCCCGTGCAAACGGGAGCGGCTGAATGTGAACGGTCGGTGGAATTCCGGCCGATTATTCGATGACCTTGTTGGCGCGCTTAAGCACGCTCTCAGGCAGCGTAACGCCCATCTTTGCCGCGGCGGCCTTGTTGACGACGAGATCGCTGCCGGCGGCCGTCTTGACCGCGATGTCGCCGGGGTTTTCGCCCTTCAGCACGCGCACGACGATTTCACCCGTCTGCTTGCCGACATCGTAGTAGTTGAAGCCGAGGGCGGCGATCGAACCGCGCGAAACCGAATCCGTATCGGCGGTGAAGAGCGGCAGCTTGCTTTCCTCGGCAACTGCGACAGCGCCCTCGAGTGCGGAGATGATCGTGTTGTCGGTCGGGATGTAGATCGCATCGGCGCGGCCGACGAGCGCGCGTGCCGCACCCTGAACCTCGGCCGACTTGGTGGCGGCCGATTCGACAACCGTCAGGCCGGCCTTTACGGCCTCGGCCTTCAGCACGGCGAGCAGCGAAACCGAGTTCGCCTCACCCGAGTTGTAGAGGTAACCGATCGTTTTAATCTTCGGCACGATTTCCTTGATCAGCGCCAAGTGCTCGCCGACAGGCGACATGTCGGAAAGGCCGGTAACGTTGCCGCCGGGCTTGTCCATATTCTTGACGAGCTGGGCGCCGAGCGGATCGGAGACGGCGGTGAACACGACGGGAATGTCGCGCGTTGCCGAGACGACCGCCTGGGCCGAGGGCGTGGAGATCGGCACGATGACATTGGGCTCGTCGCCGGCGAACTGGCGGGCGATCTGGGCAGCGGTGGCCGGATTGCCCTGCGCCGATTCAAATAGGAATTCCAGATTCTCGCCATCTTTGTAGCCGGCCGCCGTCAGCACATCGAGAACGCCCTTGCGGGCTGCATCCAGCGCCGGGTGCTCCACGATCGCCGTCACGGCAACGGTCACATCATCCGCCTTTGCCGGCAGGGAAAGGGCCAAAGTGGCGGCAAGAGCGAGCAGAATCGGGCGCATGGGTATCCTCCTGAATGATTTTGGCGGCACTATTAGGAAAAGCGCATACTTAAATCAATGCAGGAGAATTGTAGCGAGGATCAAACTTGCTGATCAGTCGTCGGCGCCGTGATTGGCTATCATCATCGCCTCGAAGGCCAGACGTTCGGTCTTGCGCATACGTTCGGATTCCGATTTCAGCTGGCCGCAGGCGGCAAGAATATCGCGGCCGCGCGGCGTGCGGATCGGCGAGGCATAACCTGCCGAATTGATGAAATCGGCGAACTTCTCGATCTGCTCCCAGTCGGAACATTGGTAATTGGTGCCGGGCCAGGGATTGAACGGAATGAGATTGATCTTCGCCGGCACGCCCTTCAGGAGCTTGATCAGCCCCTTGGCGTCCTCCAGGCTGTCGTTGACATCCTTCAACATCACATATTCGAACGTGATGCGCCTTGCATTGGAAAGACCGGGATAGGCCTTGCAGGCGTCAATCAGTTCCTTCAGCGGATACTTCTTGTTGATCGGCACCAGGATATCGCGCAGGTCATCGCGCACCGCATGCAGCGAGATCGCCAGCATCACCCCGATCTCCTCACCCGTGCGGAAAATCTCTGGCACTACGCCCGAGGTGGAAAGCGTCACGCGGCGCTTGGACAACGACAGGCCGTCGCCATCCGTGGCGATCAGCAATGCCTGCTTGACGGCATCGAAATTATAGAGCGGCTCGCCCATGCCCATCATCACGATATTGCTGACCTTGCGGCCCTCGGCAGGCATGATCGTGCCTTGCGGCGCCTCGCGATCCGGGAAGTCGCCAAGCCGGTCGCGGGCGAGCAGCAGCTGCGACAGAATTTCCTCCGCCGTCAGGTTGCGCACCAGGCGCTGTGTCCCGGTATGACAGAAGGAACAGGTGAGCGTGCAGCCGACCTGGCTGGAAATGCACAGCGTGCCGCGGCCCTCTTCCGGAATGTAGACGGCTTCGATCTCGACCGGACGCCCTGCGCCACGCGGAGGAAAACGCAGCAGCCATTTGCGCGTGCCGTCATTGGAGACCTGCTCCTCGACGATCTCCGGACGCGCGATGGTGAAATGCTGCTTCAACATCTCCCGCATGTCCTTGGCGACATTCGTCATATGGTCGAAATCGGAGACACCGCGCACATAGATCCAGTTCCAGAGCTGCGAGACGCGCATCTTGATCTGCTTCTCGGCCACACCCTTTTCGCGGAGTGCCGCTGCCATCTCCTCGCGCGACAGCCCGATCAGCGACGGCTTCTCGACGCCGGAAGAGGGGCGCGGGGCCTGAGGCTTGTTGACGACGATCGCATCCATGACGGACATAGTCTTTCATCCCGAATTCGAACGTAACCGTTCCGCAAGCCGCGGACTTCAGGGTCTAATCCGGAAGACTTGCGGGCGCATGACGGCACATTGGCAGAAATTGATGGCGGACGGCGACTGATATCGCGATCTCCGCTGTTTGCGCGGCCTTTAGCATCATTTTGCCCGCGCGTCACTACAAAGCATGTCGCGCAAAACTGTGCAGCGGTTTCGCGTAAACTTCATGCGGAAACCAAGGACCTGAAGCGCGCCAGGCGAATCTGAAAGATCGCGCCGCGCTCTAGATGGAAATAACGAAGGCCGGCGCAAGGCCGGCCTTTTGAGTTCCATCAGCGAAACTGCTTATTTGCAGCTTTCGATCTGCTTCAGTGCCGCCGAAATACCCGAGAGCGAATAGCTGTAGGAGGTACCGGTGCCCTTGCGCGAGACGGCATTGACCGTCATCGAATGGCCGGTCTTCATCGCCGCGACGAGGGCCGGCTCCTGAGCAGCATTCTCGACCCAACCGGCCTTGTCCTTGGTGAACATCACGAAGGTCTTGTTGTCGATGACGACGTTGATCTTCGAATTTTCCTTCACCGTGTAACCCATCATCGCCTGCGGCTCATAGGAAATGTTCTGGCCCGGGCGCTGCGAGACGATGAAGAAATTGTCGCCATGGTCGACGCTTGCCGGCTGCTTTGCCGTCGGAACGGACAGTACATAGCAAACGGTGCTGTTGCCCGACTTGTAGGAATAGGCGCCCCATGCCTGAAACTGCTGAATGCGGTTCGGCGCGGCCTGCTGCGCTGTCGCAACTCCGGCCATAACAAGGGTGAAGGCGAGAGCGGATACGATACTTTTTACAAACATGGATTCCTGCCGGTTCTTGCGATTCAAGGCCCGAAGCGATCATAGCGGGCGGCGCATAATCACGATCTGCTTTATTTTGACTTAATTCAGGTTACCAAATGGTCAACAATAGCTGCGATTTGTATCTGCCTGTGTCATTTCAGCTCGACCACCACTTTTGCCCCTTGCTGAAATCGGCTGCGTTGCCGGTGCGCCGATGGCACCGGCCGGCCGTTCGGCTGAATTTAAGACACAAAGATTCAGGCAAGAGTTTGACCTTTCAAAAATCCGTTGTACCTCAGTAACACTTTGGAAATCCGGGACGAAATTTTCGCCGCAGGGGGCTCGCGAGACGATATGGATGCCGAGGAAAGACAGCGTTTCGCTGCCCTCGTAAAGGCCGTCGCAGACGATCGCGACCAGCAGGCCTTTTCCATCCTCTTCGACTATTTCGCCCCCCGCCTGAAGACTTGGCTGATGCGCCAGAAGATGACATCAGGCGAGGCCGAAGAGCTGGTCCAGGAGATCATGATCGTGCTCTGGCATAAGGCCCATCTCTATGATGCCACGCGGTCTTCGCTTTCGACCTGGGTCTTCCGCATTGCCCGCAACCGCCGCATCGATCTGCAGCGCCGCGCCAGCAGCCGCATCCTCGACGAGGCCGACCCGACCCTGCTGCCGCCGGCCGATATCGGCGCCGAAGAAATCATCGCCAATGACGATCGCGACGCCAGCATCCGTGCCGCCGTCCGACGGTTGCCGTGGGAGCAGCGCGACATGCTGCGTGCCGCCTTTTTTCTCGGCCAGTCGCATTCTGAGATTGCCGAAGCGACCGGACTGCCGCTTGGGACTGTGAAATCACGTATCCGGCTTGCCTTCGGAAAGCTTCGCAAGATGCTGGAGCAGGAACTCGGCTGAACAGCGCGGCGGCCGTCAAATCGTTTTCATCTCGTCCGCAGGTCGGTCGGCAAGGACGCGGTCTGCCGCGTCGTAATGGCTCGGCCGGACATGGCCGCGCACCATGGCGAAGGCGGCGGAAAGCACGGCGATGTCGTCAGAAAAGCCGACCACGGCGAAAATATCCGGGATCATGTCCACCGGCATGACGAAATAGGCGAGGGCTGCGAGCAGCACACCGCGCACCTTGGTCGGCGTTTGCGGATCGAGCGCGCAATAGAAGCCGGCGACGACGTCGCGTGAGAAGGGAATCTGCCGCACGGCCCGGCGGAAGGTCGGCCAGAACTTCTGCCGCACGGTTTTCTCTCGCCGGCTCTGGGTGTCCTCGTCGCCCGGCAACAGGATTTCCCCGAATTTAACCTCGTCCATCCCTTACATCCTTTCGTCCATGCGAACATATGGTGATGGTGCTTCGGCTTTCAATCAGCGATCGCTTTCAAACGGCGCCACGTGCTGCCGCCTTATCCATCGCCCTGGCGAGCTTGAAGTCCAGTTCCGTCAGCCCGCCGGCATCATGCGTTTTCAGCGTTACATCCACCCTGGAATAGACGTTGAACCATTCGGGATGGTGGTTCAGTTTCTCGGCGGTAATTGCTGCCTGCGTCATGAAGCCGAACGCTTCGATGAAATTCGAAAACTTGAACGTCTTCGATATTGCAGAGGCCGTATCATTGAGCGCCCAACCCGCGAGTTCGGACAGTTTCGCCTCGGCCGCCGCCCGTTCCAGTCTTTCCTGTTTCATGCCATGATCCTCTTATCTGTCAGCAGGTTACCGATGAAACACATCCGCATTCTTTTCGTCTGCATGGGCAATATATGCCGTTCTCCGCTCGCGGAGGGAATTTTTACCCACCTTGTCGCCGAGGCGAGACTGACCGATCGTTTCACGATCGATTCCGCCGGCACCGGTGGCTGGCATGACGGCGAACCGCCAGACCGCCGTCCGACCGCGATTGCCGGGAGCCACGGCATCGACATAACAAGGCAACGCGCCCACCGCGTGCGTCCGATCGATTTCACCCGTTTCAAGCTGATCGTCGCCATGGACCGCGACAACGTGGCTGAGCTCAGCAGGATCGCCCCGCCCGAGACGAATATCCGCCTGTTCGGCGATATCGCGGTCGGAACGGGGGAGGATATAGCCGACCCCTATTATGGCGGTCCGGAGGGATTCGAGATGGCCTATACCAGGCTCTTGACCGGCTGCAGCAGCCTGCTCGAAACGCTGGGCGTCGAACGCGCCTCGTGCAGCGGAAACACTTCCTCGGTGAGGTAAGGACCACCACCGACCGATTCGCGTGACGAAAGCAGCACGAAGCGCGGCGCCGTGAAGGTCGCGGTATGGAAGTTGCCGCGCCCGGCCAGATATTGCACAACGTCGTCGAGCCGCGAGGATTTGAGCCGTGCCAGCGTCACATGCGGCGTGAATTTGCGGGGATCCGGCGGCAGCCCGATGCGCTGGCAGATCCGCTCGATCTCTGCCTGCAGGGCGTACATCTCGGGCGATTGGGAAACGCCGGCCCAGACCGAATGCGGTTTCTTCGAGCCGAAGGAGCCGACGCCTTCAAGCCGGAACTGAAATTCCGGCCGGTCGATCCGGTCGAGGCGTTCAACGATTTCATCGGCCGTGCGGCCGTCGACATCACCGATGAAGCGTAGCGTGATGTGGTAGTTTTCCACATCGATCCAGCGTGCTCCGGGGAGGCCACCGCGCAGCAATGAAAGGCTCATTGCCGCATTGCGCGGAATTTCGAGGGCGGTAAACAGTCTCGGCATAACGAGCACTCCCCGAATCTTTTGCAGGTGCTCACACGGAATCACGCAATCAACGGCCGCGCAAGCCCCTAATTCTTCACAGAAGAAATCGCTTCGACGAAATTTGTGACATCGGCTTCCATCTTCTCGACCATGACGTCGACACCTCTGGCGTTCGGATGCATGCCATCCTCGAGCTTCAGCCCCGCATCCAGCGCAACCCCGTCGAGGAAGAAGGCGTAAAGTCGAACTCCGTGTTTGTCGGAAAGTTTCCGATAAATCGGATTGAAGCGTGCCGCATAATCCGCTCCCATGTTTGGCGGCGCCATCATGCCGACGAGCAGCACCGCAATGCCACGGGCCTTGAGCCGGGCAATCATCTGGTCGAGGTTTTTCTCGCTCTCTTCGGGTGGGATGCCGCGCAGCGCATCGTTGGCGCCAAGCTCGAGGATAACGCCGTCGGTACCGTCGGGGACCGACCAGTCGATACGGGCAAGCCCACCTGTCGTCGTGTCGCCCGAGACCCCGGCATTGGCAATGACGACGTCGAGCCCCTTTGCCTTCAGGGCCGCCTGCAGCTTTTCCGGAAAGCCGTCGCCGGGCGGCAGCTGATAACCCGCCATCAGGCTGTCCCCGAATCCGACGAGATTGATCGTGCGGGCATCAGCTGCAGCGGCAAAGATCAGCGAAAGGGCAATGACGGTGAATTGAAGCGCGGCAGCTTTAAATCTCATTCTGGCTTCCCTAGATTGGCGAAGTGCCGTTATGCGGCCATTCGATCACCGACTTATATAGGGCGATTTCTGTTGGCAAAAACCATCATCGAGTTGAAGGGCGCCGATCTGACCCTTGGCAGTGCGGCCGCCTCCGTCCATGTGCTGAAGGGCATCGACCTCGATATATCAGCGGGCGAATCCGTCGGCATCGTCGGCCCTTCCGGCTCCGGCAAATCCACCCTGCTGATGGTGCTTGCCGGACTGGAGAAGCTCGACAGCGGCGAAATCAACATCAATGACACGCCGCTGCACGCGCTGAGCGAGGATGAGGTCGCCGATTTCCGCGGTCGCAACATCGGCATCGTCTTCCAATCCTTCCACCTGATCGCCAACATGACGGCGCTGGAAAACGTCGCCGTGCCGCTGGAGCTCGCCAATGTCCGCAACGCCTTCGACATCGCCCGTCGCGAGCTGAATTCGGTCGGCCTCGGCGAACGGCTGAACCACTATCCCGGTCAGCTTTCCGGCGGCGAGCAGCAGCGCGTGGCGATTGCCCGAGCGCTCGCCCCGTCGCCCGCTTTGCTGATCGCCGACGAGCCCACAGGCAATCTCGATACCGAGACCGGCCGCCAGATCGCCGACCTGCTTTTCGCCAAGCAAGCCGAACGCGGCATGACCCTGCTTCTCGTCACCCACGACGCCTCGCTTGCCAACCGCTGCTCGCGCCAGATCCGCGTCCGTTCCGGCAGGATCGAAGGCGATAGCACCGCCCTCCACAGCGAGGCGGTATTCGCATGAGGATGGTCACGCCGCGCGTCGCGCTCGCTTTTCGCCTGGCGCTGCGCGAGCTGCGCGGCGGCATTCGCGGCTTCTACATCTTCCTGGCCTGCATCGCACTCGGCACAGGGGCGATCGCCGCAGTCAATTCCGTTTCGCAGTCGATCACCGACACCATCGCCTCCCAGGGGCAGGAGCTGCTTGCCGGCGACATCCGCTTCGAGCTCAACAACCGTGAAGCCAACCCCCAGGAAATGGATTTCCTCGAAAGTCTCGGCACCGTCTCGGTGTCGACGGGCCTGCGCTCGATGGCGCGCAAGCCGGATGGTTCCGACCAGGCGCTGGTCGAGGTCAAGGCCGTCGATGATGCCTACCCGCTCTATGGCAGTTTCGTAGCCGAGCCGGACTACCCGCTTGCAGCATTGCTTTCAGGCCAAGGCGGCACCTATGGTGCGGTCGCTGCCCCACTGCTTCTCGATCGGCTCGGCCTTGCGGTCGGCGACGAATTGCTGCTCGGCAACGTCAAGCTCAGCATCACCGGTACGGTGAAGACGGAGCCGGATGCGCTGTCGGAAAGTTTCGGTTTTGCGCCGCGTCTGCTGCTCAGTCGCCAGGCGCTCGAAGCCTCGGGGCTAATTCAGACTGGAAGCCTCGTCGAACATGCCTATAAGATCCGGCTGGACGACAGAAGCGAGATGCAGGGCATCCAGGCGCGCGCCGCCAAGGAATTCCCTTCCGCCGGCTGGGCGATCCGCACCAGTGACCGCGCAGCACCCTCGCTCACCGAAAACATCACCCGCTTCTCGCAATTCCTGACGCTGGTGGGCTTGACCGCCCTGATCGTCGGCGGCGTCGGCGTCGCCAATGCCGTGCGCGCTTTCCTCGATTCCAAACGCACCACCATCGCCACCTTCAAGTGTCTGGGCGCTCCGGCCGTCGTCGTCGTTCTGATCTATCTTTTCCAGATTGCCGTCATCGCGCTTGGCGGCATCATCACCGGCCTCGTCATCGGCGCCCTTTCGCCGATCTTTGCGGCGCAGTTCCTGGCACAGTTCCTGCCGGTCTCCACGACACCGACGCTCTATCCCGGCGCCCTGTTGCTCGCTGCCGTCTTCGGCGTCCTGACGACGCTCGCCTTCGCCATTCTGCCGCTCGGCCATGCCCGCGAGGTGCCGGCAACCGCACTCTTCCGCGAGCAGGGCTTCGAGGCGCGGCGCCTGCCGTCCTGGCCCTATATCCTGCTTGCCGCCCTCTTCATGGCGGCCCTCGCCGGCCTTGCCATCCTCACCGCCTATGATCGTTTCATCGCCGTCATCTTCGTCGGTGCGATCGTCTTCGCCTTCGTCATCCTGCGCCTCGTCGCCGCCTTGATCGCCTGGCTCGCGCGCCGCAGCCCGCGCGTTCACTCGCCGGCGCTCAGGCTTGCGATCGGCAACATCCACCGTCCCGGCGCGCTGACGCCGTCGGTCGTGCTTTCGCTCGGCCTCGGTCTGGCGTTGCTGGTGACGCTGACCTTGATCGACGGCAACCTCCGCCAGCAGCTCACCGGCCGCATGAGCGAAGGCGCGCCGAACTTCTTCTTCGTCGACATCCAGAGCGCCGAGGTCGACGCCTTCCGCAACCTTGTCCAGACGCAGGCGCCGAAGGGCAAGCTCATGGAAGTGCCGATGCTGCGCGGCCGGATCGTCGCTTTCAACGGCGAAGACGTCACCAAGCTGAACGTGCCGGCCGCCGGCCGCTGGGTACTGAACGGCGATCGCGGCATTACCTATGCCGACACTTTGCCGGAGAACGCCGCCCTCACCGAAGGCAGCTGGTGGGATAAGGACTACAGCGGCGAACCGCTCGTCTCCTTCTCCTCGGAAGAAGCGCATGAACTGGGCCTCAAGATCGGCGATATGGTGACCGTTAACGTGCTCGGCCGCAACATCACGGCGAAGATCGCCAATCTGCGCCGCGTCCAATGGGAATCGCTGTCGATCAATTTCGTCATGGTCTTCTCGCCGAATACCTTCCGCGGCGCCCCGCATGCCTGGCTGGCGACGCTGACCGATCCTTCGTCGACGACAGCCGAAGATGCGGCGATCCTCAAATCCGTCACCAACACCTACCCGACGATCACCAGCGTCCGAGTCAAGGACGCGATCGATATCGTCAACCAGCTGGTGGCGCAGCTTGCGACCGCGATCCGCGCCGCCGCCTCCGTCGCCCTCATCGCCTCCATCCTCGTCCTTGCCGGCGCGCTTGCCGCCGGAAACAGGGCGCGCACCCACGATGCGGTGGTGTTGAAGACGCTCGGCGCCACGCGCGCCATGCTGATCCGCGCCTTCAGCTACGAATATCTGATCCTGGGGCTTGCGACCGCGATCTTTGCGCTGATTGCCGGGGGCATCGCCGCCTGGTTCATCGTCGCCCGCATCATGCTCCTGCCGTCCACCTTCCTGCCCGATGTGGCAGGACTGACATTGGTGACGGCGCTCGTGCTCACCGTCGGCATCGGCCTTGTCGGCACCTGGCGCATCCTCGGGCAGAAGGCGGCGCCGGTGCTGCGGGAACTTTGAAGGAATAGCCGTTCCCGAAACCCTTCACCTTACGGCGATTTAACCAGACGCGCCTTTGCAAGCCTCTTGTTTGCAATGGGCGAAAGCCTCATATTGTCTGCAGGCATGCTGGAGCTCCGCAGCGGCGCCCGGGTCGAAAACCCCGACACCGTAACTCCATCGGAGCTTGTAAGAGGAAACTATGGCTGATCTTCGTAACTATCAAAGCCGCGCTCAGACCGGCGAGATGATTGATCAAGGCCTGCGCGCATATATGATCAAGGTCTACAACCTGATGGCGCTGGGCCTGGCGATCACCGGTGTAGCCGCATATCTCGGATTCAACTTTGCGGTCCAGGACGGCCAGCTCACCCAGTTTGGCGTGCTGCTGTTCCAGTCGCCCTTGCGCTGGGTCGTGATCCTTGCTCCCCTTGCGGTCGTCTTCTTCCTGAGCTTCCGCATTCACCAGATGAGCGTGTCCGCCGCCCAGACAACCTTCTGGATCTACGCCGCCTTGGTGGGCCTGTCGCTCTCGTCGATCTTCCTGGTCTATACGGGCCAGAGCGTCGTGCAGACCTTCTTCGTCACCGCCGCCTCCTTCGGCGCGCTGTCGCTTTACGGCTACACGACGAAGCGTGATCTGTCAGCAATGGGTTCGTTCCTGATGATGGGTCTCTTCGGCCTGATCATCGCCGTGCTCGTCAACATCTTCCTGCAGTCGTCCGCCCTGCAGTTCGCGATCTCGGTGATCGGCGTTCTGATCTTCGCAGGCCTCACCGCCTACGACACGCAGCGGATCAAGGAACTGTACTACGCAGCCGACGACGTCGCTGTTGCCGGCCGCAAGGCGATCATGGGCGCGCTGACGCTCTATCTCGACTTCCTCAACCTCTTCATGTTCCTGCTGCAGTTCATGGGCAACCGCAGATAACAGGCGCACAGAGATCGAAAAGGCGGCTTCGGCCGCCTTTTTTATTGCGCCGGCTTTGCAGGAGTGGTTCTAGAGGAGCCCTGCCCTCCCGCTGGACCATCTGCCAATGTCCTTCCTCCTGCGCGATGCCTCGCAAGCCGACATTCCCGCGATCGCCGATATCTATCGCGACTCCGTCCTGAACGGTGTTGCGAGCTATGAGATCATCCCGCCCTCTGAGGCCGAGATGATGCAGCGTTTTGCCGCGATCGTCGGCCAGCAATATCCCTATATCGCCGCGGCAGATGTGGATGGAAACCTCCTCGGCTATGCCTACGCATCGGCCTTCCGTACCCGCCCGGCCTATCGCTGGATGGTCGAGGATTCGATCTATCTGGCTCCGGAAGCGCGCGGTCGCGGCATCGGCAGGGCATTGATGGCCGAACTGATCGACCGCTGCACCGCCCTCGGTTTTCGTCAGATGGTGGCCGTCATCGGCGGCGCAAGCCCCGCCTCGATCGCGCTCCATCTCAAGGCGGGCTTTGCGGAAGTCGGCCTGATGAGGGGCACGGGCTACAAGCACGGCCGCTGGCTCGATACGATGCTGATGCAGCGCAGCCTCGGCGACGGCATGACGACCGACCCGGATGCGTCCATCTATCCCGGCACGCTGTTTACTGGTTGATACGACTTATTTGTCGACGAGCTTCAGAGCCTTGTCGAACACCTTCAACACCTGATTCAGCTCGTGACCGCGCTTCAGGATCATTCCGTTGGTATTGACAACGGAATATGCGCCCTGCTTAGCCGCAAGCTTCGGGTTCTTCTCGATCCGGAAGAGCGGCATTTCGCCGGAGCGCTTGAAGACGGAAAAGACCGCCCTGTCCTTCAGATGGTCGATGGCGTAATCGCGCCATTCGCCCTCGCCGACCATGCGGCCGTAGATCCAGAGGATTGCATCCAGTTCACGCCGGTGGAAGGTCACCGGAAGCGGGTCCTTGCTTTGCCTGTATTCCCTGAGATCGACGACGACTGAGGAACTATTGTCGACGAATCGGCTTTCGCCGTGTCGCAAATCCGGCTGATCTGTCATCAGGTATCCCAAGGCCTCCGCTTGTGACAGGAGAGTGACAGTTTGCCCGAGCCGCCGCAAATTGCAAGAGTGCGGCCTGTCACATTCGGCCGCATTGCAGCGTCACACGTGCAAGGACGGTGGGCTGGGGAGGAAAGGTCGCTTTCTCCGCAGTGCCGCATTTCAGTCAAAACAGCGCCTCATTTGCAGGAGAATTATGCATCCCGGTTTGGCGCCAGCGCGCCAAAGGGCCCGGCGGAGCGTATCGACCTTAACCCCAGCCCCGAATACGCTCGGCCGGGCCGCCCGGCCCGTCATCCCCAGCTGGATGAACTCCTCAGATATTTTTGCCAGCCATCACTACGGTCGCGCCGAGGATCGCAGCCGGATCGCCGTCCGCGGTCGCTGCTTGCAGCAGGATTGCGCAGCCCTCGAGCTGCGGCCGCTGCAGGACGCTCGCCGGCAGCGTCAGACTGGTCGCCTTGCCGTCCCACATGCCGACGGTTTCGACATTGGTGACACTGTGCAGATAGGAGATCTTCTTGCCGCTGTTTTCGCCTTTTTCGACCTCGATCGTCTTTTCCTTGTCGAAATAGACCATGACGACATTGGCTTTGCCCTGTCCGGCGCCGATCTTGATCTCCAGTTCGTCGCCGCGCATCGCCGCGCTGATGGGAATGGTCAGGCCGTTGCCATCGCTGCTGTCGCTGTCGATCCGGCTGTTGATGCCATTCAGATCGGAGCCGGCCAGATGGCCGCGCCCGTTGACGATCGCCTGCGGCGTATAGACGTTGCTGCGGCCCATCGTCCTGGCATAGCCGTATTGCCGCTCGGTATTTTCCTTGGAGCTCAGCGTATCGGCCCAGCCGAGATAATTCCAGTAATCAACGTGATAGGCGAGCGCGATGACATTGCCCTGGTTCACCAGCTTGCGGAAAGCGGCATCAGCCGGAGGACAGGAGGAGCAGCCTTGTGAGGTGAAAAGTTCGACGACGCCTTTCGGCGTGCCGTCTTCGGCATGCAACGGGCCTGCAAGAGCGACGCCGGCGATCAGCGGAATCATAAAACGGGGGGACATTCACCTGCACCTCTTTTTCAGCGCCGTCGGCGTGGAACCGCAGGCCCTGACATATGAACGTACGAATAATCCTTCCGGGTCCAAACGAAAAATCACGAACGGGTGAGACGTAACCCGATGGAACGGGCTGAAAACAAATCATCGTGAGACCGATCAAACACTATCGCCGTAAGAAAAGCCGCCGGAAATTGCTCTCCGGCGGCCATTATCATGGGAAGCTCTTGGATCCGGATGATTTCAGGGCCTAAAATCTGAATCCGGATCTACATCAAAGAAGCAGAGCATGATGTTGTCCGAAAACCGCTCACACTTTTCGGCATCATGCTCGACAATCAGGCAGCGAGGTCGCGCAGAACCGTCTGCAGGATGCCGCCATTGTTGAGGTAGATCACCTCGTCGAGCGTATCGACGCGCGACAGCAGCGGTACTTCCTTCACGGAGCCGTCCCCATAGGTGATCTTGGCGATCTTCCGCTCGCGCGGCTTGATCTTATCAAGCCCTTCGATGGTGACGAGTTCATCACCCTTGAGGCCGAGGCTCTGCCATGTCGTGCCCTCTTCGAAGACGAAGGGGATGACGCCCATGCCGACCAGGTTCGAGCGATGGATGCGCTCGAAGGACTGGGCGATCACCGCCTTGACGCCGAGCAGGTTGGTGCCCTTGGCAGCCCAGTCGCGCGAGGAGCCGTTGCCGTATTCCACGCCGGCGAAGATGACGAGAGGCACGCCTTCGGCCTTGTACTGCATCGCGGCGTCATAGATCGAGGTCTCTTCCTTCGACGGATAGTGGATGGTGTAACCACCTTCCTTGCCGTTCGGGCCGAGCATGTGGTTGCGGATGCGGATATTGGCGAAGGTGCCGCGCATCATCACTTCATGATTACCGCGGCGCGTGCCGTACTGGTTGAAGTCGGCAACGGCGACATCGTGTCCGATGAGGTAGGCGCCTGCCGGCGAAGTCGCCTTGATCGAACCGGCCGGAGAAATGTGGTCGGTGGTGATCTTGTCGCCGAACAGGCCGAGCACGCGCGCGCCCTTGATGTCTGCGACGCCGGTGCCCTTCTTGCCCATGCCGACGAAGTAGGGCGGGTTCTGGACATAGGTCGAATTGTCGTCCCAGGCATAGGTCTGGCCCGGCGGGACCTGGACGGCCTGCCAGTTGGCGTCACCCTTGAAGACGTCGGCATACTTGGTTTCGTAGAGTTCGCGGGTAACGTACTTCTGGATGAACTCCTGCACCTCGTGCGAGGTCGGCCAGATATCTTTGAGATAGACGGGATTGCCGTTCTGGTCTTCGCCGATCGGCTCCTTCGTCAGGTCCTTCTGGACGGTGCCGGCGAGCGCATAGGCGACCACGAGCGGCGGCGACGCGAGATAGTTCGCCTGGACGTCGGGTGAAATACGGCCCTCGAAGTTACGGTTGCCGGAGAGCACGCCCGATACGATCAGGCCCTTGTCGTTGATCGTCTTCGAGATCGGCGCCGGCAGCGGGCCGGAATTGCCGATGCAGGTGGTGCAGCCGAAGCCGACGAGGTTGAAGCCGAGCTTGTCGAGATCGGCCTGCAGGCCGGACTTCGCAAGATATTCGCCGACGACTTGGCTTCCGGGCGCCAGCGAGGTCTTGACCCACGGCTTGGTCTTCAGGCCCTTGGCAACGGCGTTGCGGGCGAGAAGACCGGCAGCGATCAGCACCGACGGGTTGGAGGTGTTGGTGCAGGAGGTGATGGCGGCAATCGCGACGTCGCCATGGCCGAGATCGAAATCCGTGCCTTCGACCGCATAGCGGTTGGCGAGCTGGCCGGGCTTCTTGTAGTCGGCTTCCATCGACGTCGCGAAACCGGAAGCGATGTTTTCGAGCGCGATACGGCCTTCCGGACGCTTGGGGCCAGCCATCGACGGCACGACGTCGCCAAGGTCGAGTTCCAGCGTGTCGGTGAAGACGAGGTCCGAGCCGTCGCCTTCGCGCCACATCCCCTGGGCCTTCGAATAGGCTTCGACAAGCGCGATCCGGTCATGGGTGCGGCCGGACATGGTGAGGTAGTTGATGGTTTCGCCATCGACCGGGAAGAAGCCGCAGGTGGCGCCGTATTCCGGGCCCATATTGCCGATCGTCGCGCGGTCGGCGAGCGGCATGTTGTCCATGCCGGGACCGAAGAACTCGACGAACTTGGAAACGACGCCCTTCTTGCGCAGCATCTGCACGACGGTGAGAACGAGGTCGGTCGCGGTGACACCTTCCTTGAGCTTGCCGGTCAGCTTGAAGCCAATGACTTCAGGCAGAAGCATCGAGACCGGCTGGCCGAGCATCGCCGCTTCCGCTTCGATACCGCCCACGCCCCAGCCGAGAACGCCGAGACCGTTAATCATCGTCGTATGGCTGTCGGTGCCGACGCAGGTATCGGGATAGGCGATCGTCTCGCCGTCTTCTTCCTTGGTCCAGACGGTCTGGCCGAGATATTCGAGATTGACCTGATGACAGATGCCGGTGCCGGGAGGCACGACGCGGAAATTCTTGAACGCCTGTTGGCCCCACTTCAGGAAGCGGTAGCGCTCGCCGTTGCGCTGATATTCCAGCTCGACGTTCTTGGCGAAGGCCTGCGGCGTGCCGAATTCATCGACGATGACGGAGTGGTCGATGACGAGATCGACAGGAACGAGCGGGTTGATCTTCTCGGGATCGCCGCCGAGGGACACCATCGCGTCGCGCATCGCGGCAAGATCGACAACGGCGGGAACGCCGGTGAAGTCCTGCATCAGCACGCGCGCCGGGCGATAGGCAATTTCGTTCTCGACCGCACCCTTGTTGTTCAGCCACTCCGCAACGGCGAGGATATGCTCCTTGGTGACCGACTGGCCGTCCTCGAAGCGCAGCAGGTTTTCGAGCAGCACCTTCATCGAATAGGGAAGCTTCGATACGCCGGCCAGACCGTTTGCCTCAGCCTTGGGCAGGCTGTAATAGACATAGTCCTTCCCGTTCACGGAAAGCGTGGAACGACAATTGAAACTGTCAAGAGATTTAGACACGAGAAACCCCGTTCTGATAGCCAACACAGTCGTGCGAACGCCTATGCACTTAATGCACATCAGGATGCGGGTACGGCCATTTCCGCTGTCCGCACGTGAAGCAGATGCTCCAAGTTCGGCGCAAGGATGAAATTCACGCCGACCGCTGGCGTGGTTGCCGGTCTTATAGATAATTTCCTAAAAACTTGCCATACCCGAGCACTGCCAAACCAGACATTTTTTGAGCCTTCCGAAAGCCGCAACGAAGAAAGAGCCCGCACATGCAACTTACCGCCGAAAATCTGGCTGCAAGGCGCGGTGAGGATCTCATTTTCGTAAACGTTTCCTTTCACTTGACGGCAGGAGAGGCGCTTGTCCTGACCGGCAAAAATGGATCAGGAAAATCCACTTTGCTGCGCGTTGCCGCCGGTCTCCTCAAGCCCGAAAAGGGCACCGTCCTCTTCCGCGATGAAGAGAGCCCGCAAGGCCGCCATCCGGGCGAGGTCAGCCACTACCTGGGCCATCGAAACGCGATGAAGAATGAACTCACGGTTGTGGAGAACTTGGAATTCTGGCAGTCCTTCCTTGGCCATCCCGCCACCGCCGGCCTCCCTCTCGAAGACGCCGCCGAAGCAGTCGGCCTCTCGGGAATCACCCACCTTCCCTTCGGTTATCTCTCCGCCGGCCAGCAGCGCCGCTTCGCCTTCGCCAAGCTGCTCGTCGCGCACCGCCCCGTCTGGATCCTCGACGAACCGACAGCGGCCTTGGACGCCAGCGCCGACCGGCTGTTTGCGGGATTGATCGAAACCCACCTGGCCAAGGGCGGCATTGTGCTCGCGGCGACGCATCAGCCGCTGGGATTGAAGAATGTGCAGGAGATGAAGATGACGGGCTTTGCCGGCGTGGATCAGGGGGTATGGGGTTGATGTTTCTCGGTATGGTTACCCCCCTCTGCCCTGCAAAGAGTCCCCCTGCATGACGGCCCTCTTCCTCCGCGACCTCAAACTCTCCATCCGCGCGGGCGGCGGCGCACTGATCGGCGTGCTGTTCTTCCTGACCGTCGTTGCCGTGATCCCATTCGGCGTCGGCCCCGACCTCAAGCTGCTTTCGCGCATCGGCCCGGCCATCGTCTGGATCGGCGCGCTGCTCGCCGCCCTTCTCGGTCTCGACCGCCTGTTCCAGGCCGAGCGCGATGACGGATCGCTCGACCTGATGCTGATGCAGGAAACGCCGCTTGTGCTCACCGTGCTCCTCAAATGCTCCGCTCACTGGACTGCCACCAGCCTGCCGCTGGTTATCGCCTCGCCGCTGCTCGGCCTGTTCATGAACATGGACGAGACGGCGATCGGCGCGACCATGCTGACGCTCTTCGTCGGCTCGCCCGCTATTACCTTCATCGGCGCGGTTGGCGCTGCCGTCGCCGTCGCCCTGCCCCGCGGCGGCCTGCTGGTGTCAATCCTCGTGCTGCCGCTGACGATCCCCGTGCTGATCTTCGGCGTCAGCGCCACTTATGCCGCGGTCGAAGAGCCGGCGCCATTCCTGCCGCCCTTCCTGATATTGATCGCACTGACGCTCTTCTTCGCGGTCATCGGCCCCGCCGCCGCCGCTCTGGCGCTGCGAAACACGTCGGATTGAATGCCTATCGATTGCGGGAAAAGCCGGATCAAGGTAAGGAAGCGCTCATGAGCCAAACCAGCCTTGCCATCAGCAAAATCAGCGATCTCGCCAATCCGACTCGGTTCCTGGCGCTGGCCGCGCGCATCATTCCCTGGATGGGCGGCATCACCACCCTCTGTTTTGCGGTCGGCCTTTATCTGAGCTTTGCAACCGAAGGCGATTACCAGCAGGGCGAGACCGTGCGCATCATGTATATCCATGTGCCCGCTGCCTGGCTTTCGATGATGTGCTACACGATCATGAGCCTCTCGGCCATCGGCACGCTGGTCTGGCGCCACCCGCTCGCCGATGTCTCCGCCAAGGCCGCAGCCCCGCTCGGCGCCGCCTTTACGCTGGTGGCGCTCATCACCGGTTCGCTGTGGGGCAAGCCGATGTGGGGCACCTGGTGGGTCTGGGATGCGAGGCTCACCTCCGTCTTCATCCTCTTCTTGATGTATCTCGGCCTCATTGCGCTGAGCCGCGCCATCGACGATCCGTCACGGGCGGCACGCGTCTCCGCCGTGCTGATTCTGGTCGGCTTCGTCAACATCCCGATCATCAAGTTTTCCGTCGACTGGTGGAACACGCTGCATCAGCCGGCAAGCGTGATGCGCCTCGATGGCCCGGCGATCGATCTAGAATTCCTGCGCCCGCTCTTTGTCATGGCCATCGCCTTCACGCTGCTCTTCTTCACGCTGCACGTCATGGCGATGAGAAACGAGATCTGGCGCCGCCGCGTCGCCGCCCAGCGCCGTCTCGCCGCCCGCATGGCCAGCCGGGAGGAATAGGCCATGACCCACGCTTTCTATGTCTATGCATCCTATGGCATAGCCGCACTGGTGACGATCGCCGTCATCCTGTGGACCTGGGCCGACGGTCGGGCGCGCCGCCGCGAGCTTGCGAGCCTCGAAGCCGCCGGTATCCGCCGCCGATCGGCGCGGCCAAAGGATGGCAAATGAGCAAGACACCCGACACCAAGACTGTCAAGCCAGGCGGATTTGGCCGCTATGCGTTGGCGCTTCTGCCGCTGATCGTCTTCGGCGGTATTGCCGCGACGGCTGCGAAGATGCTCTACGACCAGGATTTCCACGGCAAGAACATCGCCGAAATTCCCTCCGCCCTGATCGGCACCAAGGCACCGTCGCTGAACCTTCCGCCGCTTGAAGGCGCCAACCTGCCGCCGCTGACCGACGCTGCGGTCAGCGGCAAGCTGACCCTCGTCAACGTCTTCGCCTCCTGGTGCATCCCCTGCCGCGACGAGCACCCCATTCTCAAGGAACTCGCCAAAGACAGCCGGCTGAACATCGTCGCCATCAATTACAAGGACAATAACGAGAACGCCCTGCGCTTCCTCGGCGAACTCGGTAATCCCTATAAGGCGATCGGCGTCGATCCGAACGGCAAGGCGGCGATCGACTGGGGCGTCTACGGCATTCCCGAAAGCTATCTCGTCGGCCCCGACGGCACCATCCTCTACAAGCGCGTCGGCCCCTTCGACGATATCAGCCTGAAGGAAGGGCTGTTTCCGGCGATGGAAAAGGCGCTGGGAAAACCGGCGTCGTAGCCACCAGGCAAGACCCATCCCCGCAGGGAGGGGCTTCACTTGTCGCACCGGCATTCCAAATCCTATTCTGACAACTCACTGCTTGTTGCTGTCGAGAGCCGACCGAAATGCGAGGTCAGATCGCGAACGAGCGAGCAAAATGCCGATCTGGCAGTCGGTCCCCTGCTCCAAAAAGCTTTTTCCTCAGCGTACCGTCGGCATAAGCTGTTTTGTATCGTCCGCGCTCCTGTAATCTCGGAACGACATGATCGACGAAATCCTCGTAGCTCTCCGGAACCACAGTTCTGGTGAGATTGAAGCCGTCGATCTCGCCCTCGTCCATCCAGGAAATCATCTCCGACGCCACGCTCTCGCCATCCCCTACGATGAGTGGATAGCGCCCTCCCATTTTGAGTTCCTCCAAAAGCTGACGCTTCGTCCAACGCTTCTCCTGCGCCAGCTGAGTGACAGATTGGATGGAGTTGGAGGTTCCGTAGGAGATCGGTTCGTCCAGCCCGAACCTGGAGAGGTCGATCCCGGTGCCAGCAGAGAAGTGAGCCAGCCCGGCTTCGGGGTTGGCATAGCTGAGATATTCCCCGTATAGATCCTGCGCCGCGCTCCGTGTCGCACCGGTTATGACGGTTATGCCGACGAATATCTTTACATCGTCCGCATTCCGACCGGCACTGACCGCTCCCTCGCGGATGGCGCGTGCGGTCTTGCGGGCGGCAGCCTTGTCGACTGCCGTGATGAAGACACATTCCGCGTGTTTCGCAGCAAATTCCTTTCCACGACCGGAGGTGCCGGCCTGGTAGAGGACCGGCGTGCGTTGAGGGGAAGGCTCCGCCAGATGATAACCGCTGGCCTTGTAGTAGCGGCCATCGTGCACGACCGGCCTCACCCTGTTCGGATCGGCGTATCTGCGGCCTTGCTTGTCCAGCAAGACGGCCTCGTCTGACCAGCTGCTCTCCCAGAGCTTATAGAGGACCTCGAGGTACTCGTCGGCCCGTTCATATCGGCTGTCATGCTCCGCCTGCGCATCTTGCCCGACCGCACGCGCCGCACTGTCGAGATAGCCGGTAACGATGTTCCACCCGAGCCGACCACCAGAAAGGTGGTCGAGCGTCGACATCCGGCGCGCAAACAGATAAGGCGGCTCACCATTCACGTTTACGGTGACACCGAAACCAAGATGTCGTGTCACGGCCGCCATTGCCGAGATCAGCAAGAGTGGATCATTGACAGGCAGCTGGATCGATTCCCGGAGCGTCAGATCGGCTGATCCTTGATAAACATCGTAGACGCCAACGATATCGGCCAAGAAAATTCCGTCGAAAAGACCGCGCTCGAGCGTCTTCGCAAGCGACGTCCAATAGTCGAGTGTCTTGTATTTGTGGGATTGATCACGCGGGTGCGCCCATAGACCGTGATTGATGTGGCCCACCGAATTCATGTTGAACGCGTTGATCAGGAGTTTCTTTGTCATCGTGAAATGGCCTAGATGGCACCGTGTCGTGGCGGGGCGCGCTCATTCAGGTAATAGTTTCCGATGGCCTGGTACTTCCAACGGACCGGGTCATGGAGTGTGTGCGTCCTGACATTGCGCCAGTATCGGTCGAGGTTAAGCTCGCTCGCCGTGGCCGAGGTGCCCGACAATTCGAACAATTTCGTCGCGGCCAGCAAACCAGCTTTTGTCGTTAGAATTCTGGCTTCGGCTACTGCCACCGATGCCGCGGCTACCGTGGCTTCTGTCGGCGTGGATTGTGCGTCATCCACAAAGCGGGATGCCCGACGCAACAATGCCGCGGCGGCTTTTAGCTTGACGTTCACCTGGCCCACTGCGCTGACCGTCAGCGGGTCGTCGGAGGCTCTTCCGACATTGGCGTCAACCCACGGCCGGGCTCGCTCGCGGACGAAGCGCTTCATTTCTTCATGTGCTCCGACGCCGATGCCGTAATCAATGGCCGCATGCATCAACTGGGCGAAAGGCCCGATCGTCGTCGGCGTGTCGAACGAAGCCTGGAACGGTATGATCCACCGCTCCTCGACGCGAACGTCGTCGAATAGTACGGAGCCGCTCCCGGTTAAGCGCTGCCCGAAGCCGTCCCAGTCGTCTATGACGGCGACGCCTTCTGATGCCCTTGGGACCATCACCAGATAGGAGACCCGCTTGCCTCCCTGTTGCGCGATAGCAAGGGTCGGTATCCAGTGCGCAAAGATCGCCCCGGTGGAATAGAATTTGCGCCCGTTGACGATCCAGTCGCCGTTCTCCCGGCGCAAGGTTGTTCTTCTTTTGAAATCCTTATTGCCAATCTCCGCAAGCGCATTGCCAAAACGTTCGCCGGCGAGGACGCGATCGTAGAAAAAGCGTTTCTGCTCCCAGCTTCCGCCGACTCGTAGTACCTCAAGGGCATAGAAATGGTTCTGGGGGATCTGCGAAAGGGATCCGTCGGCCGCCCCGATCGTCGATATGATATCCGTCACCGTCTTGGAGCCGAGCGCCGGGCCGCCGAAATCCTTTGGAACGGTGACGCCCCAAAGGCCACTCTGGGAAAACTGTTCAACCTCGCTCCAGGGAAGGTCGCGGCCGCGATCCCTTTCGGAAGCCGTCACCGCAAAACCGGTGGCGAGCTTACCGGCTACTTCGAGGGCTTGCTCATGGCTACCAATGACCGGCGGGACACCTGACGGCCGAGGGGCCGGCGCGGCGGCTTTTGCTTCATCGCTCATGGCTAGTTCCATTGATGCCGCTTGGGCAAAACGTCGTTCAGTTCGAAATTGCCCACAAGGTGATACTTCCAACGAACCGGATCATGCAGAGTGTGCGTCCTTGCATTCCTCCAATGGCGGTCAAGATTGTGGGCGGCGCGCGTGGCCGAGGAACCCGCCAGATCGAAAAGCATCTCGCTTGCCTCCAGCGCGACTTCGGTCGTGAGTATCTTTGCGTTCGCCACCGCTACAGAAGCCTCTGCGCTGGAACGGTCGCTCACAGGGCGCCTCGCGATCTCATCTAGCGCGGCAGCAGCCTCATAGAGCACCTCCTGCGCCGCGTGGTAGCTCGTGTAAAGGTTTCCGATTTCGTGGATGATAGTCGGGTCGTCCGCGGCGCGCTCGCCGCCGAAATCGACCCAAGGGCGTGCCCGGTCTCGAACGAAGGATACCGCATCGGATATTGCCGCGCCGGCAATGCCGCAATCGATTGCGGCCTGTATCAATTGCGAGGTGGGACCGGCGAGTCCCGGCCTGTCCTTGAACTCGGCCATCCGGAAAATAAGATCGGGATCGACCGCCGCGTCGTCGAAGACCACCGATCCGCTTGCCGTTGTCCTTTGCCCGAAGGAAGACCAATCGTCGACAACCTTCACACCGGGCTGGTCTCGACGAAGCCAGACCTGGACTGGGTTATCGTCGTGATCAACCGCACGGGTTGGAATCCAATGGGCGAATATTGCACTGGTCGAATAGAAACGCTTCCCCGTGAGCCTCGGCTCTCCGTCGACCATCGATAGTCGAGTTGTGCTCGCCGTAACCACCTGGCTGCCTTTTTCCGGTCCGGCATTTCCAATCCGATGACCGTTGAGCACGTCACCGAAGATGCGGGTCTTTTGGCTCTCGCTCCCGATATCACGGAGCAAAGCGAGCACGCCGAACTGGTTTTGGGGAAGTTGGCCGAGTGATGGATCGGCCTCACACAGGATTTCGAACACTTTGGCGACGGTTACCAACGAGACATCCGCGCCGCCAAACTCGCGCGGAACCGTGATACCGCCAAGACCGCTCGCAGTGTATTCCTCTATTTCATCCCAAGGCAGTCGTCGTTCGCGGTCTCGCGACGACGCCTCGATTTTGAAACGCGCGGCCAATTTCTCCGCTATCGCCAGCGCCTCGAGGTCGCTTGTGATCAAATGCGGCTTTGCGGGCGGACGGGGTAGTCGATTTTCGACCGGCCGATGAGACACATTGTCAGCCATCATTGACCTCATCGTGCCTTCAGGCGGCGTACGACAGCGTCACCGCCAAGCTGTACGACACAGACCAAGGCAATGAGCACGGCGATTACCGCCACCATAACGGTCGTGTCAAAACGCTGATACCCGTACCGGATTGCCATATCACCGAGGCCTCCTGCACCCACGGCACCTGCCATCGCTGAGGCACCGATCATGCTGACGACGGTAATCGTGAAGCCGCCAACGATTCCAGGAAGCGCCTCCGGAAGCAGGACGTGCCTGACGATATGCCATCTCCTGCAACCGATGGCCTGCGCTGCCTCAATAAGCCCGCCATCGACCTCGCGCAGGCTGACTTCCGCGATTCTAGCGAAGAACGGCGTCGCACTTATTGAAAGTGGCACGACCGCGGCCCACACCCCGATTGTGGTTCCGGTAATCAACCGTGTGAGGGGTAACAGCGCGACGAGCAACACGATGAATGGTGTTGCTCTAAAACCGTTGATGACTGCCGCCAAGGATCGTTGGGCATAGGGAGCCTTTATGAGCCCGCCTGGGGCAGCCAGAACGAGGAAGACTGCAAGCGGGATACCGGCGGCGAGCGCGATCAGAGCCGACGTGCCAACCATAAGAACGGTGTCCAGCAGCGCCTGCCAGAGGCGCTCATACATCATCGCGGACATAGCCGAGTATCCTTACGTTATCTGCAAGTCCCTCGAATCTGGAGAGAGCGACTTGATCGTCTGCGTTAGTAGTCAAGAGCATCCGGCCGTACGCGTGTCCTTGGATCCGGTCCACCATGCTCTGAACGATCTGCACCCCTGAGCCGACGACCCTCGCCAACTCCTGAAGTTTGATACCCTCACGCCCATTGCCCCCGTAGGTGAGTTCAATGAGCGCCCGCTGGTGAAAATGCTCGCGCGCAGAGGTCAACCGGTCCGCGATATCGCGCGGAATACCAGGTTCCAGCGGCTTGAGCAGTGCCTTTGTGGCCGCATGGGCGGGCTTGCTGAAAATCTCCCAGGTCTTGCCAGCCTCGGCAACCTGGCCGCCTTCGAGCACAACCACATCATCACAGATCTCACGCACGACGCTCATCTCGTGCGTGATCAGCAGGATTGTGATGCCGAGCGAGCGATTGATGTCTTTAAGCAATTCGAGAATCGAGAGCGTGGTCTCCGGGTCGAGCGCGGAGGTCGCCTCGTCGCAAAGAAGAATTTCGGGTCGGTTCACCAGCGCCCTCGCGATCCCTACCCTCTGTTTCTGCCCACCTGACAAACGCGAGGGATAGGCGTCCTGCTTCCCTTCGAGGCCGACAAGCCGCAAAACATCAGAAACGCGCTCGTCAATTTCGAGCTTGGGCACACCCGCCACTATCAGAGGGAGCGCGACATTGCCCCAGACGGTTTTAGCCGACAGCAAATTGAAGTGTTGAAAGATCATTCCGACCCGGCGTCGGAATGTCACGAGGTCGTCGTCACTTAGCGACCGGACGTCAACCCCGTCTACGACGACGCTGCCCTCGGTCGCGGTCTCCAGCCGGTTCACAGTGCGGAGCAGGCTCGATTTCCCTGCTCCGCTGCGACCAATGATGCCGAAGATCGAGCCTCGTGCGACATCTATCGTGATGCCTTTGAGAGCGTGGATGGAGCCCTTGTGTGTATCATAGGTCTTTCCCACGCCGTCGAACGAGACGGCGATTGCCCGGGCGGGATTGGGCGACAAACCTTCACCGCTTTCCCGCGAAGTTGCCTCGATCGGCTCGACCCTGCTGACGGAGATGACGGTCAATTCGTTGCCACCCACGGCAGCGTGTAGAGCTTGGTGTCGGACGCGAACGCCTTGTTGATCGCATCCTTCACAGCCTGCGAATTCTGGTAAAGAGTGACCAACTCCTTGATGGCCGGATCCTCCACACGGTCGGACTTCACGGCGAAAATGATCGCGAACTGCTTGTCGTCGACACCTGAGTAGAGGAGGCCCGAACTCGGATCGAACGCCTTGGAGGCGACGATAAAGTGAGGATACCCCTGAGCCAGATCAACATCGCCAGTGACGCGCGCAAGCTGGGGACCCTCGACTTCGGTGAAACTCAGGTTCTTTGGATTCTCAGTGATGTCGTCAAGCGATCCCTTGAACCCAACGCCGTCCTTGAGCTTGAGCAGGCCGGCGCGCTGGAGGAGTAGAAGTCCGCGGCCCTGGTTAACCGGGTCGTTCGCTATGGCGACCTTGCCGTTTTCGGGGATATCTTCGAACTTCTTGTACTTGAGCGAGTACAGCCCGATGTTAGCAAGCACGCCGATGCCTGCGCTCTTGAAATCATAGCCACGTTCCCTGGTAGCATTGTCGAGGAACGGCTGGTGCTGAAAGTAGTTGACGTCGATGTCGCCGGATTGAAGCGCGATATTCGGAGTCGTCCAATCGCTGAACTCGACCACTTCGAGATCGAGCCCTTTGGCCTTCGCCTCCGGGATCAAGGCTTCAAT
The DNA here is from genome assembly GCF_017352135.1 of Rhizobium lentis. Taxonomy (NCBI): domain Bacteria; kingdom Pseudomonadati; phylum Pseudomonadota; class Alphaproteobacteria; order Hyphomicrobiales; family Rhizobiaceae; genus Rhizobium; species Rhizobium lentis. The sequence goes on from NZ_CP071454.1 coordinate 1,607,093, forward strand.
CGAGTCCGCGTACACGCCAGGAACAACGCCGACCTTCAAGGAGGCCGCCGTTGCGGGCAATGAGAAGGACAGCGCGGCCACAGCCACAAGCAATGTTCTAAGCGTAAGCTTCATCAGTTTGACCCCTTGTTTTGGAGGAATCAACGTATTGTCTGTTAATTTGATAGACAAAGATGATTTTTGCGAGATGGCTTTCGCTTCGAGAAAATTTTCGCAATCCAAAGCCATCGATTCATAGCGGACGCTTGCGGTCGCGGACGGGAAGCCCCAAGGGCGGTCAGGGCAATTACTACGCCGCGGCCTGGAGATTTGCGTCCGGCTGCAAAAAATCGGCTTTTTGCGGGGACCGCTGCCCTAAATTATGCAGCCATCGCTGGTTCGTCCGGCATGGTCGCATGCCTGCCGATCGCCGTGATCGCATCCGAACCAAACTGCACAACTAGAGCCAGTGGCTTCGCCTCAGGTTGCCGCGATCTGGCAGGCCCTTTGCGTGGAGACCGTCAAGGCTTCGGCCAAGGATTCCCTCGACACCGCAGCCGCGATCGACCGCGTCGTCTGCCCGGCGCTCAATCGGGCCCGCGCCCGCTCGCGAAGATCTTCGGAATAGGGTTGCGTCATCCATGCCGGTCATCCTTTCCCGGCACGAACAGTGAATCACACCTCAGCTGATTGCGAATCCCCGGTTCCGGAAAAATTGCAGCACGCCCCAGACCTTATTGGAGGAGCGAGGCGATGCCCCAGATTTGACCCTCCCACCTGTGGGAAGGGTTGGGGAGGGGACTTTTTTGACCCTAAACTCCGCCCTGCCAAACCTTGATCGCCTCGACCGGCCAGATCAGCATCAGCACATTGAGTGTCAGGTTGTCACGGATCATATAGCCGGTGAAAATCTCGAAGAAGATGGCGATCGCCACCGTCAGCGCCACCGGCGCGCGCCAGGCGAAGAAGAAGCCGAGGCACATGAAGACGGTATCCATCGCCGAATTCAGAATGCTGTCGCCGTAATAATCGAGCGCGATCGTCGCCGTGCGGTAACGGTCGATGATGAGGGGCGAATTCTCGAGCAGTTCCCAGGCGGATTCGATGACGAGCGCCAGCAGCAGCCTTGCCGCCAGCGGCTTGCCGCGCAGGACCAGGTGAGCGAGCCCGAAGAACAGGAAGCCGTGAATGATGTGAGAGGGTGTGTACCAATCCGACAGATGCTGCGAGTTGCCGCTGGTATTGACCCCTCCTTCCCACAGCTTGACATAGCCGCAGGCGCAGATCGGCACGCGGCCCATCAGATATTCGGCGACAATCTGGGCGACCAGCACCGCAACGCAGGCGACGAACCAGAAGCTCTGGTGTCTCACTCGATATTCGGAGTCCGCAGCGCTCACTTCTCGCCGTCCGTTTCCAGGTTGATGCTATGCTTCAGCACCAGCGGCATCTGTGCCAGCGTGAAGATGATGGTGATCGGCATCGTGCCCCAGACCTTGAAGGCGACCCAGCTATCGTCGGAAAAATTGCGCCAGACGACTTCATTCAGCACCGCGAGGAAGAGAAAGAACACGCCCCAGCGGATGGTAAGCTTGCGCCATCCGACGGCATCGAGCTGGAAGGCGGCATTGAAGACATAGCCAAGCAGCGACCTGCCGAAGGCAAGTCCGCCGAGCAGCGCCACGCCGAAGAGAGTGTTGACGATGGTCGGCTTCATCTTGATGAAGGTCTCGTTCTGCAGCCAGATCGACAGCGAGCCGAAGATGACGACGACGATGCCGGAGACAAAGGGCATGATCGGCAGATGGCCGAGCACGATCTTCGACACGACCAGCGAAAGGACCGTCGCCGCCATGAACAGGGCGGTTGCGACGAACAGCGGGCCGCCGAGCTCCGCGAGGGCAGGAAATCTTTCCACCAGCCATTGGCCGCGCAGGTTGGCGAAGAAGAAGATCATCAGCGGCCCGAGTTCCAGCGCCAGCTTTAGCATCGGATGATGGCGGTCGGCCGCACTCGGGGTGATATCGCTTTCGGTGGTCATGCGTTCTTCAAACCTGCTATTCCTGAAAACCTGTTTTCCCGCCCGTCCCTTGCAGGCTTTCGGCGGCATATCTGTGGCATCATTGTCCAAGTCCGGCAATGGCATGGGCGAAATCCTCGGCCTCGAACGGCTCCAGATCGTCGACACCCTCGCCGACACCGATGAAATAGACCGGCAGCTTGTGCTTGGCGGAGATCGCAACGAGAATGCCGCCCCGCGCCGTGCCATCGAGCTTGGTCATGATCAGCCCGTTGACACCCGCGACATTGCGGAAGATCTCGACCTGGCTCAGCGCATTCTGCCCGGTCGTGGCGTCGAGCGTCTGCAACACGGTATGCGGTGCGTCGGGATCGAGCTTGCCAAGCACGCGCACGATCTTCTCGAGCTCGGCCATCAGCTCAGCCTTGTTCTGCAAGCGGCCGGCGGTATCGACGATCAGCACGTCGCATTTTTTCGCCTTCGCCTGTTCGAAGGCGTCATAGGCAAGGCCGGCGGCATCGGCGCCGAGCTTGGTGCCGATGAATTCGGAATTGGTCCGCTCGGCCCAGATCTTCAGCTGCTCGATCGCCGCCGCACGGAACGTATCGCCGGCAGCCAGCATCACCTTCAGCCCGGCTCCGGAAAGCTTCGCCGCCAGCTTGCCGATCGTCGTCGTCTTGCCGGTGCCGTTGACGCCGACGACGAGGATGACATGCGGCTTGTGCGAGAGATCGAGCTGCAGCGGCTTGGCGACCGGCTTCAGCACCTTGGCGATTTCGGAGGCCATGATCCGGCTGACATCCTCGCCGGTGACGTCCTTGCCGTAGCGCTCGGAAGCGAGCGTATCGGTGACGCGCAGCGCGGTTTCGACGCCGAGATCGGCCTGGATCAGCAGGTCTTCGAGATCCTGCAGCGTCTCGTCATCGAGCTTGCGCTTGGTGAAGAGCGCGGTGATCTGGCCAGTGAGCTGCGAGGAGGTGCGCGCCAGGCCGTTGCGCAGGCGCTGGAACCAGCTGAGCTTCGGCTGCGGGGCGACGGCTTCGGGCTCGGCGACCTTCGGACCGGTGGCGAAACCTTTGGGAAGGATGGGAGAGCCGGTCTCCGCTTCTGCCGTGAGGCCATCCCCCTCTGCCCTGCCGGGCATCTCCCCCACAAGGGGGGAGATTGGCTGAGAGGACGAACCCAGCCCTGCGTTTTCCGTAGTCGGAATCTCTTGCGCAAGCTTTTCGACGACGTCTTCGAGGTCATCCGGCTGTTCCGGCGCGTTGGGCTCCAAAAGATCTCCCCCCTTGTGGGGGAGATGTCCCGGAGAGACAGAGGGGGATATTTCCGCAACGATTTCGACGGGCGCCGGGATCTCGGACTGCACCTCGGCTGCCGCCTCAGCTTCCAGCAATGACAGCGGCACGACGCCCATATCACTTAATTGGTCGGCGGCGGGCAGGATTGCGGATTCGACATCATCTTCAGCAACAGGTGCCTCCACCTCACCTGCACCGACATCCGCCGCCGGCCCGCCGGCTGTATCCATCTCTTCGGCCAGCACCGGATCTTCCGCAACCGGCAGATCCTCATCGCGCGAGCGCGGCTCGAGCTCCTTTTCCACGGACTCAGGCACGGGCTCTTCAGCCGGCTTGCCGAAGGTGAAGACCTTTTTGATGAAACTGAGCGCCATGAAGATTCCGTGAAAGTCAGGCCGCTGCGGCCGTCAATTGCATGTCGAGATGCTTGCCATTGTGGCCGGTGATCGTGGCCGGTACAAGTTCGCCGGGACGAAGGCCGGCGGCTGCGACCAGCGTGAAGTTTTCCGTATGCGCCAAGCCGTTGTTTTCGACAAGCAGCCATTGCCGCGTCCCGACCATTTGATCGAGATGGGATTGATGCAGCCCCTGTCCAGTGGCGCGCAGCCGCGCGGCGCGATCCTTGACGAGCGATCGGTCGAGCTGCGGCATCCGTGCTGCCGGCGTGCCGGGACGCGGGCTGTAAGGGAAGACATGCAGATGCGCGATGCCGGCCTGTTCGGCGAGCCGCACGGCATTGGCAAACATCTCTTCCGTTTCGGTGGGAAAACCAGCGATCATATCGGCACCGAAACTCATTTCGGGGCGGAGCCGGCGCGCCTCCTCGATGAAACGCAGCGCATCGGCGCGTGAGTGCCGGCGCTTCATGCGCTTCAGGATCATGTCGTCGCCATGCTGCAGCGACAGATGCAGATGCGGCATGAAGCGGGGCTCATCGGCGATGAGGTCCATCAGATGGGCGTCGGCCTCGATGCTGTCGATCGAGGAAAGTCTGAGGCGGCGGATATCGGGAAGCTGCTTCAGCAGCGTCTTCGCCAGAAGACCGAGCGTCGGCGTACCGGGCAGGTCACCGCCATAGCTGGTGGCATCGACCCCGGTCAGCACGATTTCGCAATAGCCGCTATCGACGAGCTTGCGGGCCTGGTCGACGACTGCGCCCATCGGCACGGAGCGGGAATTGCCGCGGCCATAGGGGATGATGCAGAAGGTGCAGCGGTGATCGCAGCCGTTCTGCACCTGGATGAAGGCGCGCACGTGGCCGTCAATATGCCTGACCATCTGCGGCGCCGTCGCCTTGACGCTCATGATATCGTTGACGCGGAGCTTCTCCTCGGCCGAAACGCCGAAATCCGGCAGGCTGCGATAGGAAGCACTCGCGAGCTTTTCTTCGTTGCCGAGCACCGCATCGACTTCGGCCATGGCGGCAAAAGTCTCTTTTTCCGTCTGCGCGGCGCAGCCGGTGACGATGATGCGGGCATGCGGATTGTCGCGCCGCGCCCGGCGAATCGCCTGGCGGGCTTGGCGCACCGCTTCACCGGTCACCGCACAGGTATTGACCAGAATGGCGTTGTTGAGCCCGGCCTTTTCGGCCTGCGCCTTCATCACTTCGGATTCATATGTGTTGAGGCGGCAGCCGAAGGTAATGACCTCGATGCCGCTCACTGCGCCCCGGCCTCCCGGCTATCGTCGCGCGACCAGAGGCCGGTCGACGGATCGAGCCGGCCCGACCACTCCCATTCGGCGGGACCGGTCATGATGACGTGACCATCGCGCTCGCGCCACTCGATCGAAAGTGTCGCCGGCGGCTTGGCGCTCGCCACATTGATCGTCACCTTGCGACCGGTGCGGCCGGTGCGCGCGGCACTGACGGCGGCCGAACAGGCGGCCGAGCCGCAGGCGAGCGTCAGACCCGCGCCGCGCTCCCAGGTGCGCGTCGTCAATGAGGTCGGCGATGTCACCTGCGCCAGCGTGATATTGGCGCGCTCGGGAAACATCGGATGGTTTTCCAGCAGCGGCCCGAAACGGGCGAGATCGTAGGACATCACATCCTTGTCCACCCAGAAGATCGCATGCGGATTGCCCATCGACATGGCGGATGGCGAATGCAGCACGGGATTGTCGATCGGGCCGATCTGCAGCTCGATGCGGCTGGTATCGTGGAATTCTTCCGCCAGCGGAATCTTGTCCCAATCGAAGACCGGCCGGCCCATATCGACGGAAATTGTTCCGTCCTCGTGCTCGACGGCGTTCAGGATTCCGGCGACCGTCTGGAAGGTGAAAGCCTTCCGGCCGGTCTCGGCGGCAAGGGCCTGCACGACGCAGCGCGTGCCGTTGCCGCAGGCCTGCGCCTTCGAGCCGTCGGAGTTCAGAATATCGATGAAAGCATCGGTGCCGTCGGCCTTCGGATCATGAATGGCCATGATCTGGTCGAACTCGGTCTGCGGATCGGCATTGAGCGCGACCGCCGCCGCAGGCGTCACCTTGTCCGGCCGCCCTCGCATGTCGACGACCAGGATCTTGTTGCCAAGCCCGTTCATCCTCGCGAATTCGACCGTTACGCTCATCGTATCATTCCGTCTGTGTTTCCGCTGTATATGGCGGAAATACGAGGGAATTACCAGTGGGTGAGTGCCATGCAGACGTTCCAGCCGGGTCGATGCCAGTTCGGCTTCTACCGCTGCGTGCCGTCCGAACTGAAAGATGCCGAATGCGCCTCGACGATAGCGGCGGTGATGACCTTTCTCAGCTCGTAGACCAGCGAGCGGGACCGTTTGCGATCCAGATCCTGTGCCGCCTTTGCAAGACTAAGGCCTTCGTTGAGAACAATATGATGGGCCCGTGCCAGTGCCCAACTTTCAATATCAGGATTGATCATTCGATATCTTCGCCGGATGACCCGGCATCAAGGATATTCACGAATCATTTTACAGGGATGCACATAAGTAGAAAGTAGAATCATAAGTGGAATATTTTGCAACTGGCCTTTATAGCGAACTTAGACGGCCAGGCGGAATTTTAACCGCGGCGCCCATGCCGAAGGCCCGCCATGCGGCCATCTGCCCGCATTCGCCTTGACTTTCCCGCCGCTTTCCTGTTTATCGCGCCCAATCCGCGACGAGCCGCATGACTCCGAGCCGCCGACCGGGACTTCATGATCCCGGAGGTCAACACCCGACAGCGCGATGCGCCCTCGGGTGCTTTTTGGCTTTGCGTCTTGTTTTCGTCAAGGAAAAGAACGACGTTTCCGGGCATATCGAACCCGCCCGAAACGTATCAAGGAAGAGCCGATGTTTGAAAACCTCCAGGACCGTCTTGGATCCATTCTGAATGGACTGACAGGCCGTGGCGCGCTTTCGGAAGCCGATGTTTCCGCGGCGCTGCGCGAGGTTCGCCGCGCGTTGCTGGAGGCCGACGTCGCGCTCGACGTCGTGCGTTCCTTCACCGACCGCGTGCGTGAAAAAGCCGTCGGCGCCGAGATCCTGAAGTCGATCAAGCCCGGCCAGATGGTCGTCAAGATCGTGCATGACGAACTGATCGAGATGCTGGGCGGCGAAGGCGTCGGTATCGACCTGCATGCCCCGGCCCCGGTCGTGGTCATGATGGTCGGCCTGCAGGGCTCGGGCAAGACGACGACGACCGCCAAGATCGCCAATCGCCTGTCGGCGCGCGATAAGAAGAAGGTGCTGATGGCGTCGCTCGACACGCGCCGTCCGGCAGCCCAGGAGCAGCTTCGCCAGCTCGGCGCACAGACCAATATCGACACGCTTCCGATCATCGCGGGCCAGTCGCCGACCGATATCGCAGCCCGCGCCGTGCAGGCGGCCAGGCTCGGCGGCCATGACGTCGTCATCCTCGATACCGCCGGCCGCACCCATATCGACGAGCCCTTGATGGTCGAGATGGCCGACATCAAGAAGCGCTCGAACCCGCATGAAATCCTGCTGGTCGCCGATAGCCTCACCGGCCAGGACGCCGTCAACCTCGCCCGCAACTTCGACGAACGTGTCGGCATCACCGGCCTCGTGCTGACCCGTATGGACGGCGACGGGCGCGGCGGTGCGGCCCTTTCGATGCGCGCCGTCACCGGCAAGCCGATCAAGCTGATCGGCGTCGGCGAGAAGATGAGCGAGCTCGAGGAATTCCATCCCCGCCGCATCGCCGACCGCATCCTCGGCATGGGTGACATCGTCTCGCTCGTCGAGCGCGCGGCCGAAAACATCGACGCCGAGAAGGCGGCTGCCATGGCCGCCAAGATGGCCAAGGGCAAGTTCGATCTCGACGACCTCGCCGACCAGCTGCGCCAGATGCAGAAGATGGGCGGCATGGGCGGCATCATGGGCATGATGCCCGGCATGGCCGGCATGAAGGACAAGATGGCCGCAGCCGGCCTCGACGACAAGCTTTTCGGCCGCCAGATCGCCATCATCCAGTCGATGACCAAGGCCGAGCGCGCCAATCCCGACCTGCTCAAGCATTCGCGCAAGAAGCGCATCGCCGCCGGTTCCGGCACCGATGCCGCCGCCATCAACAAGCTTTTAAAGATGCACCGCCAGATGGCGGACATGATGAAAATGATGGGCGGCAAGGGCAAAGGCGGCCTGATGAAGCAGATGATGGGCGGCCTTGCCGGCAAGATGGGGCTTGGCGGCGGCATGGGTGGCGGCATGCCCGATCTCTCGAATATCGACCCCCGTCAGCTCGAAGCGCTGCAGAAGCAGGCGGAAGCGGCGGGACTTGGAAAGCCGGGTGGGGGTATGCCCGGTCTCGGCGGCCTGCCGGGTGGTTTGCCGGGCCTCGGCGGGGCGAAGCTGCCGGGCCTTGGCGGTGGTTTCCCGGGATTGCCCGGATTGCCGAAGAAGAAGTGAAAGGATCGCTTGCCCCATGATTGATCCAAACGTCAAAGCCCAGCTCACGAGCTATCGTCAGTCGATCGACAATATCGATGCCGCTCTCGTGCACATGCTGGCCGAACGCTTCCGCTGCACCAAAGAGGTCGGCGTGCTGAAGGCCAAATACAATCTGCCGCCGGCCGACCCGGCGCGCGAGGAATACCAGATCGAACGCCTTCGCCAGCTGGCGAAAGCCGCCAATCTGGACCCGGATTTCGCCGAGAAGTTCCTGAACTTCGTTATCAAGGAAGTCATCCGGCATCATGAGCAGATCGCTGCGGACCACGCTGAGCAGAACGCCGCAGCCCGATAACCCTACCGCCTCACGAAGCGGTCAAGAAAAGCCTAAGGAGTAAAGAACATGGCACTGAAAATTCGTCTCGCCCGCGGTGGCTCCAAGAAGCGTCCGTACTACCACGTCGTTCTCGCCGATGCGCGCAGCCCGCGTGACGGCCGCTTCCTCGAAAACCTCGGCTCCTGGAACCCGATGCTCGCCAAGGATGACGAGAAGCGCGTTCAGCTGAACGGCGAGCGCATCAAGCACTGGCTCGACAACGGCGCCCAGCCGACCGACCGCGTTCTGCGCTTCCTCGACGAAGCCGGCATTGCCAAGCGCGAAGCCAAGAACAATCCGGTCAAGGCAAAGCCCGGCAAGCGCGCTCAGGAACGCGCCGCCGAAAAGGCCCAGAAGGTCGCCGACGCCGCCGCTGCTGCTGCAGACGCCGCGGAATAATCGGAACCTTCCCTTATCAAGCGGGCGGCATGGCGACATGCCGCCCGTTTTCGTTTCCAATCGCCCGCACTTCGTTTTATGAGAGGCCTGTCTTTCGGCTTCACATGAAGGAACCCATGACAAAGCTTGAAAACCCCGTTCTGATGGCGACGATCGGCGGCGCGCAGGGCCTGCGCGGTGAAGTGCGTGCCAAGGCCTATACCGCCGATCCGACCGCCCTCGGCGACTACGGCAAGCTGCACAGCATGGACGGACGCAGCTTCGAAGTCCTCGAGATCCGCGAGATGAAGAATATGGTCGCCGTCCGCTTCCGCGGCATCAACGACCGCAATGCCGCTGAAGCGCTGAATGGGTTGGAACTCTATATCGAGCGCGAGAACCTGCCGGACGAGGAATTGGAGGACGACGAGTTCTACTATGCCGATCTGGAAGGGCTGGAAGCGCGCGACGACAAGGGGGTCAGCTACGGCACGGTTACCGGCGTTTTCGATTTCGGCGCTGGCGATCTCCTGGAGCTCAAAGGCCCCGGCAAGCGCCCGGTGCTTATCCCCTTCTCGGAAGCCTCGGTGTTGGAGATCGACCTCGAAGCCGGCACGTTACTGATCGATCCGCTTGCGGCGGGATTGATCGATGATCCCGAGCCTCCAAAGTTCACGCCGAACAAGGCGAAGAAGAAGTGACGCCATGGCCTTCCGGGCGAGCGTACTGACACTCTATCCGGAGATGTTTCCGGGACATCTGGGCTTCTCGCTCGCCGCCAAGGCGATGGAGCGGGGGCAATGGTCGCTGGACACAGTCCAGATTCGCGATTTCGCAACCGACAAGCACCGAACCGTCGATGACACCCCGGCTGGCGGAGGCGCCGGCATGGTGCTGAAGCCCGACATTCTCGCCCGCGCGATCGACAGCGCCTCGGAAAACGACACGCGGCCGCGCCTGCTGATGAGCCCGCGCGGGCGGCCGTTGACGCAGGAGCGTGTACGCGAGCTTGCATCGGGCGAGGGCGTCATCATCGTCTGTGGCCGTTTTGAGGGCGTCGACCAGCGCGTCATTGAGGCGCGCGGGCTGGAAGAAGTCTCGATCGGCGACTACGTGCTATCGGGCGGCGAACCAGCTGCATTGATCCTGCTCGACGCGATCATCCGCATCCTGCCCGGCGTCATGGGCAACGATCTCTCGGGCCTGCATGAAAGCTTCGAAGGCGGACTGCTGGAACATCCCCATTACACCCGGCCGCAGGAGTGGGAAGGCCGAGAAATCCCGTCGATCCTCACCTCGGGCAACCATGGTGCCATCGAGAAATGGCGTCATCAGGAGGCAGTGCGGCTGACCCGCGAGCGGCGCCCGGATCTGCTGGAAAAGGCCAACGCATCGACCCGAAAAACGTAATCGATGTTCGGAAAGTACGATGCGTGGATTCAAAGTGTTACAGCGTCCTTTCGCGCATCGAAAAGATGCGCGGCGCTGTAAAGCTGAGAAAAACAGCTGATTCCGCCGGCCCTTTCACAAAAATGTCGTGCGAGGGATGACAAGCTGCAGGCTTTGGTGTATTGGCGCACGCGGAAATGGGGTTAGCCCCGTCTGCCAGCAAACAAAGAATGGCGAATCCGCTCCCGCCCGCAAGGGCAAAATCCTGAGGCTAACCCAAGGGATCAGTGTCGAGCGCTCTGGCTGTTTCAGAAGAACCAAAGGTTAAGACGATGAACATCATTCAGCAGCTTGAGGCCGAACAGGCCGCCAAGATCGAAGCCAAGCGCACCCTCCCCGAATTCTCCCCGGGCGACACCGTCCGCGTCAACGTGAAGGTCACGGAAGGGAACCGTACCCGCGTTCAGGCCTATGAAGGCGTCTGCATCGCCCGGTCCGGCGGCGGCCTGCAGGAAAACTTCACGGTTCGCAAGATTTCCTATGGCGAAGGCGTCGAGCGCGTATTCCCGGTTTACTCGCCGCTGATCGAAAGCGTCGACGTCGTTCGCCGCGGTAAGGTTCGTCGCGCCAAGCTCTATTACCTCCGTGATCGTCGCGGCAAGTCGGCTCGTATCGTTGAAGACACCGGCGTTCGCGCCCGCAAGCTCAACGACGCCGAGCGCGCCGCCATCGCCGAGGAAAAGGCACGCATCGAAGCCGAGAAGGTTGCAGCCGCCCAGGCGCTCGCCGCCGAAAAGGCAGCAGCAGAAGCTGCCGAAGCCAAGGCCGCTGCTGAAGCAGCCGCCGCAGCCGAGGCCGAGAAGGCCGCAGAATAAGATCTGCGCAAAATTCTGTTTCTGGAAAGGCGGTCTTCGGGCCGCCTTTTTCTATTTTTTGCGCTTGCGCATGACCGGCGGCCTTGCCTTCGGCAGGTCATCCATGACAATTTTCGCCGTTCAATTTTGGAGCCGTTCTATGTTGTTTCGCCGCACCGTTCTCGCAAGCTTCGCCGCCCTTATGCTTGCACCTATAGCCGTATCGGCTGCCGAACTGCCCGATCTCGGCGGCAAGAGCGTCGTCGTCGTCACCGAGAATGCCTATCCGCCGCTGCAATTCGTCGACCCGAAGTCCGGCAAGGCGATCGGCTGGGAATATGACGCGATGAACGAGATTGCCAAGCGGCTGAATTTCAAGGTCGAATACCAGAACACCAGCTGGGACGCGATGATCCAGGCAGTGTCCGACGGTCAGTACAACATCGGCATGACTGGCATCACCATCAAGGATGACCGCAAGCAAAAGGTCGATTTCTCCGACCCTTACATGCGCTCGCAACAGTTCATGCTGGTGCGCGGTGACGAGAAGCGCTTCACCGACGCAAAATCCTTCGGCGAATTCAAGGATGGCCTGATCGGCGCTCAGCCCGGCACCTCGCCCTTCTACACTGCCGTCTATGAAATCCTCGACGGTAACGAACAGAACCCGCGCATCAAGCTTTTCGAAACCTTTGGCGCCACCGTGCAGGCGCTGAAGACCGGCGACGTCGATCTCGTCCTCACCGACAGCGTCGCTGCCAAGGGCTATGTCGATTCCTCGAATGGCGGGCTGAAGGTGGTTGGCGAACCGCTCGGCACCGAGGACTTCGGTTTCATCTTCCCGAAGGGCTCCGATCTCGTCGCTCCCATCAATGCGGCCATCGCCGCGCTCAAGGCCGACGGCACATTCGACGCACTGAACAAGAAATGGTTCCTCGACTACAAGATGGGCGAATAATCCGCCGAGCGATCGCAGATGGCGCCACAACCATCCCCGCGACACGAGAGGGACGACCGTCCCTGGTGGCTTGCCGTCCTTGTCCTGATCGGCATCGTTCTCGCTGTCGTCATCATCACCAACGACATTTACACCCAGGTCTTCCGAACAGTGGTGAATGGCGTCGGCGTCACCGTATTTGTGACGCTCGTCGCCTTTGCGCTGGCAACGGTGCTTGGGCTCGGCATCGCGCTGCTCGGCTTGGCGGACAGCATCGTGCTGCGCCAGATTGCCCGCTTCTACATCGAAATCATCCGGGGCATCCCGATGCTGGTGCTGCTCTTCTATGTCGCCTTTGTCGGCGCGCCGGGTCTTGTTGCGGCCTATAACGTGGCTATCACGCCCTTGGTGAAGGCCGGGATCGCCGAACCGATCGTCGTGCGAGACCTGTCGCTGATGTGGCGCGCCATTATCGCGCTGATGATCGGCTATTCCTCCTTCATTGCCGAGATCTTCCGCGCCGGTTTCCAGTCGGTCGATATCGGCCAGATCGAGGCGGCCAAATCGCTCGGTCTGTCGCGCTACCGCCGCTTCCGGCTCGTCGTCTTCCCCCAGGCGATCCGGGTTATCCTCCCGCCGCTCTCCAACGACTTCGTGTCGATGGTGAAGGATTCCTCCCTCGTCTCCGTTCTCGGGGTGGCCGACATTACGCAGATGGGCAAGGTCTATGCCTCCGGCTCCTTTCGATTCTTCGAAACCTATTCGATCGTCACCTATGTCTATCTGATCCTGACAATCGGCCTGTCTCTGGCACTGCGGCGGATCGAGAAGAAGATGAAGCAGATGCCGCGCCGCTGAACGACTGCGTCCATTCGGATGCGGAAAGGACGCGCCTCACGATTCGAATTGCCGTTTCGATCGAAAATCGCTATATCCAGCGCCATGGAATCCAAGTTCAGTTGCATTGGCGCGCATGTTTTCGTGCTGCAGGATCATTATCGCCTGCCGGCGCGGTTTTTTGCGTGCGTGTCCGGTGCGCTCAACAGCCGACTTCGTTGATCGAATGACGGCCGGCGGAGCCTGATCCGCTTTTTCCGATTTTCCAAAGTATCCAAAACGGACTTACCGCCATGAGCGCACCGCGTACCCTCTACGACAAGATCTGGGACGACCACCTGGTCGACGAACAGGCAGACGGCACCTGTCTTCTCTACATCGACCGTCACCTGGTCCACGAAGTCACCTCGCCGCAGGCCTTCGAGGGCCTGCGCATGTCCGGCCGCAAGGTCCGTGCCCCGGAAAAGACGCTGGCCGTCGTCGACCATAACGTTCCGACTTCGGCCGACCGCCATCTCGGCATCAAGAATGAGGAAAGCCGCATCCAGGTCGAGCAGCTTGCCAAGAACGCCGCCGAGTTCAACGTCGAATATTATTCCGAGAACGATAAGCGCCAGGGCATCGTCCACATCATCGGGCCGGAACAGGGCTTCACCCTGCCAGGCATGACGATCGTCTGCGGCGACAGCCACACCTCCACCCACGGCGCTTTCGGCTCCCTCGCTCATGGGATCGGCACGTCCGAGGTCGAGCACGTTCTCGCCACCCAGACACTGATCCAGAAGAAGGCAAAGAACATGCTGGTGCAGGTCGACGGCCAGCTGCCGGCAGGCGTTACCGCCAAGGATATCGTTCTTGCCATCATCGGCGAGATCGGCACTGCGGGGGGCACCGGCTACGTCATCGAATATGCCGGCGAAGCAATCCGCGCGCTGTCGATGGAAGGCCGCATGACGATCTGCAACATGTCGATCGAAGGCGGCGCCCGCGCCGGCCTGATCGCTCCCGACGAAACTACCTTCGAATATATCAAGGGCAAGCCGCGCGCGCCGAAGGGCGAAGCGCTGGAACAGGCAATCGCCTATTGGAAGACGCTGAAATCTGACGAAGGCGCTCATTTCGACCGTGTCGTCAAGCTGAACGCCGCCGAACTGCCGCCGATCGTCTCCTGGGGGTCCTCGCCGGAGGACGTCGTCTCCGTTCAGGGCATCGTGCCGAACCCGGACGAAATTCCGGACGAAACGAAACGTGCCTCCAAGTGGCGAGCGCTGGATTACATGGGCCTGAAGCCGGGCACGAAGATGACCGACATCACCGTCGACCGTGTCTTCATCGGCTCCTGCACCAATGGCCGCATCGAGGATTTGCGCGCCGCTGCCAAGGTGGTTGAAGGCAAGACCGTCGCCTCGACCGTCAGCGCGATGATCGTCCCGGGCTCCGGCCTCGTCAAGGAACAGGCGGAAGCCGAAGGCCTCGACAAGATCTTCAAGGCCGCTGGCTTCGACTGGCGTGAGCCGGGCTGCTCCATGTGCCTTGCCATGAACGACGACCGCCTGAAGCCGGGCGAGCGCTGCGCCTCGACCTCGAACCGCAATTTCGAAGGCCGCCAGGGCTTCAAGGGCCGCACGCATCTCGTCTCGCCGGCGATGGCCGCCGCCGCCGCGATCGCCGGGCACTTCGTCGATATCCGCGAGTGGAACTGATCCGTCATCCGACGGAAGAGAGAAAAAGCCGCCCGATGCGCTGTTGATGCATCGGGCGGTTTTCTTTTCATCGCACCGCTGCTTCGTCTCCGATCGCTGTGATTGAGCAGATGAACCCGTTTGTGAATGGCCCGCATTCCCAATTTCATCCATTCGGGCAATCGACATCGGACAACGCCTGTGGCCTCATCAATATGGGCGCAACACGCGACAGGTACCGTTCCGGCTTCGGCGAACACCGCGCCATTGGGGGATGGCCATGAGGCAGAAAATCGTCCGGAGTGTACTGCAAGCCAGCCTGATCATATTTGCGTCACAGCCATCGATCGACGCCGCCGTCGCCGGACCGATCCATCCAGCAATACCGCCGGTCACGGCCTCTTCCGGCCTGCTGTATCAGGTGGCGCAAAGCAAGATACCGTCTCTCAACGGATACCGCGGATATGAGAGCGCCCGGCCCGGATATATCAAGAGCTCGAACGGTTACTGGTATCCCGCGGCCGCCTTCGGCGAGTATACCGGCTCGATCGGCCGGCGGCAGCCCCTGAACAAGACCTGCGGCTACGGCTTTGCTCCGACCAACGGATCGTCAAACTGCAACTACTGACGAAAGGCCGCCATACCGTCACCGCGCTATGGCGGTCAGAAAGCCGCCGTCATCGGATCCGGCCCCATGCGAGCACCGGCACTGTCGAGCTTGGCGATCGCGGACATGTCATCGGCATCGAGCTTGAAGTCGAATACCTGGAAGTTCTCTTCGATGCGCGATGGCGTGACTGATTTCGGGATGACGACGAGGCCGGTATCGATGTGCCAGCGGATGATGGTCTGGGCCGGCGTCTTGCCATGCTTCCTGGCGATCTGGCCGATGACAGGGTTCGAGATGAACTGGCCCTGGCCGAGCGGGCTCCAGGATTCGGTGACGATGTTCAACTTCTTGTGTGCCTCCTGCGCCGCCTTCTGCTGAAAGTCGGGATGCAGTTCGATCTGGTTGATGACGGGAACGACGCCCGTCTCGCCGATAATGCGTTCGAGATGCTCGGGATAGAAGTTCGACACGCCGATCGAGCGGGCCCGGCCCTCTTCCCGGATGCGCACGAAGGCCTTCCAGGTCTCGGTGTAAAGGCCGCGATGCGGCGACGGCCAGTGAACCAGATAAAGGTCGACATAGTCGGAGCCGAGTTTCTTCAGGCTGCCGTCGAAGGCCCGCAGCGTATTGTCGTAGCCTTGGTCGGTGTTCCTGAGTTTGGTCGTGACAAAGATATCCTTGCGGTCGAGACCGGACGAGCGGATGCCTTCGCCGACGCCCTCCTCGTTGTCGTAGCCGGAAGCGGTATCGATGTGGCGATAACCGGCGGCAATGGCCGTGCGCACGGTTGGCGCAGCGATCTCCTGCGGCGTCTGCCAGACGCCAAGGCCGACCTGCGGAATGGAATGTCCGTCATGGAAAGTGATGATGGGTTGAGCGGTCACAATATCTCTCCGGGAGTTTGAAGAATTGGACGAGGCATGGATTGCGCCCGCAAATCCGCAGACGTCCCGGAACGCATTTCAGCCTGAGCGTTCGGTCACCGAGAGCATATAGGCGGCCGCATCCTGAAGACAATCAGAGCACGCGGACAATCGTTCCCTTTCGAAGGTGAGGCAGAAGGCGGCGCATGTCCCTGAGGCTTACCGCCACGCAGCCGGCCGTCGGCTCGTAGCCCGGCCGAATGAGATGGAAGAAGATCGCCGAGCCGCGATTGCGCGCCCGCGAGGAGATATTCCAGTCCATCACCAGGCAGATATCGTATAGCCCGTCGCTGCGCCTCATCTCCTCATGGCTTGGACCGAACGGCGCCCTGACGAGGCTGTTGTAGCTGGCGTTGTCGGGCTGGTCGCACCAAAGCATGTCGGCGCGGATGCGCCGCAGGGCAAGCCCAGTCGCGAGACGGCCGTTCCGCTCGCCGCGCCGAAAACCCGATATCAGCTTCATCGACGCGATCGGCGTTGCGCCGTCGCCCTCACGTTTCATGATGGTGCGGCCGGAGCGGCCGATCGCGGCCGGCACGGTGATCGCACCGAGCCGGACGATCGCGCGGCTCTTCTTCCCCGGCGCCGGGCGCACCACAATCGTGGACGGTCTCATCCCCCGGCTCTGCCTTGCTTTTTCCATTTTTCTCGCATGTCTTGCATTGCTAGAGGTCCTAATTGAAATCATATGAAAACCTGCCCGGCAACAACCCCGCCGGCCGATCCTTGCCAAAGCTGCAATTTGGCGTAGGACTAAGGGACTTAACTTTGAGGACGCAACGGCATGACCGCACGCACCATTCTTCTGGTGGATGATGACGAGGACCTTCGCCAGACCCTGACGGAGCAATTGTCGCTTTATGAGGAATTCACGGTTCTGCAGGAAGCCAACGCCGGCAAGGGTGTAGCGACCGCCCGCTCGACGCCGGTCGACCTGCTGATCATGGATGTCGGCCTGCCTGACATGGACGGCCGTGAAGCGGTGAAGCTCCTGCGCAAGGGCGGCTTCAAAGCGCCGATCATCATGCTGACCGGCCACGATACCGATTCCGACACAATTCTCGGCCTCGAAGCCGGCGCCAACGACTATGTCACTAAGCCTTTCCGCTTTGCCGTGCTGCTCGCGCGCATCCGCGTGCAGCTGCGCCAGCATGAGCAGAGCGAGGACGCGACTTTCACCGTCGGCCCCTATCTCTTCAAGCCGAGCCAGAAACTGCTCACCACCGACAACGGCCAGAAGATCCGTCTGACGGAAAAGGAAGCGGCCATCATCCGCTATCTCTATCGTGCCGAACAGAAGGTGGTTACCCGCGACGTTCTTCTCGAAGAGGTCTGGGGTTACAATTCTGGCGTCACGACACACACGCTGGAAACCCACGTCTACCGCCTGCGCCAGAAGATCGAGCGCGATCCCTCCAATGCCGAAATTCTCGTCACGGAAAACGGCGGCTATAAGATCGTACCCTAGAGCATTTCCGTTTTCCCTCGAATCACGGAATGCTCTATCTCTGTGTTTTCACGCAATTCCGGACCCAAGGCCCTTACGCATTTTTGCTGGAATTGCCCTAAGGCGAAAAGCCCGCATGGCGCTGACCGACGACATTCATCTGCTTTCGCAGCTTCCACTGTTCAAAGACATGAGCGAGGATCAGTTGCGGCTGATCGCCTTCGGCGCCGACCGGCGTATGATCGCTGCCGGCCAGATGCTGTTTCGCCAGGGCTCACCGGCCGAAAGCGCCTATGTCGTCTTGAGCGGCAGCCTCGAACTGAGCACGACGAGCAGCGACGGCATGCAGCGGACAGGGGGGGTAGCCGGTCCCGGAACGCTGATTTCGGAGCTGGCGCTGGTCACGCTGGTGGAACGCAAGTTCACCGCGATCGCGCGCGAGGACACCAGCATCATCCGCATCACACGCGCCCTCTTCCATCGGCTGCTGGAGGAATATCCCGATGCGGCGCGGTTGATCGAGAACCGCATCCGCGACAATCTCGCCGAACTCGCGGCCAAGGCCGCAAGCCAGTTTTACCGATTCAGCTGAACCACCCGGCCCACAACAAATAGCGCGAGCTGTTAATCGCGAACCAGGCCGTCGATCGCCGCGGCAAGCGTCGCGAGGTCGGCGGCGTAAAACCCGGCGGCGTTGATGCAGTTCGTCTCAAGCAGCTTCAATCCCTCTTCGGTGCGACAGACGTCGATGACATAAGCCGGCGAGTAACCGGCATTGACGTCCACCATGCGCTGCCCAAACTCCAACACATCGTCATCAATCTCGTGGCGATGGATGATACGCGATCCGTCTTTGTAGAGCGAATAGGTGACGATCCGATCATTGACGGCCCAGAGACGCCATTCGCGCAAGATACGGACAGGCTTGGTGAACATCAGCAGCGTGTCGTGGCGAAGCGACCCTGTCGGGATTTCATCTTCGTCGAGCGCGAGGACCCGCTCCGCCATGCGGAGGATCTCGTCCGTCGATTTGACGTTACCGGGCTCCTCCTTACTGTCGTCGACGGGACGCAGGAACCATTGCCTCCCGTCGTCGATCAGACGCGCGGGAACGTCTCGGAGAGTGAGGAATAGTGCATCGGGGCCGTTGAGGAGATAGGGATGCCAAACTTGTTCCTGGACGAAAGGACGCAGCTTGAACACGCCCGGCCAGTAGCCGTTCGCCTCGGCGTTCTTCCACAGCGAATAGGAGCCGAACATGATGACGGAACCCGGATCGGCGACGAGGGGCTCGGGGATAAGTTCGCCGACAAAGGGGACGACCTTGTGCCATGTATAGGGGATACCGAGCCGGTCGAGCGCCTCGGCCAACTTATGGGTATCTTCGAACTGCTGGAGAATCCACTGCATCACAAATCGAAATGCGCCGTCACCGGCACGTGGTCCGACGGCCGGTCCCAGCCGCGCGCTTCCTTCAGAATCTCGATCCGCCTGAGATGCGGTCCGAGATCCGATGACGACCAGATATGGTCGAGGCGGCGGCCGCGGTCGGCCGCCTCCCAATCCTTGGCGCGGTAGCTCCACCAGGTGTAAAGCTTCTCGCTGGCCGGCACATGCTGGCGCATGAGGTCGAGCCAGCCGCCGCGCTTCATCACCTCGATGAGCCCATCGGTCTCAACAGGTGTATGGCTGACGATCTTCAGCAATTGCTTGTGCGACCAGACATCGTGCTCCAGTGGCGCGATGTTGAGGTCGCCGACCAGGATGGCCGACGTATTGGCCTCGCCATTGGCCTTCAGCAGCTTCATCTCCTCGATGAAATCGAGCTTGTGGCCGAATTTCGGATTGATCGTGCGATCCGGCTCGTCGCCGCCGGCCGGAACGTAGAAATTGTGCAGCCGAACACGGCGATTGCCGCGCTCGAAGACCGCCGATATGTGGCGGGCATCGCCGACGCCGCAATAATCCTGCCGGTGGTCTTCCGTCAGCGGAACGCGCGAGGCGATCGCCACGCCATGATAGCCCTTCTGGCCATGGATGATGATGTGATCATAGCCCATGGCCCGCAAGGGCGCGGCCGGAAAGAGCTCGTTCGGCACCTTGGTTTCCTGCAAGCAGAGAATATCCGGCCTATGCTTGAGAACGAACTGCTCGACGATCGGCATGCGCAGCCGCACCGAGTTGATGTTCCAGGTGGTGATCGAAAAGCTCATGCCCATGCCCTCTCGCGTCAAATCCCGCATGCCAGCCGAACCGCAGAACTGCGGCTCGACGCGACGCGCTTTCATGAAAGGGCTTTAGAACAAAGGCGGACGAGAGGAAACCGGCCGCGTGCAAAAGCATCGGCCGATCAACCGAAAAGACCCTGGAACAGAGCGAGCTTAAGGCGAGCAGGCCCGACGATCAGTCCCGCGACTGAGGCGTGCCGGGGATGCTTTCATAGGGCACGCGGAAGACGCGGTCGTCGAACTGCACACCCGTCTTGACGTTGAAGATCATCACCGAGGTATCCTTGCCCTGGTTGTCGGTGATCGTCCACTGACGCAGGTCGTAGGTCTTCGGGTCGAACATCATGGTAATCGTCGAGTTGCCGAACACCGTGTTGTTGCCAAGTGCGATCGTCGTCAGGTCCGACTCTTCCTTCACGCCCTTTACCATGCCGGCCGACAGGTCGATATGCCGCGCCAGGAGCAAGCTGAGCGGGGTCTTGGAGAGCGGATAGAGATCCCAGGTCTTGAGCTTGGTATTGCCGATGGCGACGTTCTTGCCGTCGGCGATCACCCGCATCGGCGACGGTTCGTCATAATTGAAACGCAGCTTGCCCGGGCGCTGGATGAAGAACTTGCCGCCGGTCTGCTCGCCGCGCGGACCGAACTGGACGAATTCGCCCTGCATCGTCGTGACGCCGGAGAAATGATCGGCGATTGCTTGTGCGGTTCCGGAGGCCGGCGCTGCCGCCTGAGCGTAAGCACCGAGGGGAATGGCGCTCGCCGTGGCAGCGACGGCGAAAGCGCCGAGAAGATCGCGGCGCGTCATCGCCAGGCCGGAGAGGAAGGAATCGGAGTTACGCATCTAAATCTCCTTTATGCGATCTGCATGCCGCCGAAAGGCGGCGTCTTCAAGGCGTTGCGATCGGCGCGCGAACGCCCTTGATGCCATCACGTTTCCGACGAGGCGGCCACATCAGAAATATATGGCGCTTATCTCAGCGGTCGAGGATGTCGTCTTCGGTCGGAACGAGGATTTCGCGTTTGCCGGCATGGTTGGCCGGCCCGATGATCCCTTCCTTCTCCATGCGCTCGATCAGCGAGGCGGCGCGGTTGTAGCCTATGCCGAGCCGGCGCTGAACATAGGAGGTGGAGGCCTTGCCGTCGCGCAGCACGACGGCAACGGCCTGGTCGTAGGGGTCTTCCGATTCCGCAAGGTTTGACGTGCCGGCCGGGCCGCCGCCGTAATCGCCGTCCTCGTCGTCATCGGCGGTGATCGCATCGAGATATTGCGGCGAGCCCTGCGTCTTCAGGTAGGAGACGATCTCTTCCACCTCGACATCCGAGACGAAGGGACCGTGCACACGCTGGATACGCCCGCCGCCCGCCATGTAGAGCATGTCGCCCATGCCGAGCAGCTGTTCGGCGCCCTGTTCGCCGAGAATGGTGCGGCTGTCGATCTTCGAGGTGACCTGGAAGGAGATGCGGGTCGGAAAGTTTGCCTTGATCGTGCCGGTGATGACGTCGACAGAGGGGCGCTGCGTCGCCATGATCACGTGGATGCCGGCGGCGCGCGCCATCTGGGCCAGACGCTGGACCGCACCTTCGATATCCTTGCCGGCGACCATCATCAGATCGGCCATTTCGTCGATGATGACGACGATATAGGGCATTGGCTTCAGATCGAATTCCTCGGTCTCGTACATGGCTTCGCCGGTGTGGCGGTCGAAGCCGGTCTGCACCGTGCGGGAAATCACTTCGCCCTTCGACAGGGCCTGTTCGACGCGCGTGTTGAAGCCGTCGATGTTGCGCACGCCGATCTTCGACATCTTCTTGTAGCGCTCTTCCATCTCGCGCACGGTCCATTTGAGCGCGACGACGGCCTTCTTCGGATCGGTGACAACAGGAGAAAGCAGATGCGGAATGCCGTCATAGACGGAGAGTTCGAGCATCTTCGGATCGATCATGATCAGCCGGCACTGTTCCGGCGTCATGCGATAGAGCAGCGACAGGATCATCGTATTGATGGCGACCGATTTACCCGAGCCGGTGGTGCCGGCGACGAGCAGGTGCGGCATCTTGGCGAGGTCGGCGATGACGGCTTCGCCGCCGATCGTCTTGCCGAGCGCCATGGCAAGCTTGGCCTTGCTGCCGTCGAAATCCCGGGAGCCGATCAATTCGCGCAAGTAGACGGTCTCGCGCGTCTGGTTCGGCAGTTCGATACCGATTGCATTGCGGCCGGGCACGACGGCGACGCGGGCGGCAATGGCGCTCATCGAGCGGGCGATATCGTCGGCCAGGCCGATGACGCGTGACGACTTGATGCCGGGCGCCGGCTCCAGTTCGTAGAGCGTGACGACGGGACCGGGACGGACATGAATGATCTCGCCCTTGACGCCGAAATCCTCGAGCACGCCCTCGAGCATGCGGGCATTCTGCTCCAGCGCATCGGCAGACAATGTCGAATCGCGCACCACGTTCCTGGGCTCGGCAAGCAAATGCATCGAGGGAAGCTGGAAACCTTCGGGGCGGATGAACGAACCCTGCGCTTCCCGTTCGATACGCGCGCCGGGCTTCGGACGCGCGATTGCCGGGACGACGCGAGGCTCCGGCTTGCCGGCGGCTTTCGCCGGCGCGCGGATCATCCAGTCATCGTCATCGTCGTCCGGCAGGATGTCGGCCGGACGCGGCGGCATGTCGGCATCGAAGGGCGGATCGTCGTCCTCATCCTCGTCGTCGATGGAAAGCGACGGCGCGGCTGCGACGCGGCTAGATGAAACCGCCCGCGGCTCCATCGATGGTTCCAGGCGCTCGCCGCGGACGGCCGGCGTCTTGGCCCGGACTGGTTCGTTCAGCGTACCGAACTCATCATCGTTGAAATCATAGGGCGATTCGAAATCGCCCTGGCGCCGTTTGCGTGGTCCCATGCCGAAGAGCCGCCGCAGTCGGCTCTGGCTCATGTACCAGGCATGCGTCATGGCGCCGCTGAAAGCGACCCAGCGCGACTCGTCCTCTTCGTCGTCCTCGTCTCCGACGACTCGAACCTTGCTCGTCGTCTCGACATAGTCGTCCTCGATTTCGTCGTCGATCTCGCTGCGCCCGACGAGGCCCGATGCGAAGAGCATCATCCAGGCGGTCGGCACGGCAAAGATGCAGCCGACCACCATGGCGAAGGTGCCGGTGGGATAAGCGCCGACGAAGAGCGCGGGAAAGCGCAGGATCATATCGCCGATGACGCCGCCGATTCCGTTCGGGATCGGCCAGGTAAGCGGTGGCGGGAAACAGCCTATGACGGCGGAGGAAAGCACCGAGCCGGCAAGCCAGGCCCCGATGCGGGCCGGGATGCGGTCGAAGCGACGGCCGGAGATCATCGTCAGTGCCCAGGCGACGATCGGCAGCATTGACACGACGCTGGCAAGCCCCAGGAACTGCATGACGATATCGGCAAAGGCGGCGCCGCTGTAGCCAAGGATATTCGTCGGCAGGTTGGCGGTGGCGTAGGAATAGCTCGGATCCGCGACGTTCCATGTCGCCAGCGCCGCAACGCAAAACGCCAGCAGCAGAAAGATCGCAAAGCCGATGAGTGCCTGGATCTGCCGCAGCATGAATGCCGAGAAGGAGAACCGATCCGGACGGCCATCCATTGCCGGCGACGTGCTTCTTGCCATGTGTCTAACCCGTCCAATGCCTGAGGGCAGGCGAATCGCCGAAGCCTCGCCATGCCAAATGCGTCCGCTCTACCTAATCAGAGCGGGGTTAAAGCGATGTTAACCATGCGTGCCGGCATGCATATTCCGGGTGGGGAAATGAAAAAAGGCCCGAACCCTGGAAGGTTCGGGCCAAGAGCGGCTCGTGGTGAGAGCCGCGACGGGCCGTGAAGGGCGCCCTCATGCCGGGCGCCCAAAGCCGATGTTACGAGTGGTAGGCGGCTTCGCCGTGGGTCGCGAGGTCGAGACCTTCGCGCTCGGCTTCGACGCTCACGCGCAGGCCGACGACGACGTCGACGATCTTGTAGAGGATCGCCGAACCGATACCCGACCAGAGGAGAGTCGTGAGAACACCCTTCCCCTGGTTCAGGACCTGGGTTGCCGTGCCGGCATAGGTGGCGGCGAAATCTGCCGTCGAGTAGTCGACGATGCCTGCACCGCCCAGCGCCGGATTGACGAGGATGCCGGTACCGAGAGCACCAACGATGCCGCCGATGCAATGGACGCCGAAGACGTCGAGGCTGTCGTCGTAATTGAACTTGTTCTTCACGACGTCGACGAAGAAGTAGCAGAGCGGAGAGACGACGAGGCCGAGAACGATCGAACCCATCGGGCCGGCAAAGCCAGCGGCCGGGGTGACGGCGACGAGGCCGGCGACGGCGCCGGAAGCGCCACCGAGCATCGAAGCCTTGCCGCGGGCGAGGCTTTCCACGATGCACCAGGATACCGCGGCGGCGGCTGCCGCGACGAAGGTGTTGATCATGGCAAGTGATGCATAGCCATTGGCCTCGAGGTTGGAGCCGGCGTTGAAGCCGAACCAGCCGACCCAGAGAAGCGAGGCGCCGACCATGGTCAGCGTCATCGAATGCGGAGCCATGATTTCCTTCTTATAGCCGGTGCGCTTGCCGAGCATGATAGCGCCGACGAGGCCAGCGATACCGGCATTGATGTGAACGACGGTGCCGCCGGCGAAGTCGATGGCGCCGTAGGAGAAGATCAGGCCGGCCGGCGAGGTGTAGGAGCTCGGGCCACCCCAGAACCAGACCATGTGCGCCATCGGGAAGTAGATGAAGGTGACCCACAGCACGACGAAGAGCATGACGGCCGAGAACTTGACGCGCTCGGCGAAGGCGCCGACGATGAGGCCGGGCGTGATGCAGGCGAAGGTCATCTGGAAGACGACGAAGGTGTATTCGGGAATGGCGACGCCCTTCGAGAAGGTCTCGACCAGCGACGAGGTGTTGACGCCGGCAAGGAACGCCTTGGAGAAGCCGCCGACGAAGCTGTTCAGCGAGCCGCCGTCGGTGAAGGCGAGCGAATAGCCGTAGGTCACCCAGAGCAGCGCCACGACGGCCGTGATCATGAAGACCTGCATCAGCACGGAGAGCATGTTCTTGGCGCGGACGAGACCGCCGTAGAATAGTGCAAGGCCGGGGATGGTCATCAAAAGGACGAGCGCCGAGGAGACGAGCATCCAGGTATTGTCACCCTTGTCCATCGTGAGGGCGGGAGCAGCGGCGGCAGCGGCTGGTGCAGCGGCTTCCTGCGCAAAGGCTACGGCCGGCGCAAGAAGCGCGGCCGATGCTGCGCCGACCCGCGCAAAGGTGGAGGAAAACTTCGAAATTGACATTGGAAAAAGCTCCTTGATCTGCCGTTCGTTACAGCGCTTCTGAATCGGTTTCGCCCGTACGGATGCGCACGGCATGGTCGATCGAATAGACGAAAATCTTGCCGTCACCGATCTGGCCGGTCTTGGCCGATGCCGCGATGGCTTCGACCGCCCTGTCGACGAGTTCCGATGCAACCGCGATTTCGATCTTGAGCTTCGGCAGGAAGCTGACCGCATATTCGGTGCCGCGATAGATTTCAGTGTGCCCCTTCTGGCGCCCGTAACCCTTCACCTCGGTTACGGTCAGGCCCTGAATGCCGATCGCCGTCAGGGCTTCGCGGACCTCATCGAGCTTGAACGGCTTGATAATAGCCATCACAATTTTCATCTGGTTTCCCATCCTTCGTTATCCTCGGCGCGGAGCCGACTCTCCTTGCCGCTGACGTTCATGAACAGCGACCGGCGATATACATTCAAAGGACGTGCCAGATTCGAAGCGGTGATTAAGCCATTGAAAAATAAATACTATAATCAATAGTGCCAATAAACAGGCAGTTGACCGAGCAATAAGCGCACAAATAATGCGCAAATTTACAAATATGCATAATATTTATTCATTTGCCTTTTTCCGAATCAACCCTTCTTGCGCAACGGACGCGATCAGCACGCCTGTTCGGGTAAACAAACTGCCGCGGGTCAATCCCCTTGCGCCTGAAGCCGACGGACTATCCTGCGTATAAAGCAGCCAGTCCTCGAGCTTGCAGGGCCGGT
Source organism: Rhizobium lentis (assembly GCF_017352135.1). NCBI lineage: Bacteria > Pseudomonadati > Pseudomonadota > Alphaproteobacteria > Hyphomicrobiales > Rhizobiaceae > Rhizobium > Rhizobium lentis. The sequence continues at coordinate 1,632,967 of NZ_CP071454.1, forward strand.
GGAACCACATGGAGTGATCGAGGCTCGCCACCTGCAGGTTCTGGTCGAAAATGGATGTGCCGTGCGCATAAAGCGCGGTATCGAGCAGCGTCATGTCTGAGAGATAGGCAAGGACGGCCGCCTGATAGAGCCGGTCGTCGGGAACCGGGCCGGTGGCACGCACCCAGACGTCCTGCCTGGGATCGAGCTTCCTGTCGGAAAAGTAATGGGTCAGCGAGACAGGACGGATCTCGATCGGCCGCTCGCGCTGCCAGTATTTCCGGATCGCCTCCGGTGCATGGGCGAGATATTGCTCCTTGATCTGCTGTTCGCCGAGCAGCGCTTCCGGCATCGCCACACCAGGCATGGCGATCTGGTGGTCGAAGCCCGGCTCCTCCAGCTGGAACGAAGCCGACAGCGCGAAGATCGCCCTGCCATGCTGGATCGCAACGACACGCCTGGTGTTGAAGCTCGATCCGTCGCGGATGCGCTCCACCTGGTAGATGATCGGCACGGATGGATCGCCGGGGCGCATGAAATAAGCATGCAGCGAATGGACGAAACGCTCGCCTTCGATGGTGCGCTGGGCCGCCATCAGCGCTTGGCCGATGACCTGGCCGCCGAACACCCGCTGCCAGCCGGCCTGAGGGCTGCGTCCGCGGAAGATATCGACCTCGATGGGCTCGAGATCGAGCGTCGCAAGCAGCCTCTCCATCGCCGAAGGCCCGGTCGTCTCGCGCGTCATTTTGTATGCCTCCCGGCGGTAGGAAGTGAAGTTGCGATGATCTATATAGATCACATCTGAGGCACAAGGTACGGGAGCGGCGCGATGCTTGATATGCTGGTTGTGGGCGGGGGGTATGTCGGCCTTTCCGCTGCTGTCGCGGTCAAGCAGGCAGCACCCCATCTGAATGTCGCCGTCGTCGAGGCGGCCCCCGAGCATGCCTGGAAAAATGATACGCGCGCTTCCGCCGTCATCGCGGCCGCGGTGAAGATGCTCGAGATCTTCGGCATCTGGACCGAGATCGAGCCGGAAGCGCAGCCGATTACCAAGATGATCGTGACCGATTCCAGGACCTCCGATCCGGTCCGCCCGGTTTTCCTCACTTTTGACGGCGAAGTGGCCGACGGCCGGCCCTTCGCGCACATGATTCCGAATGTAGCCATGGTCGCGGCACTTCGCGGCGCCTGCGAACGTCTCGGCATCGACATACGCCACGGACTGAGCGCGACGGAACTCAAAACGCAGGACAGCCATGCCACCGTCACGCTGTCGGACGGCAGCATGCTGGAATCCCGGCTGGTGGTTGCCTGCGACGGCGTCCGCTCGAAGCTGCGCGATCTCGCCGGCATCAGGACCGTCACCTGGGACTACGGCCAGTCCGGCATTATCGCGACCGTCGAACATGAGCGGTCGCATGATGGCTGCGCCGAGGAGCATTTCCTGCCGGCCGGCCCCTTCGCCATCCTACCGCTAAGGAACAATCGCTCCTCGCTCGTCTGGACGGAGCGCACGCATGACGCCGACAGGCTGGTCGCCGCCGACGAGCTGATATTCGAGGAGGAGCTGGAACGCCGCTTCGGCCACAAGCTCGGGGCGCTAAGGGTAATCGGCGACAAACGCGCCTTTCCGCTCGGCCTGACGCTTGCCCGCGCCTTCGTCGCGCCGCGTTTCGCGCTGGCCGGCGACGCCGCCCACGGCATCCATCCAATCTCGGGACAAGGGCTCAATCTCGGCTTCAAAGACGTGGCGGCCCTCGCCGAAACCATAGTCGAGGCCGACCGCCTCGGCCTCGATATCGGCTCGATCAACATTCTCGAACGCTACCAGACCTGGCGGCGCTTCGACACCTTCCGCATGGGCGTGACGACCGACGTGCTGAACCGGCTCTTCTCCAACGACGCGACGCCGATCCGCATCGCCCGCGACGTCGGCCTCGGCATTGTCGACCGGCTGCCGCGCCTCAAATCCTTCTTCATCGGCCAAGCGGCTGGCACGACCGCCAAGGACAGTCCGCGCCTGCTTGCTGGCCAGACGATTTGAAGGCGGTTTGAAGTAACACGCTATTCGTCGAGGCGCCTTGCTTCGGATACCAGCATGATGGGAATGCCGTCGCGGATCGGATAGGCAAGCTGCGCCTTTTCCGAAACGAGTTCGTTGTGTTCGCGATCATAGGAAAGCCGGCCCTTGGAGAGCGGGCAGACCAGGAGCTCCAGCAGTTTCGGATCGACGCGGCTCAGTTTTTCGTCCATGGCTGGAGTTTACTGCAGAACCGTGTCGGAGTCACCGAAGACCCGCGCCAGCACGATCTCCGTGATGGCGATCAGTGTCTCGGCCCGCGTCTTCAGATCGGGCGCTTCCAGCAGCGCCTGTTTTTCGGCCGGTCCGAACGGCGACATCATCGCCAGCGAATTGACCAGCGTCAGATTGCTCGCCCGTTCGACGCTCTCCCAGTCGGCCTCCAGCTTGTTGGCATCGAGATAGGCCTTGAAGGCGGTCAGCAGGGCCGTGCGGTCGACCGCCTCCTCCTCGTTCGCAGCTGAGAGATCGGCGATAAACGGCGCGATGCGAAAGGTGCGGAAGGGATCGCTGGTCGTCTTCTCCTCCAGGAGCCGGAACCGGCAGACGCCGGTCAGCGACACGATATAGCGCCCGTCGCCGGTCTCGGCGAACGAGGTGATGCGACCGAGGCAGCCGACCGTGGCGAGGCTCGGCTCACCGCCCTTGTCCTCATGTTCGCCGAGTGCCGGCTGCACCATGCCGATCAGCCGGTTTCCGGCAAGCGCTGTATCCAGCATCGCCAGATAACGCGGCTCGAAGATGTTGAGGGGGAGCTGCCCGGCCGGCAGAAGGAGGGCTCCGGTCAGGGGGAAGACGGCGATCGTATCCGGCAGATCGCCCGGCTTCAGGTATCTGGCATTACCCACTTGCATGAAACCGTCCCGCATTCTTGTAAACGGGCATGCCCGTCCTGACGAGAATGTGGTGCCCCCGACCGAAAACGCAAGGGCAGATTTTCTAAACTTGGACCTTTCCTGGTCAGCTTGAAGCATTCTGCCGAGCAGGTTTTCGTCAGGGCAAAGGCGATTGGCGAAGGGCATACCTCTTGGTACGTCCGAGCCGATCGCCTTTGATCCTGGCTAGAGATGCCCGGCCCTAGCTGGTTTGCAAGCAAAACCACCGGGGTTGGCTGAAACGGGCCGGCTGATCGACCGGCCGGCTCCGTTTGAACCAACAGAATGCGTCAATCTGACCAGGAAGGGTTTAGGAGAACAGCATCGCCGAAAGCTTGCGCCGGGCAGCAACCGTCGCCGGATCCTTGAAGCCCCAGACCTCGAAGAACTGCAGCAGCTGCCGACGGGCGCCGTCGTCGTCGAAGGCGCGATCCTTGCGCATGATCAGAAGCAGATGTTCGGCGGCCTCATCGCGCCGGCCTTCGACATTGAGGATCTTGGCAAGCTTCAGCCGCGCCTCGTGATTGTCAGGATTGGTCGCCAGCTCCTGCTCGAGCGCGACGGGATCGCCGAGCTTGCGCGCCTCCTCGATCTGGTCGAGCTTCTTCAGCACCGCCTGGATGCCGGCGTCCTTCGCGAGCTCTTCCGGCAGATCGGCCAGCGTTTCGCGCGCACGCTGATGCTGGTTTGCAGCGATCATGCATTCGGCCATTCCGGCAAGCGCCTTGGCATTTTCGGGATCGGCCTGCATGACGGCGCCGTAAAGCTGCGCAGCCTCATTGACATTTCCGGCGGCAAGCAGTTCTGCCGCTTCCGTCAGCACGGCTTCGATTTCGGCCGCCTCCTCGGCGCCGGCCGGACCGGCGATGCGGTCGATGAACTGGCGGATCTGGCTCTCCGGCACGGCCCCCATGAAGCCGTCGGCCGGGCGGCCGTTGACGAAGGCGATGACGGCGGGAATCGACTGGATGCCAAGCTGGCCGGCGATCGAAGGATGATCGTCGATGTTCATCTTGACCAGCCGCACGCGGCCCTTGGCTTCGTTGACCACCTTCTCCAGAACCGGCGTCAGCTGCTTGCACGGGCCGCACCACGGCGCCCAGAAATCGACCAGCACCGGCTGCCTGCGCGACGCTTCGATGACGTCCTTGCCGAAATTCGCAGTCGTCGTGTCGGTGATGTAGCTGCCGGCCGCGGCCGCCGGTTCCGGCTGAGCGCCGAAGCTTGCCGTTGCCGACATCTGATTTCCGAAGGAACCGTTATAGGGGTTGTTGCTGCCGCTCATAGGTATCTCCCGCCGCGCCGATCCTGCCGGCATCATTGTAGCGCTAAAATCGTATGTCAGGACGTCACTTTCAAGACAAGCGGCTTATGTCCGGTCGCTTCCATGAAACGGATGAGGTCACCGCTCGCAATCGATGTCGTCGCATCGTTGGTAAGCGGATGGCAATTGATGATCTCCTCGACCATCAGATCGGCATCGAGCACGAAGGTAACGTTTCCGCCGGTATCGTTGATGGCACCGAACGCGGTGACTGCCCCCGGGATGACGCCGAGATACTCCATCAGCTTCTCCGCTCTGCCGAAGGAAACCCGGCCCGACCCGCCGATGATGGTGTGAACCTGCTTGAGGTCGACCTCGGCATTCTCCTCCACCGTCAGCAGAAAATACCGGTCCTTCTTGTCCTTGATGAAGAGATTCTTGGTGTGGCCGCCGGGGATTTCATCGCGCAGCGCAACCGATTCGGCCACGGTAAAGACCGGCGCATGATCGACCGTCTTGTGGGCGATCCCGAGTCCGCTGAGAAAGGCGAACAATTCTTCTCTTGTCTTAGGAGCATTTTCAGGCATGAGGCGATCCATCGGCGTGTCAGGAAAAATCGAGGCGTCCTGATTAAGTCCGTCCACAATATTTGGCAATCGTCGCAACCGACGCTCTACCCCCGCTTTTGCGGCCTTTCCGCGCCGCATGTGCGAACATCGGAATTTTTCTTCGCTTCTCCGTCATTTCCCTGTTGCATTTGAAAATCCGTTAGGCCATATAGCGCCCGTCGCCACGAGGCGGCGCCCACGGTCCAACGACTACCCCGGACTGATGTGGATTGAGCGGGTGTAGCTCAGGGGTAGAGCACAACCTTGCCAAGGTTGGGGTCGAGGGTTCGAATCCCTTCGCCCGCTCCAGTTTCTCCCTTGTCCGTACCGAAGACATTGAAGACAACCCTGTGCGAAACGGGTTGGCTTGCAACTCAGCGACATAAGCGTCGTGAGGCGCCAGGGATGTTTCACAAGATGGCGCGCGCCATGCTTGTAACGGCTCAATCGGCCTTTACCGCGGGCGAGCCGAGCATCGACCGCAGCCCCATGGTTGCCGTCAGTCGGCGTCAGACAGCCGCAGCACCATGAGCGCGGCTACGTCGCGGCTGATTAATATTACTTTATCAGTGCTAAGTATCCGCATCTCTTCGCATTATCGAAAAAATAACGCTGCCTCGTAACGACTCCTAAAGCCGGGTTTGGCACCTTGTTGGCGATCGATATTTGCTTCCAATTTTTCGGCTGGGGTTTGTTATGAGTCACAATAGGGACGCCTGGGTCAGCCAGCGCGCTTATTCGCTGTGGGAATCGGAAGGCAGGCCGGAGGGGCGTGGGGAAAACCATTGGATGCAGGCGCTCAAGGAATTCGAGCAGCTGCAGCTGACCAAGGCCTCGCCTGACGGAAACGAGCTCATCGAGAAGCTTAAGGCGGCCGGGCGGCTGATTCGTGTCTATGGCGAACCGGCTGCCGAAATCGAAAACGGGCTGCAACGGAAAATCGCCCGTTAAGGGAATTTCAACAAGGATGCATCGCGGTCTTGTGTCCGGGATGGCACAGAAAGACCGTATCCCGATTCCCCTGGGTGCCGAGATATTCTGCGGCATTCCAGGCGGACGATCAGCCGTGTCGGCAGGCGCCTTGCCACGTCGATGAAACCGGCATCGAGAAAGATCGAAAGCGATCCGGCATAGGAGCAAGTTGGGACGCAGCCGGCACGTGGCAACCGCTCCCGGCGGTAATATGTCGTTCCGACGCTATCGGCGGGCGGCCCAGCTGAGACCGCGCCGCAGGACGAGCGGCATAAAGGGGTGGTCGAATTCGGCAGCTACATGGCCAAGGGCGGAATAGAAGATGCGACCGGCGCCGAAATGCCGCTTGAAGACCACAGGCATCACGACATTGCGCGCCGCCGGATCATAGACGCCGGTAAAAGTGGTCGTCGCGAGGATTTCGACGCTCGGATCGTAATGAAGGTAATATTGCTCCGAGTGATAGTCGAAGTCGGGAATGCCCTCCATGACAGGATCGTCCTGGCGGGTGACGCCGACGCGGAAATCGATGATATTGCCGGGGTGGGCGACCCAGGTGACACCGGAGACATAACGGAAGGAGGCGCTCTCCTTGAAGGAGGTGGCGAGCGCACCATGATGGCCGCCGAGCCCGAGCCCGCCGCGCACCGCCTCGACAAGGGCGCTAGCATGCGGTCTTTCAAGCGTTTCGCCGGTTATGATGGGCACGAGGAGATCGGCCTTGGCCAGCAGAGGCGAGGCGAAAATGCCGAGATCACCGGTCACCTCGACGGCAAAGCCATCCTCGCGCAGGAGATTGGCAACGATGCCGGCGCATTGTTCCGGCTCATGGCCCTGCCAGCCGCCCCAGACGATGATCGCCTTTTTCATCTCGTGTCCTCCGCCGACTTCATCCTTCGCCCACTGGAGCCTTTCTGGGTTAGATTGCAGCATTATGCAAATCACGCGAATAATGCGATCGGCGGGAAGCGGCTGCGGCAATCGACGTATTGTCCGTTCACGCCGATTGCAGTTCCTTCTTTTTATTGACGTCTATCTCGTCTAGGTTCGGCCTATCTCTCATTGATGACAAGGGTGACACATGGCAGGTGAAACGGTTCTCGTGGTCGGCGGCGCCGGTTATATCGGCTCGCATACGTGTCTCGACCTGGCGAACAAGGGTTACAAGCCTGTTGTCTTCGATAATTTTTCAAACGGCCACCGTGAGTTCGTCAAATGGGGGCCGGCCGAGGAAGGCGATATTCGCGACCGCGCCCGTCTCGACGAGGTGCTGGCCAAGCACAAGCCGGCGGCGATCCTGCATTTCGCGGCGCTGATCGAGGTGGGCGAATCGGTCAAGGATCCGGTTTCCTTCTACGAGAACAATGTCATCGGCACCTTGACGCTGCTTTCGGCGGCGCAGGCCGCCGGCATCAACGCCTTCGTCTTCTCCTCCACCTGCGCCACCTATGGCCTGCCGCAGAGCGTGCCGCTCGACGAGACGCATCGGCAGATGCCAATCAATCCTTATGGGCGGACCAAATATATCGTCGAGCAGGCGCTTGCCGATTACGATCAGTACAAGAGCCTGCGCTCGGTGGTGCTGCGCTATTTCAATGCGGCGGGCGCCGATTTCGAAGGCCGGATCGGCGAGTGGCACCAGCCGGAAACGCATGCGATCCCGCTGGCGATCGACGCCGCGCTCGGTCGCCGCCAGGGCTTCAAGGTATTCGGCAGCGACTACGAGACGCGCGACGGCACCTGCGTGCGTGATTACATCCATGTGCTCGATCTTGCCGATGCGCATGTGCGCGCCGTCGAATATCTGCTGAAGGGCGGCGATTCCGTCGCGCTCAACCTCGGCACCGGCACGGGCACCACCGTCAAGGAATTGCTCGGGGCAATCGAGGATGTGTCGAACCGGCCCTTCCCCGTCGAATATATCGGCCGGCGCGAAGGTGACTCGCATACGCTGGTCGCCAACAACGACAAGGCCCGCGACGTGCTCGGCTGGGTGCCGCAATATGATCTGTCTCAGATCATTCGCTCGGCCTGGGACTGGCATGCAAAATCAAACCAGCATTGAGACGGCGCACCGGCCCAATATCCTGCTGATCACCGCCGACCAGTGGCGCGGCGATTGCCTCTCGGCCGCCGGTCATCCCTGCGTGAAAACGCCTCAAATCGATGCGCTGGCCCGTGAAGGCACGCTCTTCCGCCGACATTATGCCGGGGCCGCCCCCTGCTCGCCGGCGCGGGCGACGCTCTATACCGGCCTCTACCAGATGAATCACCGCGTCTGCCGCAACGGGTCGCCCCTTGATGCCCGCTTCGACAATCTGGCGCTGGCGGCGCGGCGGGCCGGATTCGACCCGACGCTGTTCGGCTACACCGACACGGCGCCCGATCCGCGCGGCATGGATGCCAATGATCCCCACCTGACGACCTATGAAGGCGTGCTGCCGGGTTTTACCGCTCGCCAGCTGCTTCCCGAGCATGAGCGACAATGGCTCTCATGGCTGAGGTCACGCGGCCATGCGCATGCCGTCAACCGCGACATCCATATTCCCGTCGGTGCGCAAGCAGGCGAAATTTCTGCTGCGGCGCCGGCCTATTCGCGTGACGAGACGCAGACCGCCTTCCTGGCCGGCGAGTTCATTCGCTGGCTGGGCGAACAGCACGGACCGTGGTTTGCGCATGTCTCTTTCCTGCGTCCGCACCCCCCGTTTTCCGTTCCGGAGCCGTTCAACCGGATGTACAAGCCGGACGACGGGCCGGCCTTTGCGCGGGCGGCAAATCATGAAGCGGAACAGGCTACGCATCCCTATCTCGCCTTTGCCATGCCGCACTCCGACAGGGGCAGCTTCATTCACGGGGCGGAAGGGTCGCTCAGCGCCTGGAGCAGCGCGGATTTTGCGGCGATCCGGGCGATTTATTACGGGATGATTTCAGAGGTCGACACGCAGCTCGGCCGGATCTGGCAGGCACTGAAGGATACGGGCGCCTGGGACGATACATTCATCGTCTTCACCTCCGACCACGCCGAGATGGCGGGCGATCACTGGACGCTCGGCAAGGGCGGCTTCTTCGACGGCAGCTACCACATTCCGCTGATAATCCGCGACCCCGCAAACGGTCCTGCGGGCGGGGTGGTCGACGATTTTACCAGTGCTGCCGATATCTTCCCGACGCTGTGCCAAAGGCTCGGCATCGAAGCGAAGAATGGGCTTGATGGCCGCTCTCTCATGCCGTTCGTCAAGCGTGAGAGCGCAGAGTGGCGGGACGCGGCGTTTTGGGAATTCGACTTCCGCGATATTGTGCAGGGTGAGGCGGAGCGGCATTTCGGTCTGCGGTCCAACGAATGCAATCTCGCCGTGATCCGCGACGCGCGGTTCAAGTATGTGCATTTTACCGCGCTGCCGTCACTGCTCTTTAATCTCCGCGACGATCCCATGGAACTCAACAACGTCGCGGCTGATCCGGCCTATGCGGCGATCCGACTCGAATATGCCGAGAAGTTGCTTTCGCTGAGGGCACGACATCTGGACCAGACGCTCGCCTATACCGAGCTGACGGAAAAAGGGCCGGTAACGCGCCGGCCCTAATAGGCATTTTCGTCTTTGAATGGCGGTCAATCCGAACTAGGTTCAGCCGGGCCGAATCAAAGTTCAGCCGAGCCGAACGAGGTTCAGCCGAGATAATCGCGCTTGCCGATCGGTACGCCCTGGTTGCGCAGAATCGCGTGAGCCGTCGCGACGTGGAAGTAGAAGTTCGGCAGGGCGAAAGTGGCGATATATTCGTCACCGGCCAGCACAATGCCACTCTTGCCCGGCAGAGTGATCTGGCGGCTTTCGGTACCTTCGAGTGCATCGGCCGTGAAGCCGGCGAGATAGGCGTCGGTCTTTGCCAGGCGCTCGCGCAGCTCGTCGATCGTCGTTTCGTTATCCTCGAACTTCGGAGCGTCGGTCGCCGTCAGGCGGGCGAGCGCGAACTTGGCGCTGTCGCTGGCCCGCTGATACTGGCCTGCGAGCGGCAGCATGTCCGGCGCAAGGCGGGCGGAGACGAGTATGGCGGGATCGAAATTCTTTTCCTTCGCATAGGCTTCAGCCTTGTCGAGATAGGTCTTCAGGCTGGCAATGCCCCGCTGGAACATGGGAACGGTGAGGCGATAGATCGAAATGGACATCAGTCCTGTCTCCAGAAATCTTCAAATGAGCGGTCGCGGCGGCTGTCGAAGGGCCTGCGGCGGTGAGCCTGTCTTCGACCTTCCCATAGATGGATGCTGCGCCCGTCTTGCACAATGCCGGGGAATGCGCATGCCGTCCGCAATTCCACGCCTCGCGCTCCTCATTATCCCGTCGCAGCGCAAAGAGAGACTTGACGCCGTTCGCAGAAAATGGAATGAATATTCCGCATAACAAATTTTACGGTTTGTTTGTTCCGTTTTCGGAACGTCGCGGGAGAGGCGGCGCAGCAGACTGCGGCTTCAGGGCGGATGCCTGGAGCTCCGGCGTGAGGAGGGTGCAGCCGGGCACCGTTTGTGGAGGAAGTAAAATGAAAAAGTTTATCCTGGGCACTGCGATGGCGCTCGTCATGTCGACGGCCGCTCACGCGGAGACGGTCGGCGTGTCGATGGCCAAGTTCGACGACAACTTCCTGACCGTACTTCGCAACGGCATGACCGATTATGCCAAGACGCTGGATGGCGTCACCCTGCAGGTCGAAGACGCGCAGAACGACGTCTCCAAGCAGCAGAGCCAGATTCAGAATTTCATCGCCTCCAAGGTCGATGCAATCATCGTCAACCCTGTCGATACCGACGCTACGACGGCGATGTCGAAGCTTGCGGCCGATGCCGGCATTCCCCTGGTTTACGTCAACCGCGAGCCGGTCAATGTCGACACGCTTCCGGACAAGCAGGCCTTCGTCGCTTCCAATGAGCAGGAATCGGGCACGTTGGAAACCAAGGAAATCTGCCGCATTCTCGGTGGCAAGGGCAAAGCCGTCGTCATCATGGGCGAGCTTTCCAACCAGGCTGCGCGCATGCGCACCCAGGACATCCATGACGTCGTCAAGACCGACGAGTGCAAGGGCATCGAGATCGTCGAAGAGCAGACGGCCAACTGGGATCGTACCCAGGGCGCCGACCTTATGACCAACTGGCTCTCCAGCGGCATCGAGTTCGATGCGGTGATCTCCAACAACGACGAAATGGCAATCGGCGCCATCCAGGCGCTGAAGGCCGCCGGCAAGGATCTGAGCAAGATCGTCATCGGCGGTGTCGACGCCACTCAGGACGCGCTAGCCGCCATGCAGGCGGGTGACCTCGACGTCACCGTGTTCCAGGACGCCGCCGGCCAGGGCAAGGGCGCTCTTGATACGGCGCTCAAGCTTGCCAAGGGCGAAAAGGTCGAAAAGAAGGTCTATATCCCCTTCCAGCTCGTCACGCCGGAAAACGTCAAGGACTTCGTCGCCAAGAACTGAGGCGAGTGCCAAGCAGATGCGGGCTTTGCCCGCATCCTTTCAGCCTGTCCGTATCCGGAGGAGATGATATGGCCGTCAGCCCGACAACCATGGCCGCCGTGCGTGCAAGCGGCGCAGTTCCGAATGCGGAGTTTCTGTTGAGCGCCGAGGGCGTGCGCAAGGAATTTCCCGGTGTCGTCGCACTCGACGACGTGCAGTTCCGGCTGAAGCGCGCCTCCGTGCATGCGCTGATGGGCGAAAACGGCGCCGGCAAATCGACACTGATGAAGATCCTCGCCGGCATCTACACGCCCGATAAAGGCGATATTCGCCTGAAGGGGGTCGAGATCCGGTTGAAATCGCCGCTCGACGCACTGGAGAACGGCATCGCCATGATCCATCAGGAACTCAACCTGATGCCGTTCATGACCGTTGCTGAAAATATCTGGATCCGCCGCGAACCGAAAAACCGTTTCGGTTTCATTGATCACGGCGTAATGCGTCGCATGACCGAGGAGCTGTTTGCCCGGCTTAATATTGACATCGATCCCGATGTCGAGGTGCGGCACTTGTCGGTCGCCAACCGGCAGATGGTCGAGATCGCCAAGGCGGTTTCCTATAATTCCGATGTTCTCATCATGGACGAGCCGACTTCGGCGCTGACAGAGCGCGAGGTCGAGCATCTTTTCCTAATCATCCGCGACCTCCGGGCTCAGGGCATCGGCATCGTCTACATCACCCATAAGATGAACGAGCTGTTCGAGATCGCCGATGAGTTCTCGGTCTTTCGTGATGGCCGATATATTGGCACGCACGCCTCAACCGAGGTCACCCGCGACGACATCATTCGCATGATGGTTGGGCGCGAGATCACCCAGATGTTTCCGAAAGAAGATGTGCCGATCGGCGACGTCGTGCTCTCCGTCAAGGATCTCTGCCTCAATGGTGTCTTCCGCAACGTTTCCTTCGAGGTCAGGGCCGGCGAGATCCTGGGTGTGGCCGGCCTCGTCGGCTCCGGACGGTCGAATGTCGCCGAAACGCTGTTCGGCGTGACGCCGGCCAGCTCCGGCACGATCGAACTGTTCGGCAAGCCGGTGACGATTTCCTCGCCGACCGAGGCCATCCGTCACCAGATGGCATTCCTCACCGAGGACCGCAAAGACACCGGCTGCCTGTTGATTCTGGATATTCTCGAGAACATGCAGATCGCCGTCCTGCAGGACAAATATGTCAAGGGCGGTTTCGTGCAGCAGGGAGCGCTCGAGGCGACTTGCGAAGACATGGCAAAAAGGCTGCGCGTAAAAACCCCCAATCTTTACGAGCGGGTGGAAAACCTTTCGGGTGGCAATCAGCAAAAGGTGCTGATCGGACGCTGGCTGCTCACCCATCCGAAGATCCTGATCCTCGACGAACCTACGCGCGGCATCGATGTCGGCGCCAAGGCGGAAATTCATCGGCTGGTCACGGAAATGGCGCGAAACGGCGTGGCAGTTATCATGATCTCATCCGAAATGCCCGAGGTTCTCGGCATGAGCGACCGCATCATGGTCATGCATGAGGGCCTGGTGACCGGTTTCCTCAATCGCGATGAAGCAACGCAGATCAAGGTGATGGAGTTGGCTGCGCAGTGAGGCGCAGCTTGCGATCGCCGAAGGGAGGTTTGATATGAGTACCAAGGCAGCAGAGGGCGCGGCTCCGCTCGCAACTCGGCAAAAGCGGCGGCGCTTACCGACTGAGCTCAGCATTTTCCTCGTGCTCGTCGGCATTGCGCTGATCTACGAAGTGCTTGGCTGGCTTCTCATCGGTCAGAGCTTTCTTCTGAATTCGCAGCGCCTGACAATCATGATCCTGCAGGTCTCCGTCATCGGCATTATTGCGGTCGGCGTCACGCAGGTCATTATAACCGGCGGCATCGATCTTTCGTCGGGCTCGGTCGTCGGCATGACGGCGATGATCGCCACAAGTTTCGCCCAGTCCTCCACCTGGGGGCGGGCCGTCTTTCCGTCGCTGACCGACCTGCCGGCTGTCGTGCCCATCATGATCGGCCTGTTGATCGGGGCGGCCGCCGGCCTGGCAAACGGCGCGCTCATCGCCTACACGAAAATCCCGCCGTTTATTGCAACACTCGGCATGTTCGTCTCCGCCAGAGGTGTTGCCAAGTGGTATACGAAAGGCCAGCCGGTTTCCGGGATCACCGAACAGTTTCATTTCATTGGAACGAAGGCTTGGCCGGTTGTCGTCTTCCTCGTCGTCGCGCTGATCTTCCATATCGCGTTGCGCTACACCCGCTATGGAAAGTTCACCTACGCCATCGGCGCCAACCCGCAGGCGGCGCGTGTTTCCGGCATCAATATCGAGGCGCATCTCGTCAAGGTCTATGTCATCGCCGGATTGCTTGCGGGCCTCGCCGGCATCGTCACGGCGGCACGCGCCGAAACCGCACAGGCAAGCATGGGCGTCGGATATGAGCTGGACGCGATCGCCGCGACCGTCATCGGCGGCACCTCCCTCACCGGCGGCGTCGGCCGCATCACCGGCACCGTCATCGGCACCATCATCCTCGGCGTCATGACCTCCGGCTTCACCTTCCTCAGGATCGACGCCTATTACCAGGAGATCGTCAAAGGCTTCATCATCGTCGCGGCTGTCGTCATCGACGTCTACAGACAGAAGAAGCGCCGAAAACACTGAGTTCCGGCGCACGATGCGAAATCTTGGCGGGGGCTTCGGCCCCCGTTTCGATTCCAGCGACGCTCCTGGTGCCGATGACGAATTTCTGAAAAAAGAGGTGGCGAATTCCGTCAGCTTTTCTATTCTGCCGCTTCATTCGCCCTCTACGGCGCCGCACATCTGATAAGATGCGCAAGGAGCCATAGCACTTCGCATGCTGGATAATTTATCCTTAGATCGATTCCGATTTAAGGACTTATCCAGTAGGGCAGCGCAGGAAGACAGATGCAATTCGTATTTGATGGTCATAACGACGTTCTCCTTCGACTTTGGACACATGCAAAAGACGGCAACGATCCGATCGCGGAATTCGCCGACGGCACGACGGTCGGCCACATCGATGCGCGCCGGGCAAAAGAGGGCGGTCTTTCGGGCGGCCTCTGCGCCATCTACATTCCCTCGGGTGATCTCGTCTTCGCCGATCCGGATGCCGACGGCCGCTATATCACCCCGATGGCGGCCCCGCTTGATCCGCTGCCGTCTCTTGCCATCGCGACTGAAATGGCGGCGATCGCGCTGCGGCTCGACCAGGCCGGCGCCTGGCGGCTCTGTCGGACGGTAAGGGACATCCGCGGCGCCATGGCGGACAATATCTTTGCCGCCGTCCTGCATATGGAAGGCTGCGAGGCGATCGGTGCCGACCTCTCGGCGCTCGAGGTGTTCTATGCAGCGGGGCTGCGATCGCTCGGTCCGGTCTGGAGCCGGCACAACGTCTTCGGCTACGGCGTGCCCTTCGCCTTTCCGATGAAGCCTGATACAGCACCCGGCCTTACCGAGGCCGGTTTCGAGCTGGTGAGGCAATGCAACCGCCTCGGCATTCTGATCGACCTGGCCCATATAACCGAAAAAGGATTCTGGGATGTGGCGAAGACGACGGACCAGCCTTTGGTCGCCAGCCATTCCAATGCGCATGCGCTGACGCCGGTCGCACGCAACCTGACCGACAGGCAGCTCGACGCCATCCGCGAAAGCCGGGGGCTCGTCGGCATCAATTATGCAACCGCCATGCTGCGCGCCGACGGCCGCTCGGACAGCGATACGCCGCTTTCCGATGTCATCCGTCACATCGATTATCTCGTCGACCGTATCGGGATCGACTGTGTGGCGCTCGGATCGGACTTCGACGGCGCCACCATTCCCGAGGAAATCGGCGATGCGGCGGGCAATCAGAAGCTGATTGCCGCTCTCCGGGAGGTTGGATATGGTGAAGCCGACCTGACGAAACTTGCTCGTGAAAATTGGCTTCGCATACTGGCACAGGCTTGGCGGGAGGACCGCGCCTAAAGCGTTGCGCGCCTCTGGACGCGTTAAAAACGAACAATAGTTTACTGGGGCATGACCAATAAAACGCTTCGTAATCAATCAAGAACAGGGGAACAGACCATGATGATGACCAAGCTCAGCCGCAATGTTCGAATGCTTTCCGCAGGAGCCGCTCTTTCGCTCCTGATGATGGCCGCACCATCTGCCTTTGCCGAGACGCCGAAGGACACGCTGGTCGAAGGATTTGCCATCGACGATATTATCACGATGGACCCCGGCGAGGCTTTCGAGCTTTCGACGGCGGAGATTACCAGCAACAGCTACAGCTTGCTTGTCCGCCTCGATCTCGCCGATACGTCCAAGGTCAAGGGAGATCTTGCCGAGAGCTGGACCGTCTCGGATGACGGCCTCACCTATACGTTCAAGCTGAAACCGGGCCTGAAATTCGCCTCCGGCAATCCGATTACCGCCGAAGATGTCGCCTGGTCGTTCGAGCGCGCCGTCAAGCTCGACAAGAGCCCGGCCTTCATCCTCACCCAGTTCGGCCTGACCGGCGATAATGTCGCCGAAAAGGCCAAGGCGACCGACGCCAACACCTTTGTCTTCACCGTCGACAAGGCCTATGCGCCGAGCTTCGTGCTCAACTGCCTGACGGCAACCGTCGCTTCGGTGGTCGATAAGAAGCTCGTCCTGGAACATGTGAAGGCGGTAACGCCGGATGCCGAGCACAAATACGACAATGATTTCGGCAACGAATGGCTGAAGACCGGCTATGCCGGTTCCGGCGCCTTCAAGCTGCGCGAATGGCGGGCCAACGAAGTCGTCGTGCTCGAGCGCAACGACAATTATTACGGCGACAAGGCCAAGCTCAATCGCGTGATCTACCGCTACATGAAGGAAAGTTCGGCCCAGCGCCTGGCGCTTGAAGCCGGCGATATCGACATCGCCCGCAATCTGGAGCCGGGCGATATCGACGCGGTTTCCAAAGATGCCGATCTGGCGACGACGAGCGCGCCGAAGGGCACGATCTATTACGTCAGCCTCAACAACAAGAATGAGAACCTGAAGAAGCCCGAGGTCCAGGAGGCCTTCAAGTATCTGGTCGACTACGATGCGATTGGCGCGACCCTGATCAAGGGCATCGGCGAAATCCACCAGACCTTCCTGCCGAAGGGTCAGCTCGGTGCGCTCGACGAAAATCCCTACAAGCTCGACGTTGCCAAGGCCAAGGAATTGCTTGCCAAGGCCGGCGTCCCGGATGGCTTCTCGGTGACAATGGACGTGCGCAACACACAACCGGTGACCGGTATCGCTGAATCCATGCAGCAGACGCTGGCGCAGGCCGGCGTGAAGCTGGAGATCATCCCCGGCGACGGCAAACAGACGTTGACCAAATATCGCGCCCGCACCCACGACATGTATATCGGCCAGTGGGGCTCGGACTATTTCGATCCGAATTCCAATGCCGACACCTTCACAAGCAATCCCGACAATTCGGACGCGGGCACGGTGAAGACGCTTGCATGGCGCAACACCTGGGAGGCGCCGGAGCTCGACAAGGTCGTCAAGGCCGCCCTGCTCGAGCGCGACGGTGAGAAGCGTGCCGCCATGTACGAGGAGGTCCAGAAAAAATTCCTGGCCAACAGCCCCTTCATCATCATCTTCCAGCAGACCGAGGTGGCCGGCTATCGCAAGAATCTGACAGACTTCAAGCTGGGTCCGAGTTTCGACACCAATTTCGTCGGCCCGATCGGCAAGGAATAATCCGGCTGGATTGAGTGGCTTGAGCACCGTCGGAACAACACGGGAGGCGCGGCCCCGAAAGGGCCGTGCCGCCACCTTCGCAAAGGCGACAGGGCGCTTCCTGTTCGCCGCCGTCACCACCTATCTCGGCCTTCTGGCCGTCACCTTCTTCATCGGCCGCGTCGTGCCGATCGATCCTGTGCTCGCCATCCTCGGCGATCGCGCCCCCACCCATGTCGTCGAGCGGGTACGACAGGAAATGGGCTTCAACCTGCCGCTCTATCAGCAGTTCTACATCTATATCAAAGGCATCCTGGCCGGAGATTTCGGCAATTCGGTGCTGACGACCAATCCCGTCATGGTCGATATCCGCCGCGTCATGCCGGCGACGATCGAGCTCGCGACGCTCGGGACGCTCATCGGCGCCTGTGTCGGCGTGCCGCTCGGCGTCCTCGCCGCCGTGCGCCGCGGCAGTATCGCCGACCAGGTCGTGCGGGTCATCGGCCTCATCGGCTATTCGGTGCCGATCTTCTGGTTGGCGCTGATCGCGCTCGTCATCTTCTATGCGCAGCTGCGCTGGGTGGCCTTTCCCGGCCGCATCGACATCGTTTTCGAATACACGTTCACGCCGATCACCGGCTTCTATCTCCTCGACAGCGCCTGGCAGGGGCAATGGGATGTCTTCTCTGATGTCTTCCGCCACATCATCCTGCCAGCATCGCTGCTCGGCTATTTCTCACTCGCCTATATCAGCCGCATGACCCGAAGCTTCATGCTGAACGAGCTTTCGCAGGAATATATCGTCGCCGCGCGCGCCAAAGGACTTTCGGAAACGCGGGTGATCTGGGGCCATGCGCTGCGCAATGCCGCCGTGCCGCTGGTCACCGTCATCGCGCTTTCCTATGCCGGCCTGCTCGAAGGATCGGTGCTGACCGAGACTGTCTTTTCCTGGCCGGGCATCGGGCTCTACATCACCAATTCGCTGCAGAACGCCGACATGAACGCTGTACTCGGCGGCACCATCGTCATCGGGACGATCTTCATCGGCATCAACCTTCTGTCTGATCTTCTCTATCGGACGCTCGATCCGAGGACACGAAATCGATGACGGCCCCTGCCAGCCCATCTCCTGCGATGAGCCGCCGCGAATGGCTGCTTTCCGACCGGCCGCAATCGCGCATGCAGGCCCGCCTCGGCCGCGCCTACGTCACCTGGCGGCAGTTCACGGCAAACAGGCTCGCCGTCGTCGGACTCATGATCATCGTCGCGCTGCTCCTGGTCGCGGCTTTCGCCGATCTCATCGCCACGCACAACCCGGTCGTCGGCGATCTCCGCAATGCCCGTTTGCTTCCGCCGGGAACGGCCGGCTATCTTCTCGGTACGGACGACCAAGGCCGCGATATTTACTCGCGATTGATCTACGGATCCCGATTGACGCTGTTCGTCGTCGTGCTTGTCGCCGTCATCTCCGCGCCGATCGGCCTGATCGTCGGCACCGTCTCCGGTTATGCCGGCGGCTGGGTGGATGCGACGCTGATGCGCATCACCGATATCTTCCTCGCCTTTCCGAAGCTGGTGCTGGCACTTGCCTTCGTCGCCGCACTTGGCCCCGGCATTCAGAACGCGATCATCGCCATCGCCATCACCTCTTGGCCGCCCTATGCCCGCATCGCGCGCGCCGAGACGCTGACGGTCCGGCGTTCCGACTATATCTCGGCCGTGCGGTTGATGGGCGCATCGCCTTTGCGCATCATCGTGCGCCATGTCATGCCGCTCTGCATTTCCTCGCTGATCGTCCGCGTGACGCTCGATATGGCCGGCATCATCCTGACGGCGGCCGGTCTCGGCTTCCTCGGCCTCGGCGCGCAGCCGCCGCTGCCGGAATGGGGGGCGATGATCGCCTCGGGGCGGCGCTTCATTCTCGACCAATGGTGGGTGGCGGCGATGCCTGGCATCGCCATTCTCATCGTCAGCCTCGGCTTCAATCTCCTCGGCGACGGCCTGCGTGACGCGCTCGATCCGAAGGAGAGCGGCCAATGACGACACTTCTGACGGTGGACAATCTCAAGGTCAGCTACCCCACGCGCACCGAGGTGATCGAGGCCGTGCGCGGCGTCTCCTTCACGCTCGGAAAGGAAAGGCTCGGCATTGTCGGCGAATCCGGTTCCGGCAAGTCGCAGACCGGCCGGGCGATCATGGGGCTGACGCCGAAACACGGCATCGTCACGGCCGACAGGCTTGATTTCAATGGCATCGACCTCATCAGGGCTTCCGCCGGTGAAAGGCGCAGGCTGCGTGGCAAGCGCATCGCCATGATCCTGCAGGACCCGAAATATTCACTCGATCCGGTTATGACGATCGGCCGGCAGATCTGCGAAACGCTGCGCACGCATGAGAAGCTCGGCAAGGCGGAGGCGCGCGAACGGGCGCTCGCCATGCTGGAAGCGGTGCAGATCCGCGACCCGAAAAGGGTCTTCGACCTGCATCCGCACGAGGTCTCGGGCGGCATGGGACAGCGCGCGATGATTGCCATGATGCTGATTGCCGGACCTGAACTGCTGATTGCCGACGAACCCACCTCGGCGCTCGACGTGACCGTCCAGCTCGACGTGCTGAGGATTATGGACCAGCTGGTCTCCGAGCGGGGTATGGGGCTGATCTTCGTTTCCCATGATCTGAGGCTGGTCTCTTCCTTCTGCGACCGAGTGATCGTCATGTATGCCGGCAAGATCGTCGAAGAGCTCGCCGCCGCCGACCTCAAACATGCGCAGCACCCCTATACCAGGGGACTGCTGAACTGCATGCCCGAGATCGGTGTAAACCGCCATCCCCTGCCGGTGCTGGACCGCAGGCCGGAGTGGGCGGCATGAGCGCAGCCCTTCACATCGACAATCTCAGTGTCGTCTATGACGATTTTCATGCGCTGAAGGATGTCGGCATCCGCGTCGAAGGCGGCGAATCCTTCGGTCTCGTCGGCGAATCCGGGTCGGGAAAATCGACCTTGCTGCGCGCCGTGGCCGGACTTGCGCCGATCAGCGGCGGGACGATCCATATCGACGGCGAAGAGCTGAAAGGTTCGAAGCGCAGCAAGGCCTTCTATCGGCGCGTGCAAATGGTCTTTCAGGATCCTTATGGCTCGCTGCATCCGCGCCAGACGATCGACCGGCTGCTGCTCGAACCACTTGCGATCCACGCCCTTGCTGACAGCGATAGGCGCATTGCCCGGGCGCTCGACGAGGTCGGCCTCGGCAATGGTTTCCGTTTCCGCTATCCGCATCAGCTTTCCGGCGGCCAGCGGCAGCGTGTGGCGATCGCCCGGGCGCTGATCGTAGAACCCGCGATCCTGCTGCTCGACGAGCCGACATCGGCGCTCGACGCCTCCGTGCAGGCGGAGGTGCTCAACCTGCTCGAACAGATCCGACGCGACCGCAAACTGACCTTCGTGATGGTGAGCCATGACCTCGGCGTCATCACCCACATGTGCGAAAAGCTCGCCGTGATGCGCAATGGCGCCGTCGTCGAGCGATTGAGCTCGCAAGAGCTGGCAGAGGGCGCGGTCCAGGAGAACTACACGAAAAATTTGATGATCGCGAGCAAGGGTTTCGTCAAAGCCTGAAAGGCAATCATTTCAAGCCATTGAAAAGAAAGGCCCGGCCGGTGTGTTAAGGATAATGTCTCCTTAAAACACGACCAATCGACTAGACTATTGACAGTTGCCCCGGTTCTGTCATGATCCCGTTAACGATTGTTAGCTTTCGTGATCGATGGAGGATGCGGCATGTTCTTTCTCGGCGGGATGACCATGGGTTACCTCGATCCTCCGGTTAAAGCCGAGCGCAGCGAACAGGTGTCCGTATCCATTCCCGCTGAAAGGGACCGTCGGCTGATCGAGACCTCCAACCCGCCATCGAACGAGAATGCCATTGAGCGCTCGTTGATCTGGGCATGGCGCACGCTCTGCTAAAAAGAGATTGGTTGGATTTTCTCTTCCGTCCCCTCTGGACGGAAATTTATCTCTACCTAACTGATAGAGAAAATAAGAAAAGAAGCCCGAGCCGCACAACCGGCCGCATGAGAACAACGGAGGCGACATATGGCAGATCTGGGTATTTCGCATACTCACGTGAACCACTACGGTTCCGTAGCAAGCAAGAAGCCGCTCACCGCGCGCCACAGACTTCAAACGCTGCTCCATGGAGCGCTCTTCACGGCAGCATTCCTGTTTGTCGTAGCCATGGTTTGCGGCGTCGTCGGTTAATTCGGCGATCATGATCGGCAGATGCTCGCCTTCCCAAAGCAGGAACGCCTCATCTGTCTCCGCGCCCTCCTGACATCATCCTGTCGAGGATGATGGGTGATGGAACTGATCGGCGATCCACGCCACCATTCTTCTCTTTCTTTTCACGCCTTCAAAGCGCGTCCGCATCGAAGTTTGTTCATGCGGCGTGCTTCGGCTTTGCCGCTTCCCGGAGCTGTCGCCGGAGACCAGGCCCAGATGCCGATATTTCCATTCCGCGGCTGAGGCTAGATGTTTGATCCCAGACTTTTGGGCATCTCTAGCCAGGATCAAAGGCGATCGGCTCGGACGTACCAAGAGGTATGCCCTTCGCCAATCGCCTTTGCCCTGACGAAAACCTGCCCCGGCAGAATGCTTAAAGCTAACCCGGCCCTAGATCGAGGAGACCGCGGTTTCCGCCTCTTGACTTGAATTATTCCGATAGTGTCCAAGTTTCGACATGGCTTTCGCGGAGAGGATATCGGATGATCTCCACCACCCGCCTAGCCACCCTGAACCAGGGCTTAATCCGTTTGCGTTACGACGCCCGGGCTGCGTTCATCCCGGCTTCTTCGATCTTCGAAGAATCGGGCTCCGTTCATGTAGCAGTCATGATAAGCAGTGCAAAAGGCTGACCAAAACAGCCATAACTTTGTTTGGATCCAGAACCGAACCCATGTCTATTGCCAATCTTTCCCCGAGCCTTTCCCGCGAGCCCGAGATGAAGCAGATCGATCACAACGATTCGATCCGCTCGACCTACCTTTCCATCGAGGACATCAAGGCGATGGGCGATGCGGTCGCCCGCAACGGCGTCGACAAGCTGCCGGCTTTCGCCACCTTCGACTTCTTCGCGCGCCATAAGGAAAACGAGAAGGAAATCCTGCGCGTCTACCGGACGACGGCGACCGACGTAGAGGCCGGCGAGACAATTACGCCGGCGGCCGAATGGCTGCTGGACAATCACTATATCGTCGAAGAGGCGATCCAGGAGGTGCGGCGCGACTTCCCTCGGCGCTTCTATCGGGAATTGCCGACTATGGTTGTCGATGGCGTCAAGATCCCGCGCACGCTGGTGCTTGCCTGGCTCTATGTCGCCCATACGCACAGCACGATCTCGCAGGAAAGTCTGACGGCGCTGGTCGACGGCTTCCAGGCCAGCGAGACGCTGAGGATCGGCGAACTCTGGGCCTTGCCGTCGCTCGTGCGCTACGTGCTCGTGGAAAACCTCCGCCGCATTTCCAGCCGTGTCGAAGCCAGTCGCCGCCTGCGCCGCCGCGCCAACGAAGCGGCCGACGAACTGATCCGCCTGACCGATCCGGCCAAGGCCGCCGCCTATCTGAAGACGCTGGAACCGCTTGCCGAAGACAACACCTTCTCGACGCAGTTCCTCTATCGCCTGCGTGACGGCTCGCAGACGTCAAGCCTGGCGATCACCTGGCTCGACGAGCGGCTGGAAGAACTGGGTCGCAACACCGAAGAGGCGACGACGGCCGAACACAGCCGTCTCTCTTCCGGCAACGTGACGATGGGCAACATCATCCGCAGCCTTCGCGAGATCGACGACACCGAATGGTCGGTCTGGGTCGAGCAGGTCAGCCATGTCGACAAGCTGCTCTGGGAGCATTCGGATTACGGCATCCTCGATTCCGGCTCGCGCAACAAATATCGCAAGCAGATCGAGAAGCTGGCCAAGCGCTCGCCGCTGACCGAAATGGAGATTGCCCAGCTGGCGCTCGACATGACCGAGGCCGCCAAGGCCTCTGACGAGCCGCAGCCGCATGAGCCGAATGTCGGCGGCTTCCTCTCCGGCGCACAGCGCCCGAAGCTCGAGGCACGGGCGAATTACCGCCCGACGATCACCCAGAATTTCGTGCGCGCCGTGCGCCGGTTCAACTGGCTGGCGATCGCCGTGCCTGTTGTGCTGCTGACGATCATCGCCATGGCCACCGTCGGCAGGTTCATGGCGAATGCCGGCATGGGTCCGGTCGAAATCGCCGTCCTGCTGATCATGTTCTCGCTGCCGGCCTCGGAAGGCGCGACCGGTCTCTTCAACACCTTGCTTTCCTTCTTCGTCACGCCGGCCCGCCTCGTCGGTTACGAATTCAAGGAAGGCATTCCGGAGGACGCACGCACGCTGCTCGTCGTGCCCTGCCTGATTTCGAACCGCGACAGCGTCGACGACCACGTCCGCAACCTCGAAGTCCATTACCTCGCCAACCCGCGGGGCGAGATCTATTTTGCCCTGCTCAGCGACTGGCCGGACAGCGACGTCGAGGAAACGCCTGCCGATCTCGAGGTTCTCGATTATGCGCGCCGGGAGATCGCCAATCTTTCGGCCCGCTATGCCTATGATGGCAAGACACGCTTCTACCTCCTGCATCGCCGCCGCCTCTACAATCCCTCGGAAGGCGTGTGGATGGGCTGGGAGCGCAAGCGCGGCAAGCTGCACGAGCTGAACATGCTTCTGCGCGGCGACCGGGATACGACCTACCTGCCGGGCGCCAATGCAGTGCCGGCCAACGTGCAATATGTCATGACGCTCGATGCCGATACGCGGCTGATGCGCGACGCCGTCACCAAACTCGTCGGCAAGCTTTATCATCCGATCAACCGCCCGGTCATCAATCCGAAAACCGGCCGTGTCGAAAGCGGCTATGGCGTGCTGCAGCCGCGCGTCACCCCGTCGTTGACGACGGGTAAGGACGCCTCGGTCTTCCAGCGCGTGTTCTCGATCAACCGCGGCCTCGACCCTTATGTCTTCACCGTTTCCGACGTCTATCAGGATCTGGCCGGCGAAGGCACTTTCACCGGCAAGGGTCTGTATCACGTCGATGCCTTCGAAGCGTCGCTGAAGGGCCGGATCGAGGAAAATTCGGTCCTGAGCCACGACCTTCTCGAAGGCTCGATGGCGCGCTGCGCGCTCGTCACCGATCTCGAACTGGTCGAGGATTTCCCGATCCGCTATGAGGTGGAAACATCGCGCCAGCATCGTTGGGCGCGCGGCGACTGGCAGCTCCTGCCCTACATGTTCAATCCGAAATACGGCGTCACGGCACTCGGCCGCTGGAAGATGTTCGACAATCTGCGCCGTTCGCTGACGCCGATCGCCTGGTTCTTCGCCTCAGTGCTCGGCTGGTATTTCATGGGTCCGCTCGGCGCGCTCGTCTGGCAGATTCTGCTGATCTTCTGCCTCTTCGTGGCACCGACCCTGTCGCTCATCAACGGCATCATCCCACGCACAAGCGATATCGTGGCCCGCGCCCATCTCTATACGGTCTGGTCGGATATTACGGCTGCCAATGCGCAGGTCGCGTTGCGGATCGTCTTCATTGCAGATTCGGCGGCGATGATGGCGGACGCGATCGGCCGTTCGCTTTACCGCCTGTTCGTCAGCCGCAAGCTGATGCTGCAGTGGCGAACCGCCGCCAGCGTTCAGGCCGGCGGACAAGGCACCCTCGCCTCTTATTACAAGCAGATGTGGCATGCGCCGGTGCTGGCGCTGCTGGCGCTTGGTTTTGCAGCCCTTCCCGGCGACAGCGCCTTCCTCGTCGGCATCCCCTTCGCACTCCTGTGGATCCTCTCGCCTGTCGTCGCCTGGTATGTCAGCCAGTCGGCCGAGACCGAGGACCGGCTTGAGGTCGCCGATTCCGTGTCGAGCGAGCTGCGCAAGATCGCCCGGCGCACCTGGCGCTATTTCGAGACCTTCACAACGGCCGAGCAGAATTATCTGCCGCCGGACAATATCCAGGAAACCCCGCATGTCATCGTCGCGGCTCGCACCTCGCCGACCAATATCGGCGTCTACCTGCTCTCGGTCGTTTCCGGCCGGCATTTCGGCTGGTTCTCCTTCGAGGAAACGATCGAACGGCTGGAGCAGACCATTGCGACGATCGACAAGATGGAGAAATTCCGCGGCCATCTGTTCAACTGGTATCACACCGATACGCTCCAGACGCTCGGCCCTCGATACGTCTCGTCCGTCGACAGCGGCAATCTCGCCGGTCATCTGATCGCCATTTCGTCGGCCTGCCGCAACTGGGCCGAGGCACCCTCTGCCCACATGCAGGGCAATCTCGACGGCGTCGGCGACACGGCCGGCATTCTCGGCGAAGTGCTGGCGGACCTGCCCGACGACCGCAAGACCGTGCGCCCGTTGCGCCGGCGCCTGGAAGAACGCATCGTCGGCTTCCAGAATGCGCTTGCCGCGGTCAAACGCGAGCACGAATTCGCCTCGATCCGCATCATCAACCTCGCCGTCCTCGCGCGCGACATCGAGAAGCTCGCCGCCAATCTCGACCATGAGGTCAAGTCGAAGCAGAGCGAAGAGGTCACCCAGTGGGCGGCGTCGCTGGTGAAGGTCTGCGAGGCACATATATCAGACAGCACGTTCGATCTTTCCAAGGTCGATGCGCTCAGGCCGCGCCTGGTGGCGTTGCGCGACAAGGCCCGGGATCTTGCCTTCTCGATGGATTTCGGCTTCCTGTTCCGGCCGGAACGGCGCCTGCTGTCGATCGGCTACCGCGTCGAAAGCGGCGAGCTCGACCAGGCCTGCTACGATCTCCTGGCCTCCGAATGCCGCCTGACCAGCCTCTTCGGCATCGCCAAGGGCGATCTGCCGACTGAGCACTGGTATCGCCTCGGCCGCCAGGTCGTGCCTGTGGGGTCACGTGGCGCGCTGGTTTCCTGGTCTGGCTCAATGTTCGAATATCTGATGCCGCCGCTCGTCATGCAGGAGCGCGGCGGAGGCATTCTCAACCAGACGAACAATCTGGTCGTCGTCGAACAGATGAACTATGCCCGCAAGCTCGGTATTCCGTGGGGCATTTCGGAAGCGGCGTTCAATGCCCGCGATCATAACCTCAACTATCAGTACACGAATTTCGGCGTGCCGACGCTCGGTCTCAAGCGTGGCCTCGGCCACAACGCCGTCATCGCGCCCTATGCTTCGCTGCTTGCCAGCCAGTACGACCCGCCGGGCGCGCTCGAAAACCTGCAGAGGCTGCGCAAGGTCGGCGCGCTCGGCAAGTTCGGCTTCCACGACGCCGTCGATTTCACGCCGACGCGCGTGCCGGAAGGCAAGAAATGCGCAGTGGTCTACAATTATTATGCCCACCATCACGGCATGTCGATCGCGGCCGTCGCCAACGTCGCCTTCAACGGCCACCTTCGCGAACTCTTCCACTCCGACCCGGTCATCGAGGCGGCGGAACTTCTGCTGCAGGAAAAGGCGCCGCGCGACATTCCCGTCATGAGCGGCAAACATGAATCCGATACGCCGGCCAGCATCCAGGACGATCTGATGCGGCCGGAAATCCGGAAGATCAGCGATCCGGCGTCGCGCGACCGCGAACTCGTGTTCCTGTCGAACGGCCATTACTCGCTGATGCTGACGGCGACAGGCGCCGGCTATTCCCGCTGGAACGGGCTTTCGGTTTCCCGCTGGAAGGCCGATCCGACCGAAGACCGCTGGGGCACTTTCATCTTCCTGCGCGATACCGCCACCAACGAATGGTGGTCGGCGACAGCAGAACCGAAGCGCGTCGAGGGCGAGAAGGTCAAGGTCGAGTTCGCCGACGAGAAGGCGCAGTTCACCAAGACGGTCGGTGATCTCACGAGCGAAGTGGAATGCATCATCGCCACCGAGCATGATGCCGAGGCCCGTCGCGTGACCCTCCTCAACATGGGCACGGAAGACCGTTTCATCGAGGTCACCTCCTATCTTGAGCCAGTCCTCACCTCCGATGATGCTGATGCTGCACATCCCGCCTTCGCCCGCATGTTCGTCAAGACCGAGATCGGCAAACGCGGTGATGTGATCCGCGCCGAACGCAACAAGCGCGATCCGAACGAGCCGAACATCAGCATCGCACATCTGATCGTCGACAATGCCGGGGACACCCGCCATACCGAATTCGAAACCGACAGACGCAAGTTCATCGGCCGCGGGCGCACCCTTACCGACGCGGCGGCTTTCGATCCGGGCGCGACACTTTCCGGCAGCGATGGCTTTATGCTCGATCCGGTGATGTCGCTGCGGCGCACCGTGCGCGTGCCGGCAGGCAAGAAAGTCAGCGTGTTCTTCTGGACGATCGCCGCGCCAAGCCGCGACGAAGGTGACAAGGCAGTCAATCGCTATCGTCATCCCGACGCCTTCAACCATGAGCTCGTCCTGGCATGGACACGCACGCAGGTGCAGATGCGCCACGTCGGCGTCACCTCGCAGCAGGCGGCGGCCTTCCAGCATCTCGGACGCTACCTCGTCTATCCCGATATGCAGTTGCGCAAGGATGAGGCCACCGTCGAGGCCGGCCTGCAGTCGCAATCGGCGCTTTGGCCGCTGGCGATCTCCGGCGACTTCCCGATCTTCACGCTGCGCGTCACCGACGATATGGATCTCGACATCGCCCGCGAGGCGCTGCTGGCGCAGGAATATCTGCGCTCGCGTGGCGTCACCGCCGATCTCGTCATCATGAACGAACGCGCTTCGTCCTATGCGCAGGACATGCAGCACGCGCTCGACGCCATGTGCGAGAACGTGCGCCGCATCGGCCAGGCCGACGGGTTGCGCCAGCATATCTTCGCGGTCCGAAAGGACCTGATGGAGGAGGAGACCTATCGCGCGCTGATCGCGGCTTCCCGCGTAACCCTGCATGCAAAGAACGGAAAGGTGGTCGACCAGATCAACCGCGCCGTCGCCCTGTTTGCGCCTTCGAAGGAAGAACTGCAGGAGATGGAGCGCGCCGAGCGCAACAAGGCGCCGGTCAAGCGCATCGCGCCGGTGCCGCCGCCTGTCGTGCCGGCAGTTGTCATCGAGGAGGAAGGCGACCTCGACTTCTGGAACGGCATTGGCGGCTTTGCCGGCGACGGCCGCGAATATGTCGTTCGCCTGCCCGGGGGTCACGCGACGCCGCAGCCCTGGATCAACGTCATCTCCAATGACAAGTTCGGCTTCCACGTGTCGGCCGAAGGCGCAGGTTTCACCTGGAGCGTCAATTCGCGCGATTACCAGCTGACCTCCTGGTCGAACGATGCGGTGGTCAACCGGTCCGGGGAGGCTTTCTATCTCGCCGATCTCGAAAGCGGTGCCGTCATGACGCCGTTCGCGGCGCTTTCGCGCCGGCCTGATATTCGTTTCGAAGCCCGCCACGGCCTCGGCTACTCCGTCTTCTCCACCGTTCAGCACGAGATCGCGCTCGAGCTGGCGCAGACCATCGACCGCGAGAGGCCGGTGAAGCTGCAGCGCCTGCGTCTGCGCAACACCGGTTCGACCGGCCGCAAGCTGCGTCTCTATGGTTATGTCGAATGGGTCCTCGGCAGCAATCCCGCACGAACGGCCCCCTTCATCCTGTCGAGGCATGACGAAAAGACGGGAGCGCTGTTTGCCACCAATCCCTACAGCATCGATTTTTCCAACCGAACCGCCTTCTTCGCGGCAAGCGAGACGCTTTCGAGCTTCTCGGCAAGCCGGCGCGAATTCATCGGCAAGGCAGGGACGATCCAGAGGCCGCAGGCCGTCACCGCCGCCGCGGCCCTTTCGGGGGCCACCGAACTCGACGGTGATCCGGCTGCGGCTCTCGCAATCGATATCGAACTCGGGGCCGGCGAGGAGCGCGATTTCACCTTCTACCTCGGCGATACGCCAACGGAGGAAGAAGCGCGTGCCGTCATCGCCGATATCCGCAGGGTTTCGTTCGACGATGCCGTCGAGGCGAACCGCGCCTTCTGGCGCGATTTCACCGGCCGGCTGCAAATCTCGACGCCGGATCGCGGGATGAACAATCTCGTCAACACCTGGCTGCCCTATCAGAGCCTCGGCTGCCGCATCATGGCCCGCACTGCATTTTATCAGGCAAGCGGTGCCTTCGGCTTCCGCGACCAGCTGCAGGACACCCTGGCCTTCCTGCTGCATGAACCCTCGATCGCCCGCCGGCAGATCTTGAACGCCGCCTCGCGTCAATTCCGCGAAGGCGACGTCCAACATTGGTGGCTGCCGGGGACGGGGGCCGGTGTTCGCACGATGATCTCGGACGACGTCGTCTGGCTGAGTTATGCAATC
The DNA here is from genome assembly GCF_017352135.1 of Rhizobium lentis. Classification (NCBI taxonomy): domain Bacteria; kingdom Pseudomonadati; phylum Pseudomonadota; class Alphaproteobacteria; order Hyphomicrobiales; family Rhizobiaceae; genus Rhizobium; species Rhizobium lentis. Next base: position 1,662,258 of record NZ_CP071454.1, read on the forward strand.
CATCACTATTGCAGCGTCACCGGCGACAAGAGCGTGCTCGACGAGGAGCTTGCCTTCCTGGAAGGCCCCGCTCTTCTCGAAGGTCAGCACGATTCTTTCTACAAGCCGGAGATTTCGGAGGACAAAGCCAGCGTCTACGAACATGCGGCGCTGGCGCTCGATCTGGCCATCGCCCGCAAGGGCGCGAACGGCCTGCCGCTGTTTCTCGGCGGCGACTGGAACGACGGCATGAACCGCGTCGGTATCGGCGGACGCGGCACAAGCGTCTGGCTCGGCTGGTTCCTGGCCGGTGCATTGCGCTCCTTCATCCCCTATGCCGAAGAGCGCGGCGACACGGCTCGTGCGAAGCGTTGGTCGGCGCATCTTGCCGAGCTGAAGAAAGCGCTCGAAACCGCCGCCTGGGACGGCGGCTATTATCGTCGCGGCACATTCGACGACGGCGCGCTGCTCGGCTCCAAGGAGAGCCCGGAATGCCGGATCGATTCAATCGCACAATCCTGGAGCGTTCTGTCCGGCGAGGGCGACCCAGCCCGTGCCGCAAAGGCGATGGATGCCGTGCTCGACCAGCTGGTCGACGAGCAGGCGAGAATTATCCGGCTTTTCACGCCGCCTTTCGTCAATTCCGCCAGGGATCCCGGTTATATCAAGGCTTATCCGCCGGGCGTGCGCGAAAACGGCGGGCAATATACCCATGCCGCGACCTGGGTGGTGATGGCGCTGGCGGAACTGAAGCGGGGCGACGACGCGATGCGCTGCTTCCAGATCCTCAATCCGATCACCCATGCGCGCGATAAGGCCTCGGCCGAACAGTACCGGGTCGAGCCTTACGTCGTGGCAGCCGACGTCTATGGGCATGAGCCCTATACGTCGCGCGGCGGCTGGACCTGGTATACCGGATCGGCTGGCTGGCTCTACCGGGCTGCCGTCGAAGGCATTCTCGGTATCCGGTTGAAGGACGGCCGGCTTTGCGTGCGTCCGTCGCTCCCGTCGGAATGGGACGGTTTTGCGGCAGAGGTGGAACAGGGCGGCGCCAAATACCGCATTTCGGTCTCAAAAGCGTCCAATGCCAGCGGCTACACTCTGTCGATCAACGGCAGCGAAGTCGCCGATCCCGACGAGGGATATCCGCTCGGATAAAGCGTTTCTCCACGCTGACATCACGGCGATTCGCGAACGGCCAAAAGGGAACCCTTTTGGCCGTCGTCGCGTTTGCAAATCGGACAAACAGGAGACACCTCATGGCAAGCACGCTGACCGAAGCCATCGGCGCCGAGCGCAGTTCCCTATCCGCAGCTGCGCCGGGGCGCGATACACGGCTTGATGTGCTGCGTGGCCTGGCCCTGATCATGATCTTCATCAATCATGTTCCCGGGCAGATCTTCGAATATGCGACGACGAAGAATTTCGGCTTCTCCGATGCCGCGGAGGCCTTCGTGCTGATATCGGGCATTGCCGTCGGCCTTGCTTACGGGACCCGCTTCGAGCCCGGCAACCGGCTCCGAATGGCGATCAAGGCGGCGAAGCGGGCATTCACGCTCTACCTCGCCCATATGATCACGACATTCATGACGCTGGCGCTCTTCATCTGTGGTGCCTGGCTGTTCCACCGGCCGGGACTGCTGGTCGAGATCAATATCCTGGCGGTTTTGATGAACCTGAAGGAGGGCATCCCGGCGCTGCTGCTGCTCGGTCACCAGATCGGCTACAACAACATCCTGCCGATGTACGGCGCCTTGCTGCTCATGGTGCCTATCCTGCTTCTCCTGAACGAGCGAAGCCCGCTGCTGGCGCTCGGCGTTTCCGCAACGGTCTGGCTGCTTGCCGGCATCTATCAGGTGGCGCCGCACAACATGCTGATCGAAGGCTACTGGTTCCTCAATCCGCTCTCCTGGCAGTTCCTGTTTTCGATCGGCGTCGTCTCGATCCTGCATATCAAGCGCGGCGGCACGATCCCGCGCCATCCGCTGCTTCTGGCGGTCGCGGGCGGTTATGTCGTGCTGTCCTTCATCTGGGTGACCGGGCATCTCTGGATTTTCGGCAATTCGCTGGCAGCGTTGGGCCTGCCGACCGTGATCACCGGTTTCGACAAGACCTTCCTGTCGCTGCCGCGCCTGCTGCATGTGCTGGCGCTGACCTATCTCGTCATCAGCATCCCGGCCCTATCGCGCATCCTGCGGCGTCCCGCGGACCACCCGCTGACGATCCTCGGCCGCCACTCGCTGAACATTTTCGTCGCCGGCACGATCCTCGCCATGATCGGCCAGGTCGTGCTCTACATCACCAACAAGGATCCGCTGGTTGGCCCGCTCTTCGTTATCGCCGGCCTTGCCTCGCAATTCGCCTATGCCTATTACCTTGAGCACAAGCGCCAGCAAGGCAAGATCAAGAACAAGCTCGTCACGAAGATTGCCGCCGTCCCGGTGCCCGTACGGGTTGACGGCGCGGCAAATACCTATCGCCGGACCAATCGGAAATAGGGTTCGACTTGCCTGGTTGAAGAGCTGGTTGAGCGGACCGTCCCGAAATCGGTATCGGTTGGACTAAACATGCTGCGGCGTCCCTCGCGCGTCTGAAGACACGTGCGCTGGAACGCCGCCCACTCAATTCTTGTGAACGAGAATGTTTACCAGCCGGTTGAAAGGATCGCGCACGTAGAAGCGCCTGACGCCCCAAGGCTCATCGGCTGGTCCATATTCGATCGGAATGCCGGCAGCCGACATCGCCTCGAGCGCGCCGTCGAGATCGTCCACCTCGATGGAGAGATCGGGCACCGGAGTCCCCGAGCCGCCTTGGCTGGCGACGCTGAGCTGAACCTTCATAGACGTATTCGCGCCAAACGTAGTAATCCAGCCGAGATCCATCATCAGATCGAGCCCGAGAATATCCTGATAAAAGCGTTTGGCGGCCATGATGTCGGTCGCCTGGATATTGGCGACGATGCGCAGGACTTTCATTTCGCTCTCCTGGGTATCGGATAGCAACGAGAGGGTAACGGAGATCGGCGGGTCGATCAATCGACCGGCCCCGCCGGAATGTCGCGCCATCTGAAGACCCTGCCTGCGCGCTGCCGACCACGAGAAGCATAGGACGTGCAGGAGACTGCCTGGGTCAAGGCGGGCGCCGCGGAAGCTTTACCGCAACTCATTCGTCCGTTAGAGCCTTTCCTGATCAGATTGAATCATTCTGTTGGCTCAAACGGAGTCAGATGGTCGACCGGCCGGCGCGAGTCGTAGCCCAGCTCTACGGCCAAGCCCGCCGGTCGATCAGACGGCCCGTTTCAGCCAACCCTCCCGCAGATTTGCCTTGCAAATCTGCAAGACTTTAGAATCGCCGGACGCACTTATCGCTTCGCCGTGGCGAAGCGGTGCGGCCGGTGGGCCGGGCATCTCTAGCTAGGATCAAAGGCGATCGGCACGGACGTACCGAGGGGTATGCCCGTCGCCAATCGCCTTTGCCCTGACGGAAACCTGCTCCGGCAGAATGCTTCAATCTGACCAGGAAAGGCTCTAGCCCAGACAAAACAAAAGGCCGGAAGCGCGTCCACGCTTCCGGCCTTTATCTTGAATTCCGAACCGATCAGGCGGCTTCGGTGGTGTGGGCCTTGCGGACTTCTTCGTCAGTCAGGATGCCGCTGGCGCGCAGCAGAGCGGCAAAGCGGCCATTGCTATGGCTGAGTTCGTCGAAGCCGCCCTGTTCCACGACGCGACCGTCATCCAGGAAGAGCACCATATCGGCCTCGCGAACCGTCGAGAGGCGGTGGGCGATGATGAAGGTGGTGCGGTTCTGACGCAGATTGTCGATCGCGGCCTTGACGCGGGCTTCGGTCTCGACGTCAAGTGCCGAAGTTGCCTCATCGAGCACCAGGATCGGCGCATCCTTTAGGATGGCGCGGGCAATCGCGATGCGCTGACGTTCACCACCGGAGAGCTTGTTGCCGCGCTCGCCGACATGGGTATCGTAACGATCCTCACGCGTCTCGATGAAGTCGGCGGCGGCGGCGGCTTCGGCCGCACGGCGCATGTCCTCCTCGCTCGCGCCTTCGCGGCCGAGGCGGATGTTGTCGCTGATCGAACGGTTCAGCAGGCCAGCATCCTGGAAGACGGTAGCGATATGGCGACGCAGCGACTTCCGGGTCACCTTGGTGATATCGGTGCCGTCGACGAGGATCTGGCCGCCCTGCGGATCGTAGACCCGCTGCAGCAGGTTGACCAGCGTCGTCTTACCGGCCCCGGTCGGGCCGACGATGGCGACCGTCTGGCCTGCCTTCACCGAGAAGGAGACATTGTGCAGGCCCTGCGAGCTGTTGCCGAAGCCGAAGGAGACATCGCGGAATTCGACCGCACCCTTGACGTTCTTGATCTCGCCGTTGCCGGCCGGCTCTTCACGTTCACGCACGGAATCTTCAAGCGTATAGAAGTCCTGGAGCTTGGAACGGGCTTCGAAGATTTGCGTGGCGAATTGACGCATCAGGTCGAGACGGGCAATCAGCAGGTTTGCAAAGCCGATGAAGGCGATGACGTCACCGACGCGCAGCTGGCCGGACTGAACGAGCATCGTACCGATAATCAGGACCACCATCATCGCGATGGTCGAGGCCATACGGTTCAGCGCGCTGGCGATCGCCCACCAGTCGAGCACCGGATACTGCGCTTCGAGCAGCCGGTCGGCGAAGGATTTCAACGCCTTGGTTTCAGCTTCGATGCGGTTGTAGCTATGCAGAACGAAAACGTTGCTGATCGAGTCGCTGACATGTGAGAAGACGGTATGGTAATGATTTTCGACCGAGGCCTGGCCATCCTTGGTGCGGCTCATGACCACGCGGCCAATCAGCCAATAGGCAATGCCCAGCACGATGAGCACGGCGGAAAGACGCAAGTCCATCGATATTGCGGTCGGCACCAGCAGGGCAAGCGCGATGACCGTTGACAGATGGTTGCGCATGAATTCCAGCCAGAGGCCGAACAGCGTCTCGCAGGCGCGCAGCAGCGTATGCAGCGCGTTGGAGGTGCCGCGCTGATGATGCCAGGCAAGCGGCATGGAAATGATGCGGCCGAAGGCTTCCGTCAGCAGCGTTGCCCGCCGGCCATGGGCAAGCCGGTCGGCCTCCCTGGAGACCAGAACGAAGGCGATGGTGTTGAACACTGCGAAGGCCGCCCACATGAAAAGAATGGGCTTGACTTCACCCTTGCCCGAGATCGCATCGATAATGCGACCGAACAGGATCGGTTCCGCAATGGTGATGGTCGCCAGAACAATGTTGGCGATAACGACCAGGGATACGCGGAGCTTGTAAGCGCCAAGATAGCGCAGAGCTCTTGCATAGACCTTGAATAGCGACACGTCTAACCTCTTGTGCATCTGCGAAAACGGGATGAGGCGCGATGCTACAAAAGACTACCTGAACCGGCGATTAACGAAGAATCCGGGCTTCGGCCGAGGGACAAATAACCTGATTTCACCATCGCAGAAATGCAACGAATTCGAAACCGCATCAATAGGATAGGACAGGGGGATCATTCGCGGGCCAGTCAGATTTTTTTGGCATCTGGGTCTGGTGCCGAAATGGCTGTCCGATTATATCTCACGACAATTTCCGCTTGCATTTTAATAAATGTTTAGCGCAGCATTACATTAGAGACTGCATTTATTGAAGAAGACCGTTTCGCGACCAATCTGAAAAGCCGCCAACGGCCTCGACGCGGGCACCAGGTCCGGACAAGGGGCGTTTTTGTGAATATTAGTTCGTTAATTCAATTGCTTGTAATTTTGGAAGAATGCTCAAATCCGGATGCCGTCGTCACTGAGCTCGAACGGGGCCTCCACAGTTCCGGTTTCGAATATTACGGTTTGCTGCGTCATTTGCAGCAAAGCCCGGCTCAGCAGACCATGGAACTGCGTGCTGCGCCGCTTGCCGGCCGCTGGCCGGAACAATGGCTTCAGATATATGCCGCCAAGAAATATGTCCGGATCGATCCGAGGGTGCGTTATCTCGCCCATGCGCAACGGCCTTTCCGTTGGCGGGAGAGCATGGCGGCGTTCCACGGCGACGCGCATCGGCGTCGCATGGAACAGATGATGGTCGATGCCTTCGGCCATGGATTGGAGGACGGCTATCTCTTTCCGATCCATGGGCGCAACGGCATTCTGGGTAGCCTCAGCCTCGGCGGCAAGCCGATCGAATTGTCGCCGGTGGAAATTGCGCTGTTCGAGGCCGTGGCACGCAAGGCCTTCTGGCGATTGCTCGACTTGACGGGCAAGGCCGAGACGCTGGAAACGATGCTGCCGACCGAGACGCCGCTGACGCGGCGCGAGATGGAAATCCTGCATTATCTCGCCGAAGGCATGACGTCGATGGAGATCAGCAGGATGCTGAAGATCTCAAACCACACCGTCGACTGGTACATGAATAGTCTGCAGGCCAAGCTGAAGGCGAAGAACAGGCAGCAGGCGGTGGCGCTTGCCTTCCGTCACGGCCTGATAAGCTGAGAAACGTCACCGGAAAACGTGCTCCGATGCGGCGTTCCTTGGAATGGCGAGAAATTGCGTTTCGCAGTCGCAAGAGAAATTGAACTTCATCTGACAAGAAGTTAAGAATTTTCTTCGCGGGTGCAGCATGCCCGCGCCTGAACGTCGGAGGAGACCGTTTTGCCCATTTCCAAGATACTCGTTGCCAATCGCTCCGAAATCGCCATTCGCGTGTTCCGCGCTGCCAACGAGCTTGGAATAAAAACGGTGGCGATCTGGGCTGAGGAGGACAAGCTGGCGCTGCACCGCTTCAAGGCGGACGAGAGCTATCAGGTCGGACGGGGCCCGCATCTTGCGCGCGATCTCGGGCCGATCGAAAGCTATCTGTCGATCGATGAGGTGATCCGCGTCGCCAAGCTCTCCGGCGCCGATGCCATCCATCCGGGTTACGGCCTGCTGTCGGAAAGCCCTGAATTCGTCGATGCCTGCAACAAGGCCGGCATCATCTTCATCGGCCCGAAGGCCGATACGATGCGCCAGCTCGGCAACAAGGTGGCGGCGCGCAATTTGGCGATTTCGGTCGGCGTGCCGGTCGTGCCGGCCACGGAGCCGCTGCCTGATGACATGACGGAAGTCGCCAGGATGGCGGCCGAGATCGGCTATCCCGTCATGCTGAAAGCCTCCTGGGGCGGCGGCGGACGCGGCATGCGCGTCATCCGCGCCGAGGCAGACCTTGCCCGCGAGGTGACCGAGGCCAAGCGCGAGGCGATGGCCGCCTTCGGCAAGGACGAAGTCTATCTGGAAAAGCTCGTCGAGCGCGCCCGCCATGTCGAAAGCCAGATCCTCGGCGATACCCACGGCAATGTCGTACATCTCTTCGAGCGCGACTGCTCGATCCAGCGCCGCAACCAGAAGGTCGTCGAGCGCGCGCCCGCACCCTATCTTTCGGAAGCGCAGCGCCAGGAGCTTGCCGCCTATTCGCTGAAGATCGCGGCGGCGACCAATTATATCGGTGCCGGCACTGTCGAATATCTGATGGATGCCGACACCGGCAAATTCTACTTCATCGAGGTCAATCCGCGCATTCAGGTCGAGCATACGGTGACCGAAGTTGTCACCGGCATCGATATCGTCAAGGCGCAGATCCATATCCTCGACGGTTTCGCGATCGGCAGCCCAGAATCGGGCGTGCCCGTGCAGAAGGATATCCGCCTCAACGGCCATGCGCTGCAGTGCCGCATCACCACGGAAGATCCTGAACACAACTTCATTCCGGATTACGGTCGCATCACCGCCTATCGCTCCGCGTCCGGCTTCGGCATCCGGCTTGACGGCGGCACCTCCTATTCCGGCGCCATCATCACCCGCTATTACGATCCGCTGCTCGTCAAGGTGACGGCCTGGGCGCCGAACCCGTCGGAAGCGATTTCCCGCATGGACCGGGCGCTGCGTGAGTTCCGTATTCGTGGTGTGGCTACCAACCTGACCTTCCTCGAGGCGATCATCGGTCATCCCAAATTCCGGGACAACAGCTACACGACCCGCTTCATCGACACGACGCCGGAGCTCTTCCAGCAGGTCAAGCGTCAGGACCGCGCGACGAAGCTCTTGACCTACCTCGCCGATGTCACGGTCAACGGCCATCCCGAAGCCAAGGACCGGCCCAAGCCCTTGGAAAACGCCGCCAAACCGGTGGTGCCCTATGCCAATGGCAACGGGGTGAAGGACGGCACGAAACAGCTGCTCGACACGCTCGGCCCGAAGAAGTTCGGTGAATGGATGCGCAATGAGAAGCGCGTGCTTCTGACCGATACGACGATGCGCGACGGCCACCAGTCGCTGCTTGCCACCCGCATGCGCACCTATGACATCGCCCGCATCGCCGGCACCTACGCGCATGCGCTGCCGAACCTGCTTTCGCTCGAATGCTGGGGCGGCGCCACCTTCGACGTCTCCATGCGCTTCCTCACCGAAGATCCGTGGGAGCGGCTGGCGCTGGTCCGCGAGGGCGCGCCGAACCTTCTCCTGCAGATGCTGCTGCGCGGCGCCAATGGTGTGGGCTACACCAATTATCCCGACAATGTGGTGAAATACTTCGTCCGCCAGGCGGCCAAGGGTGGCATCGATCTCTTCCGCGTTTTCGACTGCCTGAACTGGGTCGAGAACATGCGCGTCTCGATGGATGCGATCGCCGAGGAAAACAAGCTTTGTGAGGCGGCGATCTGCTATACCGGCGATATCCTGAACTCGGCCCGCCCCAAGTACGACCTGAAATATTATACCGACCTTGCAGTCGAGCTCGAAAAGGCGGGCGCCCATATCATCGCGGTCAAGGACATGGCGGGCCTCTTGAAGCCTGCGGCGGCAAAGGTTCTGTTCAAGGCGCTGCGCGAGGCGACCGGCCTGCCGATTCACTTCCACACGCATGACACGTCGGGCATTTCGGCTGCCACCGTTCTTGCCGCGGTCGAGGCCGGCGTCGATGCCGTCGATGCGGCGATGGATGCTTTGTCTGGCAATACCTCGCAGCCGTGTCTCGGCTCGATCGTCGAGGCGCTCTCCGGTTCCGAGCGCGATCCGGGCCTCGATCCGGAATGGATCCGCCGCATCTCCTTCTATTGGGAAGCGGTGCGCAATCAGTATGCCGCCTTCGAAAGCGATCTGAAGGGACCGGCATCGGAGGTCTATCTTCATGAAATGCCGGGCGGCCAGTTCACCAATCTCAAGGAGCAGGCCCGTTCGCTTGGGCTGGAGACCCGCTGGCACCAGGTGGCGCAGGCCTATGCCGACGCCAACCAGATGTTCGGCGATATCGTCAAGGTGACGCCGTCCTCCAAGGTCGTCGGCGACATGGCGCTGATGATGGTGAGCCAGGATCTCACGGTCGCCGACGTCGTCAGTCCGGACCGCGAAGTCTCCTTCCCGGAATCGGTGGTCTCGATGCTGAAGGGCGATCTCGGCCAGCCGCTGGCCGGTTGGCCGGAAGCCCTGCAGAAGAAGGCGCTGAAGGGCGACAAGGCCTATACGGTGCGTCCCGGCTCGCTGCTGAAGGAGGCCGACCTCGATGCCGAGCGCAAAGTCATCGAGACGAAGCTGGAGCGCGAGGTCAGCGACTTCGAATTTGCCTCCTATCTGATGTACCCGAAAGTCTTCACCGACTTTGCGCTCGCCTCCGATACCTACGGCCCCGTCTCGGTGCTGCCGACGCCGGCCTATTTCTACGGGCTGGCGGACGGCGAGGAACTGTTCGCCGATATCGAGAAGGGCAAGACGCTCGTCATCGTCAACCAGGCGATGAGCGCCACCGACAGCCAGGGCATGGTCACCGTCTTCTTCGAGCTCAACGGCCAGCCCCGCCGCATCAAGGTGCCGGACCGCGCCCATGGAGCGACCGGGGCCGCCGTGCGCCGCAAGGCCGAGCCGGGCAATGCCGCCCATGTCGGTGCACCGATGCCCGGCGTCATCAGCCGTGTGTTCGCCTCGTCCGGCCAGACCGTCAGTGCCGGTGATGTGCTCGTCTCGATCGAGGCGATGAAGATGGAAACCGCGATCCATGCGGAAAAAGACGGCACCATTGCCGAAGTGCTGGTCAAAGCCGGCGACCAGATCGATGCGAAGGACCTGCTGGTGGTTTACGGCGGATGAGCGACCGCACGAAAGGTTTCGTCCGCCCGCCCTTACTCGGTCGGGCTAATCACCTGATTGTGTAGAGCTAGGCTGTGAAAAGGCCGCGTTTTTCGAAAAGCTAGCGGCCTCCTCGCCTTGCCCGGCGGGGAGGCTTTTTCGTAGACTTGCGTGCCTGCCCCTCCCAAGATCAATCAGGAAACGATTTCATGAGCAAATTGAAGATCGCCGTCATTGTCGGCAGCACTCGTATTGGCCGTTTCGCGGAACATCCGGCAAAATGGATTGCCGCGCTCGCCGGCCAACGCTCCGATCTCGAAGTCGAGGTTCTCGATCTTCTCGACTATCCCATGCATTTCTTTGGCGAAGAGCGCGCCACCGCGGCGGAAAGCGACACTGCCGAGCGCTGGAAGAAGAAGCTGCGCGAATTTGACGGCTACATCTTCACCGTCGCCGAGTACAATCATGCGCCGACGGCGGTTCTGAAGAACGCGATCGATCTCGGCGAGTTCATCCACAAGCCGGTCGCCTTCGTCGGCTACGGCGGCGTCGGAGGCGCGCGCGCCGTCGAGCATCTGAGGCTGATCTTCGTGGAAATGGGCGCTGCCTCGGTGAAAACGGGCGTGCACATCGCTTTCAGCGAATATCTGAGCGTGCTCAAAGAAGGCAAGAGCCTTGGCGATTACCCGCACCTCAACGAGGCGGCGAAGAACCAGCTCGATCAGCTCACCTGGTGGGGCGATGCGTTGAAGGCAGCGCGCTCGGTCGTCACCTCGGCCTGAGGACAGGTCGCGCGTCGCGATCTTTCAGATTCGCTTATCGCGCTTCAACTTCTTGTTTTTATGCATTGGGCGACATGCCTTAGCAAAGCGTCTCACGTGAATCACGATTCACGTGAGACAGGTCAGATATCGTAAGTATGGGCGGCATTGATCGTCGAGATGAAACGCTTGGTGCGTTCGCGCTCGGGCGCGGTAAAGATTGTTCTGGCACTGCCTGTTTCCACCACACTGCCGGCTTCCAGGAAGACGACGTCATTGGCGATCTTCGAGGCGAGACGCAGGTCATGGGTCGCCATGACCATCGTCGTGCCTTCGCGGGCTAGCTGGCCGAGCACATCGACCACTTCTGCCGAGAGTTCCGGATCGAGCGCAGACGTGGGCTCGTCGCAGAGAAGCACGCGTGGTGAAGGCGCCAGCGCACGGGCGATCGCCACACGTTGCTGCTGGCCTCCCGAGAGCGTCGCGGGCCAGGCATCGGTCTTGTGCGCCATGCCGACCTTGGTCAAAAGTTCCGTGGCGCGCTCGCGCGCCCTTTCCCTCGGCCACTTCAAGACCGTTACCAGACCTTCCATCACATTTTCGATCGCGGTCTGATGCGGGAAAAGCTGGAAATTTTGGAAGACCATGCCGGTCTGGCGCCGGATCTTCTGAATCGCTTGCCAGCTCGTTCTTTTGCCCGGCACGAAAGAGAGCGTCTCCTCTCCCAGGCGGATCGCGCCCGATGTCGGGATTTCGAGCAGGTTGATGCAGCGCAGCAGCGTGCTTTTGCCGCCGCCCGACGGCCCGACCAGCGCAGTGACGCTGCCTTCGGGGATGCGGACGCTGATATCCTTCAGAACGACGGCGTCGCCGAAACGCTTTTCGATGTTGGAAAGCTCGATCATGCATTTGCCTCCAGCATGCCGCCGTAACGCGCGAAGCGGCGCTCCAACCGCACTTGAAGTTGCGAGAGGACGGAACTCAGCACGAGATAGATCAGCGCCGCCTCGATATAGAGGATCAACGGTTCATACGTGGTGGCGACGATACGCTGGGCTACCTGGAAGAGCTCCGGCACGGTGATGGCGGCCGCGAGCGAGGTATCCTTGACCAGCGAGATGAAGGTATTCGACAGCGGCGGCACGGCGACGCGGGCGGCCTGCGGCAGGATGGTGCGGCTCATCGCCTGACGCCAGCTCATGCCGATCGAATAGGCCGCTTCCCATTGGCCCTTCGGCACGGAGGAAATGACGGCGCGGATGATTTCGGAGCTGTAGGCGCCGATATTCAAGGTAAAGCCGATCAGCGCGGCCGGAAAGGCATCGAGCAGAATGCCGACGCTCGGCAGGCCGTAAAAGATCACGAAGAGCTGGACGAGCAGCGGCGTGCCGCGAATGACCCAGACATAGAATCGGGCGATCATCGCGACCGGCGACGGGCCAAAAAGGCGGGCGATCGCGGTGATCAGCCCAAGGATCAGGCCGAAGATGAAGGACAGAAGGGTCAGTGGAATGGTGAAGATCAGCCCTGCCCACAGGAGCGAAGGCAGCGATTCCGCCATCAGTTGGAGCCAGTGCTGCAAGCGATATTCCCTCTCGTCGGTTGGTACGTTGAAGTGGCATACCCCTCCCCAACCCCTCCCCACAAGGGGAGGGGCCTAGCGGAGGTCCCGGCGCACCCAATAGCGACCGTACTGTCGGCTGAGAGGCTGTTTTGAGATGAGACAGTGCGGCATCGAAGCCCCTCTCCCCTGTGGGCCCTTGTGGGGATGGGTTGGGGAAGGGACTTTTTCCTGAACGATGTTTACTTGGAAACGTCCTGGCCGAAATATTTGTCGGCGATCTTCTTGTAAGTGCCGTCGGCCTTGATGTCGGCAAGCGCCTTGTTGATTTCGGCGAGTAGCTCAGGCTCGTTCTTGCGGATGATGATGCCGGAATAATCGGCATTCTCCTGCTCGGCGGCGATCTTCACCGGCGCGTCCGGCTTATGCTTCTTGAAATCGAGGAAGGAGAGGCTGTCATTGATCGTCGCATCGGCGCGCTTGGTGAGCACCAGCTGAATCGACTGGTCGAAACCGTCGGTGCCGACGAGCTCAGCGCCGGCTTCGGTTGCGATCTTGCCGAAGTTGCTGGTCAGTGACTGGGCGGATTTCTTGCCCTTGAGGTCGGCGAAGGTCTTGATGCTGTCGTCGCCCTCGCGGACGATCAGCACTGCCTTGGAAGCGATATAGGGTTCGGAGAAATCGTATTTCTGCTTGCGCGCCTCGGTGATGCCGACCTGGTTGATGACGGTGTCGTAGCGCTTGGCATCAAGGCCGGCGATCAGGCCATCCCATTTGCCTTCGACGAATTCGGCCTTGACGCCGAGCTTGGCAGCGATCGCCTCGCCGATCTCGACGTCGAAGCCGACGAGCTTGCCGCTTTCGTCGTGATAGGTGAAGGGCGCATAGGTTCCCTCCGTTCCGATCTTGAAGACGCCGGCCGACTTGATGGCGGCGAGATTTTCGCCGGCATGGGCGGGCAGAAGGACTGCAGCCTGAATAAGGGCAGCGGTGGCGACAGTTTTCAACCAGTTCATAGTTCTATCCATCCTTGGGAGATTGTGATCGGGTGAGCGATACTTTGCAGAAAACTAGGGCGCCGGAAGCGTAGAAAACTGCGAATAAAAGCAGCAACTGCAAATATTTTTCTCCGGCGGTCGTCCTTAGGCATGAATTCCATGGAATGGCGGATGGCGTGGGCAGTGCGCGGCCGCTTGCTCCATCTCCAGACCTATGGGCTGGGAGTTCTCTCCGTTGCTACTTTGTATCATCACGTCAGGAAACGTGTAGAGATGCATGTTGCATGCCTGATCATAAGTGTTTATGCACGTTTGTGCCACTACAGCCACCGATCCGGTAGGAACATGCAGGATTTTCTATTGCGAGAGCGTCAAAGCGTCATTTCCGAGCGGCTGCGGCTGAATGGCCGCGTCCTGGCGTCGGAACTTGCGACGGAATTCGGCGTCTCCGAGGACACGGTGCGGCGCGACCTACGCGAAATGGCGGCGGCAGGGCTCTGCGAGCGGGTCTATGGTGGCGCGTTGCCGGTTTCGCCGGCGCATGGAAGCCTGACGCAGCGCATGGGATTGGCCGCTGATCGCAAGCAGGCCTTAGCACGGGCCGCGGCAAAGCAGATCACTGCCGGTTCGTGCGTGTTTTTCGATGCCGGCAGCACCAATCTGGCGATCGCCAATGCCTTGCCCGCCGAACTCGAGCTGACGGCCGCGACGAACGCGCCGGTGATTGCCGCAGCGCTCATCGACAAGCCTGCCGTCAACGTCATCCTGATCGGCGGCATGGTCGACCGACAGACGGGCGGCGCGCTCGGCGCCAAAGCCTTGCGGGATATGGAGCAGATTTCGCCCGATCTCTGCATTCTCGGCGCCTGCGGCATCGATCTGGAGGCCGGCATTACCGTGTTCGGCTTCGAGGATGCGGAGTTCAAGCGGTTTGCGGCATCGAGAAGCAAGAAGGTACTGGCGGCGGTAACCTCGGAGAAATTCAGCACCGCCGCGCCCCACAGCATTCTGCCGGTTGCGCATTGCGAGTGCCTTGTTGTCGAGCACGATGCCGATCCGGCTCTGCTCGCGGCTTACCGCGAGCGTGGGTGCCGAACTGTCATCGCCGAAAAAACGAACTGAGCCGCCGTTACAGAGTTTAGAAAACGGGCGCTCCCAAGCCCGACAACGAGGAAAGACTGAAAATGGACAGTCATGTGAATGCGCCTCCAGGGGTGCGCAGCGGTTTCATCACCAGAACCAGGACGGCGGTTTCCCTGCTCTTTCTCATGAACGGCTTTGTCGTCGGCTGCTGGGCGCCCAAGATTCCGGATTTCGCCGAGCGTCTCGGGCTGACCAAATTCCAGCTTGGGCTGATGATCCTCGTTTTCGGCGTCGGCTCCCTGGTCATGATGCCGATCGCCGGCGCACAGATCGCCAGACATGGCTCGCGTGTCGTCGTGCGGGCAACGGCGGTCTGCGTGCTGCCGCTGCTTCTGGCATTGACGCTCGCGCCGAATGTGATCACCGGAGCAATCGCGCTTTTCCTGTTCGGCGGTTTTATTGGTGCGATGGATGTGGCGATGAACGCCAATGCGGTGTCTGTCGAAAAATCGATGCGCCGCGCCATCATGTCGTCCTGCCATGCTTTCTGGAGCCTTGGCGGTCTGATCGGCTCGGGTCTCGGCGGCGTCGTGATCGCCAAGCTTGGCATTCTCGGCCATGCACAGCTGGCGACGGTGCTCGCGGCAATCTTTCTCGCCATCGCCTGGCCGATGATGCTTGCCGATCCGCCGCATCCCGACGCCAAGAAGGAAAAAACGAAGCTGCCAATGGTGCCGCTGCCGTGGCTGCTCGGACTGATGGCGCTGTTCTCGATGGTGCCGGAAGGCGCGGTTCTGGATTGGGGCGCGCTCTATCTCCGGCAGGAAATGGATGCGTCGATCGCGCTTTCCGGTCTCGGTTTCGCAGCCTTTTCGGCGACCATGGCAATCATGCGCTTCGCCGGCGATCTGGTGCGCGACCGCCTCGGCGGCGTCAAGACGCTGCGCATCTGCACGCTGTTTGCCATCGCCGGCATGCTGCTGGCGAGCCTTGCGCCGGATGCCGAAATTGCCATCCTCGGCTTTGCCCTTTGCGGCATCGGCATTTCCAACATGGTGCCGATCGCCTTCTCGGCAGCGGGCAATATTCCCGGCCTCAAGCCCGGCATCGGCATTTCGGTCGTCACGACCATGGGTTATTCCGGCATGCTGGTCGCACCGTCCGTGATCGGCTTCGTCGCCGAGCATAGCGGCTTTGCCGTCGTCTTCATGGCCCTGCCGGTGCTGCTGCTGTTCGTTCTGATGTTTTCCAAGCTGGCCCATTATGCCGACGGGGTCTCCGGAGGCGGCCACTGAGCCACCTCCAAACAAAAGTGATACAGGGGGCGGTTGACAAGAAAGCGGTCATGATCCACCTGAAAGGCTCTGTTTCTAAAGCGCGAGGCAATTTTTCAGATTTGCTCCCCGCGCTTTCGATCCTTTATTTTTGCGCATGTCGTTATCGCAAACCGCTTCGCATTTTTTGCGCGACATGCTTTAGGGGTGCAAGAACTCTTCATGTTGTCAGCCGCCGATTTTGATCCGAAACCGCGCCGCGCTTCTGTCGCCGTCGATGTCGGCGGCGTCATCGTCGGCGGCGGCGCGCCGATCGTCGTGCAATCCATGACGAATACGGATACGGCCGATATCGATTCGACCGTCGCGCAGGTTGCGGCCCTCCACAGGGCGGGTTCAGAGCTGGTGCGCATCACCGTCGACCGCGACGAGAGCGCGGCGGCCGTGCCGAAGATCCGTGAGCGGCTGCTGCGGCTTGGCATGGACGTGCCGCTGATCGGCGACTTCCACTATATCGGTCACAAGCTGCTGGCCGATCATCCCGCCTGCGCCGAGGCGCTGGCGAAATACCGCATCAATCCCGGCAATGTCGGCTTCAAGGACAAGAAGGACAAGCAGTTCGCCGAGATCATCGAGATGGCGATCCGCTACGACAAACCGGTGCGCATCGGCGTCAACTGGGGCTCGCTCGATCAGGATCTCTTGACGGCGCTGATGGACCAGAATGCTGAAGCCGGCTCGCCGCTTTCGGCTCGCCAGGTGACTCGCGAGGCGATCGTGCAGTCAGCGCTGCTTTCGGCCGCCCTCGCCGAGGAAATCGGGCTGCCGCGCAACCGCATCATCCTGTCGGCGAAAGTCAGCCAGGTGCAGGACCTGATCGCTGTCAATTCCATGCTCGCCGAGCGCTCCAATCATGCGCTGCATCTCGGCCTGACGGAAGCCGGCATGGGAACCAAGGGTGTCGTCGCCTCGTCGGCCGCGATGGGCTTCGTGCTGCAGCACGGCATCGGCGATACGATCCGCGTCTCGCTGACGCCGGAGCCGAACGGCGACCGCACACGCGAAGTCCAGGTGGCGCAGGAAATCCTGCAGGTCATGGGCTTCCGCCAGTTCGTTCCTGTCGTTGCCGCCTGTCCCGGCTGCGGGCGCACGACCTCGACGGTGTTCCAGGAGCTTGCCCAGAACATCCAGGCCGATATTCGCAAGAACATGCCGGTCTGGCGCGAGAAGTATCCCGGCGTCGAGGCTCTGAACGTCGCCGTCATGGGTTGCATCGTCAACGGACCGGGCGAAAGCAAACATGCAGATATCGGCATTTCGCTTCCCGGCACCGGCGAGACACCGGCCGCGCCGGTTTTCATCGACGGCAAGAAGGCGCTGACGCTGCGCGGTCCCAACATCGCCTCCGATTTCGAAGCGCTTGTCGTCGACTATATCGAAAAGCGTTTCGGCCGCCGCACGGCCGCAGAATGAACGCCCGCGAGTTTCGATGAGCCGGTACTGGTCCGATATCGTCAGCAAGCTTCGGCCTTATGTCGCAGGCGAGCAGCCGCGCATCCCCGGGCTGGTCAAGCTCAATACCAATGAGAATCCATATGGACCGTCTCCAAAGGCGCTGGAGGCGATCGGGCAAGCGGCGGATGAGCGTTTGCGGCTCTATCCCGATCCCGCCGCAACCGAGTTGCGCGAGGCAATTGCCGCCCGTTTCGGCCTGACGGCGGAAGAAGTGTTCATCGGCAACGGCTCTGACGAGGTTCTCGCCCATACGTTCCAGGCGCTATTGAAACACGACCTGCCGCTTCTCTATCCCGATGTGACCTACAGCTTCTATCCGACCTATTGCCTGCTATATGGCATTGAGGCGATCGAGATACCGGTCGATGAGCAGTTCCGGATCAAGCTCTCGGATTATGACAGGTCGTGCGGCGCGATCATCATTCCCAATCCGAATGCGCCGACCGGCATCGGCCTGCCGCTGGCCGAAGTAGAGGCGCTTCTTGCCGCTCATCCGGATGCGGTCGTCGTGATAGACGAGGCCTATGTCGATTTCGGAGGTGAAAGCGCCGTGCCGCTCATCTCCAAATATCCCAACCTGCTTGTTGTCCAGACCTTGTCGAAGTCCCGTTCGTTTGCGGGTCTGCGCGTCGGCTTTGCGCTAGGACAGCGGGATCTGATCGAGGCGCTGGCGCGCGTCAAGGACAGCTTCAATTCCTATCCGCTCGATCGCCTGGCGCAGGTCGCCGCGACAGCGGCAATCAAAGACGAGGCCTGGTTCGAGACAAGCCGGCGGAAAGTCATCGCCAGCCGGAAAAGCCTCGTCGGGGAGCTTGACGCTTTGGATTTCGAGATCCTGCCATCTCAGGCGAATTTCGTTTTCGCGCGTCACAAAAGCCGGTCGGGCGCTGAGCTTTTGGCCGCGCTTCGGGAGCGGGCCGTTCTCGTCCGGCTTTTCGCCAAGCCACGCATTGCGGATTTCCTGCGCATCAGCATCGGCACGGATGAGGAATGCGCGCGGCTCGTTTCCGCTCTCAAGGAAATACTGGCGGCCTGATCTAGATGTGGAGCCTCAACAGGTTGTCCTGGGTAAGAGCGAGCCTAGTGATTGGTGGTTTTGAGTTTAGACTTCCGTGAGGCCTGTGCCAATTGTAGCGATGAAGCCATCCTGGCAGTTCGGCGGCGCGCATGTCCGAGTTGGGATAGGCGACGGCGTAGGCCCACTCTCTGAGGGCGGTCTGGATAAGCGTTCGGCCTTTCCGTTGGTTTTAGGCGTGTATGGTCTGGTGCGGACGTGCTTGAGGCCGTTGTCGCGGCAAGCTTGAACGAATGGCTTTGATGTGTAGCAGGGACCATTGTCGGTCATGACGCGCTCGACCGCGATCCCGAGGCTGGCATAATAGGCCAATGCCGCCTTCAAGAAGGCCACGGCGCTTTCTTTCGTCTCGTCCGGCAATATCTGTGAGAAAGCGATGCGAGAGGCAT
This sequence comes from Rhizobium lentis, assembly GCF_017352135.1. Lineage (NCBI taxonomy): Bacteria > Pseudomonadati > Pseudomonadota > Alphaproteobacteria > Hyphomicrobiales > Rhizobiaceae > Rhizobium > Rhizobium lentis. Next base: position 1,681,003 of record NZ_CP071454.1, read on the forward strand.
CGTCGATGGCCACATGAACGCATTCCCAACCGGCGCCCCAACTCTTGCCTCTGCGCGAACTCTGCCGAGTACGATCGCCGGTGATGCGGTGGCCGACCTCAACCGGCCGAGCTTCTTGATGTCGATATGAATCATCTCGCCGGGAGCCTGGCGTTCATAACGACGCACAGGCTCGGCCGGCTCGATATCCTTGAGGCGGGAGAGGCCTGCGCGCTTGAGAACCCGGCTCACCGTCGCTGCAGATACACCGGTTTCGATCGCGATGTGCTTGCCAGTCAGGCGCTGGCGGCGAAGCGTGATGATGCGCTCCGCCAGCGCCTGACTGGTCTGCCGGGGCATGGCATGAGGCCGGGAGGAACGATCGAGCATCGCCTCTCGACCACCGGCCTTGAAACGCTCGACCGGGCCGGCCGGTCGACCATCCGACTCCGTTTGAGCCAACAGAATGATTCAATCTGATCAGGAAAGGCTCCAGCTCAGCTCTTCCGGTCGGCGATGAAATGCGCCGCGGCGGTGAGAATCGAAGCGCGGGCGCCATAAGGGGCGAGCAGCGCTTCGGCGTCTTCGACGTGCCGGCGCAGCTCGGTCTCGGCCCATTCCATGCCGTGCAGCGCCACGAGCGTTCCCTTGCCGCGGGCCGCATCCTTGCCGGTCGCCTTGCCCATGGTCTCAGCATCCGAAGTCAGGTCGAGAATGTCGTCGGCGAGCTGGAAGGCAAGGCCGATCTTTTCGCCGAAGGCGCGGAGGCGGCGGCGATCGTCCGAAGCGCTACCCGCGATGATGGCGCCGGCTTCGCAGGCGAAGCGGATCAGCGCGCCTGTTTTCATCGCCTGCAGACGGATGATGCCGGCCTCGTCTGGCGCTTGTTTTTCCGCCGCGAGGTCGAGCGCCTGGCCGCCAGCCATACCGCCGAGACCGGCGGCCCGGGCGAGGGCCAGCACCAGCGAGGCCTTGGCCGTATCGGGAAGGGTGGTTTCCGGCGCTGCGATGACGTCGAAGGCATAGGTCAGCAGGCTGTCGCCGGCAAGGATCGCTGTGGCTTCGTCGAACTTGATGTGGACCGTCGGCTTGCCGCGGCGCAGGTCGTCATCGTCCATGGCCGGCAGATCGTCATGCACGAGGGAATAGCAGTGAACACATTCGAGCGCGGCGCCGACACGAAGCGCGGCCTGCTCATCGCCGCCGAGAAGGGCCGCACTTTCGGCGACCAGGAACGGACGCAGCCGCTTGCCGCCGTTCAGAACGGCATAGTGCATGGCGCTGCGCAGCGTACCCGGCCTGGCGATTTCATCGGAAAGAGGGCTCGGTGAAAGCAATGCGTCGAGCAGCGCCTCGATTTCGCGGGCGTTGTTGCTAAGCCTCGTCTCGAAAGTGTCCCGGTTCGCGTCCATGGGCGCTGTTTGGCATGGGGCACCGGGGCTTGCAACGGAATTGTCGATGACCGCCGCAAGATTTCCGATGTGCTCTGGCATATGCGCCTCGCAGGCGTTATGAGAACGAAAGGGAGCGAAATGGGCTAGGGACATTGGATATAGCGCCTGACAGAGAGGATATCGCCGACATGCCGGCCCGTCGGCGATGGTTCGAAAATCGGCCTGCGCTAAAACGCATCGTTCTTGCCTTGCTGGCCGTGCTGATCCTCCCCTACGTGCTGATCTTGCTTTACCTGCTGCCTTTCATCCATCCCGTCTCGACGCTGATGCTGCGCGATCTCGTGCTGCTGCGTGGCTACGACCGCAGATGGGTATCGCTGGATGAAATCTCTCCGGTCCTGGTGCAATCCGTGATGATGTCCGAGGACGGTCAATATTGCTTTCACGGCGGCGTCGATTGGGCGGAGATGCGCATGCTGGTCGAGGATACGCTGAAAGGCCAGGCAACGCGTGGCGGCAGCACGATCCCGATGCAGACAGCGAAGAACCTTTTTCTTTGGAACAGCCGCTCCTTCGTGCGCAAGGCGATGGAGCTTCCGCTCGCCGTCACCACCGATTTCGTCCTGTCGAAGCGGCGGCTGATGGAAATCTATCTTAATATCGCCGAATGGGGTCCCGGCATTTACGGCATCGAGGCGGCGGCCCAGCATCATTTCAAGGTGCCGGCCGCGAAGCTGACGCGCCGCCAGGCCTCGCTGCTTGCCGTCTCGCTGCCGAACCCGATCGACCGCAATGCCGGCAAACCCGGACGAGGCCTCCGCCGGCTTGCCGGCGTCATCGAGCGGCGTGGGCAAGGTTCGGGCGACTACATCAAGTGCATCTATGAATGAGATCAGAGCCTATCGTTAGACACCACCGGAGCGCCGTGCGTCCTCGGACACGCAAACGGCGCTCCAGACCTTTGAAATTTGTACATCGCGCTTCTGAAAGCCCAATCCGATTTCTGGCTGGTGCACCGGCCGTCATCTGACATTCTTGGTTCTGCCATATGGGCGAATGCAGTCCAACCTGAGCCCCGAGTCGCCCATGACCCCCACGACATTTTCTCCCGAGCTTCTTCTTTATTCAAAGACGCACAATCCGAACCCGCCCACCCATCTCGGCAGTCGTTATCGCAAGGCCGGCGGCTTTCTGCCGGAAGCCGGCAATACCGTCGTCTGCCATATCGAGAAAGGTTCGCGGACGCAGACGGTGCTGATTGAGGCGCGGGAGAAATATCTGGTGGTGCCCGAGGCCCAGCAGTTTCTCTTCACGCCGATATCAAGCCTTCACATGACGCTTTTCGAAGGTATCATCGAGACCAGGCGCCGGCCGGAATACTGGCCGAACGATCTCCCGCTCGAGACGCCGGTCGACGACATGACCAAGCTGATGGCGGCGCGGCTCGAAGGTTTTTCGATGACCGACCCCTTCAATGTCGCCATCGTCGAAGCTCGCCCATCGGGTCTGCTTGTCGACGGGGCGACGGAAAAGGACCGCAAGATCATGCGTGCCTGGCGCGATGCCTTTGCCGATCTTCTCGGCTATCGCCAGCCCAACCATGAGGATTACAAATTTCACATCACCTTCGCCTATGCGATTGAACGGCTGGAGGACGAGGCCTTGCCGCGCTGGCAGGCGATGCTCGACGACGTGGCCGAGGATATCCGCCGCAAGGCTCCCGTTTTCGAGTTGACGCCGCCGGCATTCTGCGTGTTCGAGGATATGAACCATTTCCACGAATTGCTGATCTTCGATTTCGACGCCTGAACGGGAGAAGCCCATGGACAGACCGACACTCTACATCGCCAACAAGAACTACTCCTCCTGGTCGTTCCGGCCCTGGATGGCGTTGACGGGCGCCGGCATCGATTTCGAGGAAGTGCTGATCCCCTTCGACTATCCCAGTGGCAATCCCAATATCAAGGCGATTTCACCGACCGGGCGAGTGCCGCTTCTCAAGCACGGCGCATTGAAGATATGGGAGTCGCTGGCGATCATCGAATATGCCGCCGAGCTTTCTCCCGATGCCGGCCTTCTGCCGACAGATCGCGCTGCGCGGGCGCTGGTCCGTTCGGTTTCGATGGAAATGCTTTCGGGTTTCCGGGCGCTCCGCGCCGCCTGCCCGATGAATATCCGCCGGCCAAAAGCCAGGATCGCGCTGCCGGATGGTGTCGAGGACGATATCAGCCGCATCGAAACGCTCTGGCGCGACCTTCTGCAGCAATCCGGCGGGCCGTTTTTGTTTGGAGCGTTCAGCGGCGCGGATGCGATGTTTGCGCCTGTCGTGAACCGGTTCGATGTCTATGATCTCGTCGGCCGGAGCGACACACTGGCTTACATGGAGACCATGAAGGCCCACCCGGCCTGGCGGAAATGGGAAGAAGCGGCCCGCGCCGAGCCCTGGGTCGTGGCGGAAGACGAGGTCTGAGGATCGAATCGCCGACTTCGCAAAAAATACATATGGGGACTGGTCAAGGCCGGCCCTTGCATGTATAAGCGCGCAAAATTTCCGAAATCGCGACATGTCCGTTTCGGCCGCCAGTCTGGCCGTGGGAATGTTTTGCCCGCAAGTGGAGTAAGAAAAATGGCTGTACCGAAGAGAAAAACGAGCCCGTCCAAGCGCGGCATGCGCCGTTCGGCTGACGCACTGAAGGCTCCGACCTATGTCGAAGACAAGAACTCCGGCGAACTGCGTCGCCCGCACCATATCGATCTGAAGACCGGTATGTATCGCGGCCGCCAGGTTCTGACGCCGAAGGAAAGCGCATAATTCCCGATCCGGCTCGGCCGATCGTAAATTTCAAGGCCGGCGTCACGCCGGCCTTTTTGCATTTTGAAGATAATATATTTGCGCTGACTTGCAGTGGGGCGACGGTTTGCGGCAGTATTCTTTCTGCGCCAAGGAGATTGCCGATGATAGCTGCAATGCCGCTGATGATGATCCCGTTTATTCTTTACAATCTGGCGATGCTCGGCCTGATGGGCGACGGCGGCATTCCAGCGCTGCAGCATGACATCATCGTGCTATCGATGCTCTCGGGCGCAATCTGGAGCATGGCGCTCGGCGATCTCTTCATCGTCGTCGCCCTTGTCGTGCTGTTCTTCGAAATCCTGAAGGCCAGCAGAACCGGTTCCGGCAACCTCCTCAACCACATTTTGTCGATGCTGATCTTCATCGCCTTCCTGGTCGAGTTTCTGCTCGTCCGGGACGCCGCGACCCAGGTGTTCTTCATTTTGATGACGATTGCCCTGATCGATGTGATCGGCGGTTTTGCCGTTTCGATCCGGAGCGCCGGGCGGGATGTCTCTATCGGCCTATAGGTTGTCGAGTTTGTTCTGAAGGGCGCGGAGCTGTTCCTTCAGCTCGTCGATGTCCTTGGCCTCGGCCTTGCGGCTTTCCTTCGCCGCCGGCGGCGTCATGAAAGGCGAGAACATCTGCATGGCCTGCTGAAACAGCTCGGTATTGCGGCGCACCTGGTCCTCGACCATCTGCATCGGCAATTGCAGATTCTTGCCGAGCGGCGTCTCGCCGAAGGCGCGGTTCACCTGCTCACGCATCTGGGCCTGCTGTTCGGTGAAGGCGCGCATCGAATGTTCGAGAAAGCTCGGCACGACCATCTGCATCTGATCGCCGTAATAGGTTATGAGCTGGCGTAGAAAGGAGATCGGGAGGAGGGTGTTGCCGGTCTTCGATTCCTGCTCGAAGATGATCTGGGTCAGCACCGAATGGGTGATGTCATCCCCGCTTTTTGCGTCTTGGACGGTAAAGTCTTCGCCCTTCTTCACCATCTCCGCCAGATCTTCCAGCGTCACATAGGTGCTGGTGCCTGTATTGTACAGGCGGCGATTGGCGTATTTCTTGATGACTATCTGACCCTCATTCTTCGCCATATCAGTCTCCTGAACCCCCGCTGATTTCTGGATGTTCCTCCACTTCAGACTGTAAACGCAAAAGAAGCCCGGTGACAATCTATTTGTGCGATGCGGCAAACCTTTAGCAGGTCAAACAAATCGGCTTTGACGGCTGCCGCCGAAAAATGGCGGCAGCCGGTCTTCGCGTTTGACTTGTGCTCAAAGCTTTGCCAGTTTCCCCTTATGTAAGTAAGACGAAAAACGAGGAGCCACCCCATGAGCAATTCATCCGTCGTCATCGCCAGCGCAGGTCGAACCGCAGTCGGCTCGTTCAACGGCGCTTTTGCAACGGTCCCCGCGCACGAACTCGGCGCGGCCGTCATCAAGGGCGCGCTCGCGCGTGCCGGTGTCGATGCCGGCGAGGTGGATGAGGTGATCCTGGGCCAGGTGCTGGCCGCGGGCGAAGGCCAGAACCCGGCCCGCCAGGCGGCGATCAAGGCCGGTATTCCCAAGGAGGCAACGGCCTGGGGCGTAAACCAGCTCTGCGGCTCGGGCCTGCGCGCAGTCGCGCTCGGCATGCAGCAGATTGCCACCGGCGACGCCAGCATCATCGTTGCCGGCGGTCAGGAATCGATGTCGATGGCGCCGCATGCCGCCCATTTGCGCGGCGGCGTCAAGATGGTCGACACGATGATCAAGGACGGCCTGACCGACGCCTTCCATGGCTACCACATGGGCATCACCGCCGAGAATATCGCGCGGCAGTGGCAGCTTTCGCGCGACGATCAGGATCAGTTCGCGGTCGCCTCGCAAAACAAGGCGGAAGCCGCGCAGAAAGCCGGCCGTTTTGCCGACGAGATCATCCCCTACATCATCCAGACGCGTAAGGGCGACGTGACGGTCGATTCCGACGAATATATCCGCCACGGCGCGACGCTGGAGGCGATGGGCAAGCTGCGTCCCGCCTTCGACAAGGACGGCACGGTCACCGCCGCCAATGCCTCCGGCCTCAATGACGGCGCGGCCGCAGCCGTGCTGATGAGCGAAGCGGAGGCCGCCCGGCGCGGCATCCAGCCGCTCGCCCGTATCGTTTCCTGGGCAACCGCTGGCGTCGATCCTTCCATCATGGGCACGGGGCCGATCCCGGCTTCGCGCAAGGCGCTCGAAAAGGCCGGCTGGTCCGTGAACGATCTCGACCTCGTCGAAGCCAACGAGGCCTTCGCGGCACAGGCCTGCGCCGTCAGCAAGGATCTCGGATGGGATCCATCGATCGTCAACGTCAATGGAGGGGCGATCGCGATCGGCCATCCGATCGGCGCCTCCGGCGCGCGCATCCTCAACACGCTGCTGTTCGAGATGAAGCGCCGCAGCGCGAAGAAAGGCCTCGCCACGCTTTGCATCGGCGGCGGCATGGGCGTCGCCATGTGCTTTGAAGCACTTTAAACAGCATACGATCCATCATTGATTGAAAAGCCCGTCGCGAGGCGGGCGAATAACAACAGGGGAGTGGAACATGAGCAGAGTGGCTCTGGTCACCGGAGGTACGCGTGGCATCGGCGCAGCAATATCCATGGCGCTGAAGAACGCCGGATACAGGGTTGCGGCCACCTATGCTGGCAATGACGAGAAGGCCAGGGCCTTCCACGATGTTACCGGCGTTGCGGTGTTCAAATGGGATGTGTCGGACTATGGTGCGTGCGGCGAGGGTATCGCCAGGGTCGAAAGCGAGATCGGGCCGGTCGAAATCCTCGTCAACAATGCCGGCATCACCCGCGATGCGATGTTCCACAAGATGACGCCGCAGCAATGGCACGAGGTGATCAACACCAATCTCACCGGCCTCTTCAACATGACACATCAGGTCTGGACCGGCATGCGCGATCGCAGCTTCGGCCGCATCGTCAACATCTCGTCAATCAACGGCCAAAAGGGCCAGATGGGTCAGGCGAACTATTCGGCGGCCAAGGCCGGCGATCTCGGCTTTACCAAGGCGCTAGCCCAGGAAGGGGCAGCGAAAAACATCACCGTCAATGCCATCTGCCCCGGATATATCGGAACGGAAATGGTGCTCGCCGTACCGGAGAAAGTGCTGAACGAGCGCATTATTCCGCAGATCCCCGTCGGTCGTCTCGGCGAACCGGAAGAGATCGCGCGCTGCGTTACCTTCCTTGTATCCGACGATGCCGGCTTCATCACCGGTTCGACGCTGACGGCCAATGGCGGGCAGTTCTTCGTTTAACGCGACGAAAATTCCACGAACTTGAAGCAATGGCGTCTCCTGCGGAGGCGCCATTGCCTGTTTATTGGCTCGTCGGGTGACGTAAGTAGCGCCTCTCAAGCGGATCCTTCGCTGTTCTCCGACAAGTCAGAAGGGGCGTTAGGTATTGCGATGCCGCGACGCGCGGACCTTGACCGGCACTTTCCGTATCGAGCGACCTTCACCGCGAAGAGCTGTGATTGCGGTTGCCACGAACGCCGAGCCGATGAGAATCGCGACGGCGGAATTCAAGACAATCTGATCCATGGAAGTATTCCTTTCGGTGCGCCGGAGCGATGTTGCCTGCTCCGCGCTCACGAAGGAAATATGCGCCGGCCGAACGGGCGCCGGTAGGTTTGACTTTCGCGACCGACTGTCAACGCCATATTGACAGGCCCGACGGCAAAGAAAAACGGGCGCATAAGCGCCCGTTGGGAGTCCGATATGCTGCTGCTGATCAGTAACGGCACCGAGCCTCGTAGCGGCGGCCGTAGCGGTCGCGATAGATGCAGTAGCCGCGCCGTTCGACCGACTGGCCGATGAGAGCGCCGGTCAGACCGCCGGCAACGGCGCCGACAGCGGCACCACCCCAGCTGTTGGTGACGGCACCGCCGATGACCGCACCGGTGCCGGCGCCGATCGCCGTGCCCTGCTCGGTCGCCGTGCAGGATGCGAGAGCGCCAACCAGCGCGCCGATAAGAACAATCTTCTTCATCATGTCGTAACTCCCCAGGTTTGTTGGCCTTTAGATGCGGCCCATGAGTACAAGGATGATAATAATGACGAGAACTAGCCCCAAACCGCCGGAAGGTCCATAGCCCCAACCGCGGCTGTAGCCCCAATTCGGCAAGGCTCCGATTAAGAGCAGAATGAGGATAACCAGAAGTATAGTGCCAAGCATGAGGTGTTCCCTTCATTCATCCGCATTTCGATGGACAAGAAACACGCATTGGCGATTTTTGTTCCCGGTTCGGTATTGGAAATGTGGCGCGATCTGGTCCTCGTCACCTCGGAAAATTGTTGGCATGGTAAAAAAATATTTTAAATACAATATGTTGTGGTGAACAAAGCGGGAAAGCCGCGATGTCGCCGATTCGTCAGCGATTCGTTCCCTGTATGATCGACGCACCGACATTGGGTCTCCGACTTAACGTCTTCTGAATCCACCTTTTCCAAGATTAATGCCGATGCGGGGACGCGGGAGGAGGAGATCCTATGGCGATCCGCATCTAGCGCATCGGCGCTGCTTTGCCACCAGATATGGCCGTGAACGAAAGGCGAAAACGAAATGGTCAGCGATTCGTCTCCGATTCGTTCCGGCTTTGGTCGACAAGTTAATTTCGGCGCAATTTTCAATTGCCGACAATCAGTCGGAAGGGAGCCGATGGCGACAGCGAAAATGCCAACGGGCGGAAGGGTCGTGATTCAGCATCTAGTGGGAAAAAGTGATTCAAAATCAATACTTAGCCGTGAACAAAAGCTGAATCAGCGGGAGTCAGCGATTCGTCGCTGATTCGTTCTCACGCTGTTCCGAATCATCTCTACGGACGTTCTGCGGGACTCGCAAAGGTCGTAATCTCAGGTGCATTTTGAAATCTGCCCTTGCGTTTGCGGCGGCAGCTGTCCATGTGTTCTCTAGCTTCCATCGAGGAGCCGAGATTTCCCTGGGGCGCCCGCCTCGTTTGCATGGACCATGACTCTGACTTCGCAGCCGATGATTCTGAGCGGGCGCGGTGTGACCGCGGTGCTCGGACCGACAAATACCGGCAAGACCCATTATGCCATCGAGCGCATGGTCGCACACGGGACCGGCGTGATCGGCCTGCCGCTCAGGCTGCTGGCGCGCGAGGTCTATACGCGGGTGGTAGAGAAGGTCGGCTTGCAGCACGTGGCGCTGGTCACCGGCGAGGAAAAAATTTCGCCGCCCAACGCACGTTTTTCCGTCTGCACCGTCGAAGCAATGCCGCGCGAGACCAAGGCTGCCTTCGTTGCGATCGACGAGGTGCAGCTCGCCGGCGATCTTGAGCGCGGCCATATCTTCACTGACCGCATCCTGCATCTTCGCGGCCGTGATGAAACGCTGCTGTTGGGTGCTGCGACGATGCGGCCGATCCTGCAGCACATCCTGCCCGGCATCACGATCGTCGAGCGGCCGCGGCTTTCGCATCTCCTTTACGCCGGGCAGAAGAAGATCACCCGGCTGCCGCAGCGCTCGGCCATCGTCGCTTTTTCCGCCGACGAGGTCTATGCCATCGCCGAGCTCATCCGCCGCCAGCGCGGCGGCGCGGCTGTCGTGCTGGGGGCTTTGAGCCCGCGCACCCGCAATGCGCAGGTCGCGCTGTATCAGGCGGGCGACGTCGAATATCTGGTGGCAACGGATGCGATCGGCATGGGCCTCAATCTCGATGTCGATCACGTCGCCTTCGCCCAGGACCGCAAATTCGATGGCTACCAGTTCCGTAATCTCAATCCAGCCGAACTCGGCCAGATCGCCGGACGTGCGGGACGGCACGTGCGCGACGGAACCTTCGGTGTGACCGGGCAGGTCTCCCCCTTTGACGATGAGCTGGTGCAGCACATCGAAGGGCACGAGTTCGACAACGTCAAAGTCTTGCAGTGGCGCACGACCGAGATGGACTTCTCCTCGATCCAGTCGCTTCGCGCCAGCCTCGAGGCCGGACCGCGCGTGCCGGGGCTGACGAGGGCGCTGCCCGCGGTCGACCAGCAGGCGCTCGAGCAGCTTTCGCGCTATCCCGAGGTCATCGATCTCGCCGACAGACCGGCGCGCGTCGAAAAACTCTGGGAGGCTTGCGCGCTTCCCGACTACCGGCGTATCACACCGGCACAACATGCCGATCTTATCTCGACCCTCTTTTCCGATCTCGTCCGCTATGGCACGGTGAACGAGCAGTTTCTCGCGGAGCAGGTTCATCGCTCCGATCGAACAGATGGGGAAATTGACACGCTTTCGGCGCGAATCGCGCAGATAAGGACCTGGACCTACGTTTCGAATCGGCCCGGCTGGCTTGCCGATCCGACACATTGGCAGGAAAAGACGCGGGAAATCGAAGATCGATTGTCCGATGCGTTACATGAGAGGTTGACGAAACGCTTTGTTGATCGCAGGACATCTGTGCTCATGAAGCGCCTGAGAGAGAATGCGATGCTGGAAGCTGAAATCAGTGTGAATGGCGATGTCTTCGTTGAAGGACATCATGTAGGGCAATTGAGCGGATTCCGTTTCACGCCGGTGGCGGGAACGGACGGACCGGATGCCAAGGCGGTTCAGGCTGCGTCGCAGAAGGCGCTCGCGCTTGAATTTGAAGCCCGCGCAGCCCGGATGCATGCTGCCGGCAACAGCGACCTGGCCATCGGGTCGGATGGGTTGATCCGTTGGCTGGGCGATCCGGTGGCGCGGCTTTCGGGCAGCGATCACGTCATGCGTCCGCGCGTGATTCTGCTCGCCGACGAGCAGTTGACGGGCAATGCCCGCGATCACGTTGCCGCCCGCATCGAGCGCTTCGTCAATCATCACATCAGCACGGTATTGAAGCCGCTCGACGATCTGTCGCGCGCCGAGGACCTGCAGGGTCTCGCCAAGGGCCTCGCCTTCCAGCTCGTCGAGAATCTCGGCGTGCTCTTCCGCCGCGACGTCACCGAGGAGGTGAAGTCGCTGGATCAGGAGGCCCGCGCCTCCATGCGCCGTTATGGCGTGCGTTTCGGCGCCTACCATATCTTCGTTCCCGCGCTTCTGAAGCCGGCGCCGGCCGAACTGATCACGCTGCTCTGGGCACTAAAGAACGACGGTCTCGACAAGCCGGGCTACGGCGATCTTATTCCCGTGCTTGCCGCCGGCCGCACCTCGGTCGTCACCGATCCGAGTTTCGAGCGGATGTTCTACAAGCTCGCCGGCTTCCGTTTCCTCGGCAAGCGCGCCGTGCGCATCGACATCCTGGAACGGCTGGCCGACATCATCCGCCCGCTGCTGCAATGGAAGCCGGGTCAGACCAACCGCCCGGAAGGTGCCTATGACGGCCGCCGCTTCACCACGACGACGGCGATGCTGTCGATCCTCGGTGCAACGCTCGAGGACATGGAAGAAATCCTCAAGGGTCTCGGCTATCGCGCCGATGCCGTGAAGGCGGAAGAGGCGTCGGCGCACCTCGCCGCGCAGGATGCGGCTTCGGCGCCTGCCGCCGCCGCGCAGACGCCCGCGGAAGAGTCGGCCGACAATGCCGATCACGACGATGCCGACGCGGCAGCCGAAGAGACGGCTTCCGAACCGCCGGCAGCCGAGGCGGCTGTCGAAACAGCCGTGGCGGAAACGGTCCCGGCCCACTCTTCGGCAGAAGTGATCGAAGCAGCCGCGCCGGCTCCGGCAGAAGCGGTGTCCGCGTCCGAGGCAACGGTGTCCGCACCGGGGGAAGCCGGCGAGCCGGTGGAACCGAAGCCGGTTCTCCTGTGGCGTCTCGGCGGTCGCAACGACAATCAGCGCCAGGCGCGCGGCGGGCATGGCGAACGCCGTGGCGGCCAGAACCACGAGCGCGGTGATCGCAATCGCCGGCCGGCCGGTGAAGGCGGCGACGGCAATCGCGGCGGTGACGGCCGCGACAACAATCGCCACAACCGCGGCAAGGACGGCGGCGGTCGCGACGGCGGCCGGCCGCAGCAGGCGAGGGGCGACCGCGACAGCCAACCGCGGGGCGATCAGCCGCGCGGCGACCGGCAGGATCGGGGCGACCGCAAGGATCGCGGCGAGCGCAATGACCGCAACGACCGCAACAATAATCGCGGCGCGCAGCCGCTGCGCTTCGAGGCCAAGCCGCCGCGCAAGGAGAAGCCGATCGATCCGGATTCGCCTTTCGCCAAGCTCGCAGCTCTCAAGGAACAGATGAAGAAATAATCATGAGCGGGGAGACACAGCCGGCAAGCGGTTCGCGCCAGCGCATCGACAAGTGGCTGTTCTTCACGCGCATGGTTAAGTCGCGCTCGCTGGCGCAGAGCCATGTCCAGTCGGGGCACGTGCGCATCAATGGCGAACGCTGCAGTCATCCGAGCCAGATGATCAAGCCGGGAGACCGTATCGAGCTGACTTTGGAGCGGCGCGATGTCGTTCTCATCGTCCGTCTTGCCGGTGAACGGCGGGGTCCCTACGAGGAGGCCCGCCTGCTCTACGAGGACCTGTCGCCGCCGCCGGATGAGACAAAACGTCTCACGCCCTACGAGCAGGCGATCCGGGCGACCGGTGCCGGTCGTCCGACCAAAAAAGAAAGACGCGCAATCGACAGGCTGATGTCGGACGAGGATTAGAAAACTCTGTCTGCGGCAGCGGCATTTGCAGATCGTTTGTCCTTGAAATCCGGCGCCAAAGCCGATACGTCACTGACAACCTGCCGGAAGCGTGCTTGCCTCCCAAGCCTGTCCACGCTTTTCGTCCGGCAAGGGGATAGGCGCGACGTTCCAGGTTGCCCGGCCCCAACCGCATGGAAATCCTGGAGTTCTTCATGACCTATGTCGTGACCGACAATTGCATCAAGTGCAAATACACCGATTGCGTGGAAGTCTGCCCTGTCGACTGCTTTTATGAAGGCGAGAATTTCCTCGTCATCCATCCCGACGAATGCATCGATTGCGGCGTCTGCGAGCCCGAATGTCCCGCCGAGGCGATCAAGCCAGATACCGAGCCGGGCCTGGACAAGTGGCTGAAGATCAACACCGAATATGCCAGCATTTGGCCGAATATCACGGTCAAGAAGGACCCGCTGCCGGAGGCCAAGGACATGGACGGTCAGACCGGAAAATTCGAGAAATATTTCTCCGAAAAACCTGGTTCCGGCGATTGAGACAGCTGCCGGATTTGACCGCCGGATTCGGGGCGGCAACGCGGTGAAACGTTTTAAATCCTGCGCGTGGCATATGGGTGATCTGTGTTGCCCGCATGGCTCATGCGAACCAAATTATTGATTTCCTCATATTTTTGTGATAGGTTTCGCCTACTGTTCCATTTGTGGCATGACGCATGCCCAAAACCATCACGAAAGCAAAACAAATCCGTACGCGGTTTCCGTGACATATCAACGCTTTGAGCGCCGGGTCCCAAGATCGCGCGCAAGAAGTCTTTGCTTTTGCCTGATGGGACCAGAGTGAAGTCACCCGACGGATCCACCGTCTCAACCGGGCCTGACTGACCCGGCTCCGGCCGCCGCCGGAAGCGTAACAGGGAGTTTTTGAATAGAATGACGACTCAGCAGAAAAAGCCTTCTACAGCACGTCACGGCTTCAAGACCGGTGAATCGATCGTCTACCCCGCTCACGGCGTCGGTACCATCACCGCTATCGAAGAGCAAGAAGTTGCCGGCATGAAGCTCGAACTTTTCGTGATCGATTTCGAGAAAGACAAGATGCGCCTGAAGGTTCCGGTCGCGAAGGCGATGAGCATCGGCATGCGCAAGCTTTCGGAAACGGATTTCGTCGATCGTGCTTTGAAGGTTGTGCAGGGCAAGGCGCGCGTCAAGCGCACCATGTGGTCCCGCCGTGCCCAGGAATATGATGCCAAGATCAATTCGGGCGATCTGATTTCCATCGCTGAAGTCGTGCGTGATCTCTATCGCGCAGAAAACCAGCCCGAGCAGTCCTATTCCGAGCGCCAGCTCTACGAGGCTGCGCTCGATCGCATGGCGCGCGAAATCGCCGCAGTCAACAAGATGTCGGAAACCGAAGCCGTTCGCCTCGTCGAGACCAACCTCAACAAGGGCCCGAAGCGCGGCAAGACCATCGAAGAAGACGATTCGCAGGACGAAGCCGCATAAGGCAAGCCTGTTTTTCCAATAAAAAACCCGGCCTCCGTGCCGGGTTTTTTATTGGAACTTTTTCCCGGCTGCCGCGTTTACCCCATGTAATTGCGGACTGCTCGTCGAGCGCTGGCTCGTCGGGCGAACTGCCATTCCATCAATGTTCGTGAGGAGCGGATCATGCCTTTTCAATATTGCCCATTCGGCAACGTGAAAAAACAGGTCCAACCCTGCCGTCTTAGCGGCACCTGATGAGAGATAGGGCCTCCCCGTGAAAAGTCCAGGGGAGGTCTTTATGCATTCGGAACCCCATTCAGTCCGGGCAGTGATGTTCCGGAAGATGAGTTTTATTGTTCATTTTGAGGGCGAAGGCCTGTTTCGGGAGATCGAAATGAAGAACATGTCTGCAGATCGGCGCATGATCAAAATCGCGATGGCCGCCCCCTATCTCGCCCGTCAGGAAGAGCACGATCTCGCCACCCGCTGGAAAGATCACGATGACCGCGGTGCGCGCAACCAGATCGCCATGGCGCATATGCGCCTCGTTATTTCCATGGCCGGCAAGTTCCGCAATTTCGGTCTGCCGATGAGCGACCTCGTGCAAGAGGGCTATGTCGGCCTGCTGGAAGCCGCCGCGCGTTTCGAACCGGAACGTGACGTGCGCTTTTCGACCTATGCCAGCTGGTGGATCAGGGCTTCGATCCAGGACTATATCCTGCGCAACTGGTCGATCGTGCGTGGCGGCACGAGCTCGGCGCAAAAGGCGCTGTTCTTCAATCTGCGTCGCCTGCGCGCCAAGCTCGCCAAGGGCGATACGCAATTGACGCTGCAATCCATTCATCAGGAGATCGCCGCGGCCCTCGGCGTCAGCCTCGCCGACGTTCAGACCATGGATGCCAGATTGTCCGGCAACGACGCTTCGCTTCAGGCGCCTTCGGTCTCCGGCGACGCCGAGAGCGCGGAGAAGATGGATTTCCTCGTCAGCGATGATCCTCTGCCGGACGAGCAGGTATCCAACATGATCGACGGCGAGCGCCGCCGCGTCTGGCTCGCCTCGGCGCTCAAACATCTCAACGAACGCGAAATGAAGATCATCAGCGCCCGGCGCCTGGCGGAAGACGGCGCCACGCTGGAAGAGCTCGGCGCCGATCTCGGCATTTCCAAGGAGCGCGTGCGCCAGATCGAAAGCCGGGCGATGGAAAAGCTACGCAGCGCGCTGGTCAGCGCCGACCCGCACATGGCGGCCTACGCCTAACAGACGTTGCCCGGCGCGTCCTCGAACACGCGCGGCGCCGTCAAGACCATTTTCCTCCAGCAGCACAAACTCGCCCGGTGTAAGCCGGGCCCCTTTTATTCGGCAATGATCTTGACGCGATCGCCGGGTGAAACGGCGGCACCCATGGGCAGGGCGTTGATGAGCTTGAAGAGGTCGAGCTTGCGGTCGGTGCCCATCATGCGGGCGGCAAGCGTCGAAATGTTCTCGCCGGGCCGGACGGTGACGACACGAATGCGCAGCGGTTTCAGCGAGGTGGCCTCCGCCGGGGTCATGCGCCGGAAACTTGCGCGCAGAACATTGGCCGTCGGCTCGAGGGCATCGCTGCCTTTCGGCACGGCGGTCAGGAAACGGAAGATCTGCGCATTGTTGCGGATGACGGTGACGTCGAAATCCCAGCGGTCGGCACTTGCGCGCGCCGTGGCTGCCTCCATGCCGTTGACGGTGATCTGCTGAATGGTCGACGGGTCGAGGCCGGTCACCCAGCCGCTGGAGATATAGTTGGTGAGGCTCTGGTTCTGGTTATCGGCGACGCCATCGAAGCGGACGGCGATGTCGTTCGGGCCGGTGGCCATCACGGCTTCGACCTTATTGTCGATGTGAAACTCGGCCGGGACATCGAAGCGGATACCGAGGCCGCCGTGCAGGAAGGTCTGGCCGCGGACATAGCCTTCTTCCGGGCTGTCGCCGTAGAGCAGGCCGTCAATGCCGTCGAGATAATAGTCACGGCCCTTGTCTCCGACCGACCCTTCCTGGCCGAAGGCGCGCGCATGGGTGCGGGCAAGGTCGATGCGCTGGGCGGAATTCGGATGGCTCGAGAGGAAGTCCAGGCTCTGGTCGGCTTCGGGATCGACCGACATGAAACGGCTGTAGGCCGCCATGGAGTCGAGGAAGCGGGCGGCGGCATAGG